>JABDDC010000001.1:0-54954 GCA_013287815.1 Chlamydiota bacterium
CATTATTCCCACATTCCTACGCTTACGAATCACTTTTTTTGAATTTCGATGGTTTAAGAGGTATCTAAAGGCTCCTGTTTAAAAACAAGCAGAGTTAGGGTATAAAAATAAAGTTATTGTTTGCAATTTTTCTCTTTTGATGTTTTTTATTTGAGATCTAATTCCATTTATTCCATAAACTTCACATCTTCAGTGCTTTGTTAATTCATAAAAATATCTTTTCAGTTCTAGAATATGGGTTCAGAAAATTTCGGAAAAATTTTTAGAAGTTTCTCCTTAGAGAGATTTCCTTAAATATGAATTAGTACCGGTTCTATTAAGGAACATACCCCCTCTGCTTTTCCAAGGTACTGGTTCCATCTTCTGGGAGTCCCATTAGTTTTCAGCAGGGTTCTTTGTCTTGTTTGTAACCACTTTGATGAACTCGCTTTTCTTGACATAGCCGAAGAAGCCATTAGGAAACGAATCAAATGGTAGGAAAGCAAGATATGCTTCTCTATTGCCTCCAGAAGCGTAGAAACGCTGACGTGCTTGCATCTCTAGTATCCTTTGATGCTGAGCGTCGCTTGGCTTACCAATACCAATCAAAGCCCATAATCTATCGCCCGATCCCATCTTTTCTAATCTATTTAATCGTATTTTGTGAGACATGAAAACCCTCCTATTCTGTAATGGTATCCTCTAGTTTTCTGATCCGTTGCTCAACATCTCTAAACTCCATGAACTTGAGTGTCATGTTTAGCATATCAATGGCAACTCTATGCCGGACTGACTCTGACTCTGCATTATCAAGCAAGCCAATCAAAGTTTCACATGCTTTTGAAGCTGTTGCTTTTAAACGATCTACAGCGTGGGTTACAACCTCATTCTTCCTATTTTCTAATTCTTGCCGAAAAGCTGGCTGATTTAACCAATCGAATATTTGCTTTGCAGAGACGCCAGACTGTTTAGCAGCTAACTCAATACTTGAATTGCTGATCAGAAAAGGTAAAGCATAAAGTTGCCGCCTCGTTAATGATGATCTGTCTTTCATGAGATTTCCTTACGTTTTATTACTATTTGTTATCTCGCTCTCGATCCATTTATGCAGGTCTATGCCTGCAAGCCAAGCATCGCCAGCTCCTTTACCAGAGAGAGTGAGGATTCGATGAATCTGTGGAAATAACCTCTTCCATTTTACCCATGCGATAGCTCCAGCCTGATCAAAGTCAGGTAGGAATAAAATGCGCCTTGTGGAACGTAATAGTGCATCTGTATGTGCATCAATCGGCTTTGTGCTCCCACCAAGAGCAGCACAATAGAGTAAGTCACTTGCTTCCTGTTGGATAAGTAAAGCATCAAATTCAGATTCAAGCACAAGCCCAACAGGCAATGTGGTATTTCCATATATGGAAGAACATGACTTTGAGCCAGAGATCTCAACGTATTTAGGAAGGTTGTCATCTTCTTTCCAAGCTGTGCGACGAATCTTGAGTTTGATAATTTGACCATCATTTGAAAATGTGGGAATAGTAAAGCCAACCGGTAGCCAAATTTTCTGAGAGGTTCCATCGTCTTTGATGCGTTCTTCCAATCCCCAATCCTGACGACTACGTTTAAAATCATAACCTCGATTATCACCAGAATTGAATCCGATCTTATATTTCCTGATTGACTCGGTGGTGAATCCTCGATCTTGAACTTTCTTTAAAGCCTCCGAGTTGTTTATCAAATTGGTATGACACCATTCCATAAATGCTGTTGCTTTCTCCATCCAGATTGAAGGAGGGTTAATAGCAATCACTGGTCTAGGTGGTTGTTTGGGCATTGATGTGAATAGGCGTGTTTTTGGCGTAATTTTCAGTTGGATACAAGCATCTCGATAATTCAGACCATGTAAATCTCGAAGAAAAGTTATTGCATCCCCATATTTCTCACATTTGCGACAGGTATAACGTCCTCCTTGATATTCACCGTTCTTGTTATGACGGTTAGGCCAGATAAGGAAACGATCCTCCCCTGCTTTGCAAAAAGGACATGGTGAACAATATTCACCTCCATGACATGTAGCTTTTCTTCGTGGAGAATATCCTGTTTCTTCAATCAGATCTTTTATATCCATTTTTATACTCTCCGTCCGCTTGATTCAGATACCGGTATTTGATCAGTAAAAAGTTCAAATACCTTCCTAAAAGTATTTTTGAGATCTCTTCACTATCAATTTTATCATCAAATACCTGTTAGATACCTCTTAAATACCGGTATTTCGTCACATCAAATACCGCTATATTCTTTAGATATAGCGGTATTTGATGTGACGAATCTTGATTCCCACAGAAAAGCTAAACATCCGAATCCACCTTTTCTTGGGCAGCATCAATCCAGTAAACCCAGGAATTTCTATTGCTTTGTGGCTTTTCTGGATTGCTCAACGCTCTATTACCACCTTTGCATTCTCTAGCTCATTTAACAACTTTCGAGTATAAGGTTCTGTTTTAGCGATGGATTCTGCTAACGTCTTGCATGTGAGTGTTCTGCCAGCATAACGTTCCATTTCAGCTTTGAGCTTTTCTTTATCACTCATCTTTGATCCCTTTATCTGCTTTGGATTGCCTGGTTCATCCCATAACACATAAACACTTCCACATTCAACTTGAGAGCATAGATTGAAACTTTGCTCTGCCCATTGTTCCCCATCCTTTAGCTTTGAACAAGTCATCACTGCTTTAGTAATTCCTTCCGATGGCTTTTCAATCTTAATCATAAAGTCCATTGCTCCTCGTAATGAACTGCTCCCTCGTTCAATAGCACCATTCTTATTTGTATGATGTACCAATATCACAGCACAACCAAGGTCATTGGCAGCCAAGCGACATGAACTTAAAACTTTACCCATATGCTGAGCACTATTTTCATCTGCTGCATTGGTTGCAGTGTGTAAGGTATCAATAATAAGAACATCAAGTGGCTTTGCATCTTTTTCTAGCTGACGAGCTTTCCATTCATTACAAAAACGGTTAATCGTTGCTATCGCGTTATCGTCATACAATTGCGGAGGGTTTGCGTAGAAAGCGAAATTATGTAGAGAAGTAATACTATAGTGTTTAGCTATGGATGAAAACCTAGGGGGTAATCCACTAAGACCTTCACCGGCACAATAAGCGATGTAAAGGGGGCGTTGAACATCAAACCTATTAGCCCATCGACTGCCAGTGCAAAGGCTCATGATCATGTCTATGATCAAAAATGTTTTGCCACATCCAGGTGCTCCATAGATCATGCCAATGTCTCCAGCTCCAAAAACTTGATCCATTAACCATTTCTTAGAAGGCATTTCTAACATCTCAGCAAATGTATAGGGTTTAAAAACTGGGCTGCTTTCAAAGATCTCATTTTTTGAAACATTTGGATTTCCATCAGCTTCTATGATGAGCTTCTCAAATTGCAAGGCTCTCATATCTGTGAAATGTTTCACTTCAGATTGCTCTTGCAATTCAATAGAAGTTTTATCTACAATTACGTTCATAGCAGTTTCCTAACCCATTTGAGACCCGTTTAAGACAGGCTCCTATATATGTTTCTAAGACCGGTATAGTTCAATTCTCGAAGAAAGATTGGTAAATAAAACCTAACTACTTCAGCATTTCTTTCAGCGTTATCAAGATGTTCAACGTCTCCGCTTTCCTCGAAACGAGAAAGCCAATAGTTAAACTGTTCAAGATAAGTAATAAGCATTTTACGGTTATATTCATCGCTTACAGGCATAGTTAGGGTCCTCCTGAATACGATCTACACAGAGCCAGAATTCTGATTGATCAATTAAAACGCGCCTTCCGACTCTTTTGAATGCTGATTGGAATTTATTTTCATTTTTAGAGGCACCAAATATCAATGCCCGAATACCCGATTCCGTAGGCCATGGATATTTTTGGGTGAACTGCCGAACTGTTAATAACTGCGTTTCTATATTTATCATCTGGAACCTCCTCATTTTGGTTCTTGTTGGTTAATTCCTGATGATCTCATTTTATAAAAATAAATTACACATAAATGCCTTCAAGCATATTTGTGAATTAACTTTTCTGGAAGAAATTAACTTTTTTTAGAGGAGGGACACACGTTAAAATTAACTTATTTTTTAACTTATTTCATTACAGAAGATAGTGATGAATATAGATTTTTCAAAAGATTCGAGCTAGTCACTCGAAAAGAGGATAAATTCTTTACTTAAGTTAAGGACTTAAAGTGATATTAGTTTTTAATCGTGAATAGGCTTTTGGCGAACATGAAAATCACGAATCCATCTTTTGAGCGTAGAGGAGGGATATGCTTTTTTTCTTTTGGCTATAGCATTCTCTTCTTTCCGATAGTGCGTTATAGCAATATTGTAGGTTCTCTGATGAGGTGATTTACCTTTATTTAGAATCCACCAATTGCCGTACCAATCACAGAATTTCTCTTCATCAGACTCCCGAAGGGGTTGTTTTAATATTCTCTTTGACGGATCTTTTATGAATGTTGTTTGCCCTGAAACGATATCATTAATAAAAAGCTCCTTAGATAGAGTCTCCACTAATTTTTGAAAATTTCCCCTTTTAAGATATGTACACAAATGATTGGACCGATCTAGTAAAGCAAATTCTTCTGCCTTCCAAATAAGCAAACATTTATTATATACATCGCTTCCAAGCAATCCAATTTCAAGAGACTTCTCCCTTAAAGACGGCCATCTCTTCTGTAGCAGTTTTTCATCTTTAAATCCCCAGCAAGCCTCTAAAACTTCCAAATCCCTCCACATGACTTCAGCAAAGCATTCTGCATTTGCTTGATGCTCTTTAAGACGGATATTATAGGCCATCTGAGCCGTTGGAGCAAAAGCTTTATGCAGCTTATATAAATCAACTTGATATTTAAAAACCTTCACTCGCTCCGAAATCTTTTTTGAGGAGGAATTCTGCCTAGTTTTGATTATTGAAAAAAGGTTTCCAACGAATTTAAACTTCTTTTGAGATGCTTTTTTAAGTACTGAGCTTTTCATTTCTTTGGGAAATTTTCTCCATCCCACAAGAATCCATATTCTGCCTATTTGATATAAGGGATGACACTTAGCTAAGCATTGATCACATACTTCCCCTAGACTCGTGTCGCGATGTGGACAGGCAAAACTATTATTGTATTTTCTTGTTCTTTCCAATTCCACAACCTTCAAAGCAAGATTAGAAAAAGGATATTTTTTTGGAAGTCCTAAGTGATTTACATGGAGTTCTTGAAGATCTGAAAAGATTCTTTTGAGAAGAGTATCGCCAAATTCAAAACGAGGACCTCGTACTTTCTGCAACAATCTGATAAGCTCTTTTTGAAGATCCCATTTATTTTTCTCTTTGGCATGCTTCCAAAGCTCAATAAAAGCTGACGTTAACTCCTCATTAACTTTTCTGATCGTATTATTTTTCCTTAGTTTGTCTTGCCAAGAGTTAATATGTTCCGGAAAAAGCCCTCGAATTAAAGGAATTGTTTTTAGAATTAACCTTTGGAAAAAACTACTATCATCTTTGCATCCAAAAAGAATCGTTTTTTCCATATCAAACTTTTCTGTTGCTATAACTTTACTCAACTGCTCCTCCAAAAATATTATTTCCTGCCCGTTCCATTAATGCAGTTAAATGCTTTCGACTATAATGCGCGTAACGTCGAGTCATATGGGGTGAGCGATGCCCTAAAATAGCCATAAGCTCTCCTTGCGTTGCTCCATTCATAGCGAGATAAGATGCCGCGGTATGCCGAAGGTCATGCCAACGAAATTCCGTGATCCCAGCACTTCTCAAAGCCCGTTCAAAAGCACTTCTAATAGAAACAACTCCTGCACTATTTTGTCTTTGAGATTTAAAAACTAACCCCACAGCATTTTCCGCATAAGTAGGGCACTGTTTAAAAATGGTTTCTACGGCTCCAGTTAATGGAATAACTCGCCTATCACCATTTTTGGTTTCACGAAGGATTATGGTGCGGTGATCAAAATCAATGTCGCTCCACTGTAAATTAACTAGCTCGCCAAAACGCATTGCTGTCAAAATTGAGATGGTTACCATGGGAAAAAGATTAGGATTAGAAGATTCTTTACAAAACAGAAGTAACCGCTCTTTTTCTTCGATACTTAAAAATCTTTCTCTTGAAGGGGCTTCACTTGGTTTTGAAACCTTACGCATAGGCGAATCGTCTATCCATCCCCATTCTTGAACTGCCACAGCTAAAGCTTTGGATAAAGACGCCAAATACCGGTTCACTGTTGAGGGACTTCGGAGCTTTTTTCGTTTTGTAGTCTCAATTAACAAAGCATCACGTGCCTCAGCGATGACACCTGAAGTCAAATCTGCAAGGGTTAAATGACCTAAGCGTTGTTTCCACCACATCAAAAGAGCCGTTTGTTTACTTTGACTTTTAGGATTTTTGGGAAGCCATTGTGTAATGAAGCGATCTATTAATTCCCCTACAGTATGACGCTTGGCTTCTGAAACTTTAGAATGGCGGCCGTCTCTTATTGCAGACTCAGTATCTTGAATCCATTTTTTTGCTGCGCTGCGTGTTCTAAAATTGTCTCGATCTACTGGATGTCCGCGCAATCGAATTTCTGCATGATAAGATTTAGAGCCATCTTTTTTTGTAAATTCACGAATTGATCCCATAAGTCTCCAGGATTGAAAGGTGTAACCTAGCAAATATCAAAATAAAGCACAACAAGGGATAGTAAATCCCTTGTCTATTTATGAAATTCTCTAGGTAAAATGAATAAATTTGAGTAGATAAACAAAGCTTTACGCAATTTTTACGCACTTGAAGAAAGTTTTGACGCTTTTTGACCACCAAAATTCCAATGGATAGCAAAAGCAACGAAGCATCAAGAATTGTATCAATAAGGGCAAAAATAAAACGTCTGAACTTTGAGATGCGAAAAGACTGAAAGGATGGGTATTGCGCCAGTTTGTTGGCGTCTACTGCGTAAAATTTGCGTAATTGAAGAGAAAGAGGCTCTTTGAAGAACCTATGGAAATCTTGCTGTGAATAGTGTATGGGGGCGGTTGGACTCGAACCAACGGAGACCGAAGTCGAGGGATTTACAGTCCCTCTAGCCACCGTTCCCTATCCTTCCTATTCCTTCCTTAAGTCTTTGAGTATTGACATTTTATACTCTACAATGTATTCTTAGCCATTCCTAATTCCACCCGCTATTTCATCATCATTTGGTTGGACAGGGGTTGGACAAATTTTACGGTAGGGCTTAAATGAAACTGAAATGGATCAAATCAAAATTTCGAGGTGTGCGTTATAGGGAACATCCCACCAGAAAAAATGGTGTTGTACCGGACCGTTATTACACTATTTTCTACAAGCTCGATGGAAAAATGGTGCAAGAATCTCTTGGATGGGCAACAGAATCATGGGAAGAAACCATAAATGGTAAGAAGGTCAAAGCAAATTGGACTGAGAAACGAGCGGCAGAAGAATTAGCTGAATTGCAGAAAAATCAACGTCTTGGAACGGGTCCAAGAACGCTAAAAGAAAAACGCATGATTCAGGCTAAAGCTCTCGCTATTCAAAAAGCTGAAAGTCTCACGCTTTCTGAGTTTTGGGAAGAAGATTATGTCCATGTATTAAAAGACCGCATCAAATCTTCCTCTTGGGAAAAAGAAGTCTCACACTATGAAAACCGGATTAAACCATTAATGGGCAATAAACCATTAAAAGATATCACTCCTGAAGATGTTGAGCGCATGGTTGATACGATGAAAGCAAAAAAACTCTCTCGCCGTACCCAACAATATGCCATCGGCACAGTTTTTCGAATATGGAAACATGCCGCCAAACGCAAGCTTGTAAAGACTGGTGAAAATCCGGCTTCAGGAATACTCGTAGGAAAGATAAATAATGCAAGGTTTCGGGTACTTCTTCCCGAAGAGATAAAGGCTATTTTAGACTATCTTCTCATCCACAATCAAACAGCGCATGACATCACTCTTTTTGGTGCCTATACAGGCTGTCGATTTTCAGAAGCTGCCAGACTCACATGGGAATGTATTAATTTCACTGAAAACACAGTGCTTTTTCAAGAGACAAAAAACGGCGATTCCAGAGAGATTTATTTAGTGCCTGAGTTGATAACAATGTTAAAAGGAAGACCTCCAGGAAAAATAGGCGAATACGTTTTTACCACACACAAAGGAAGTCCATACAAGGAGCCACCAGCCGCCTTTAGAGCAGCTGTCAATCACTTAGAATTAAATAAAGATCGGAATCCCAGGGACAAGGCATCTTATCATACATTGCGTCATACCGCAGCAACCATTGCAGCTCGAAATGGAGCGTCTGTCAAAGATTTACAGCTTATGTTTGGTTGGAAGACTTCTGCAATGGTCTTTGTCTATGTAAAAGGCGATAAAGATGAACGACGACAAGCAATGAATGGCATTGCTCAGTCACTTAAGGGTGAAAACGAAAAAATCATATCAATTGCAGCGACAGTCTAAATAAGGACTACCCAATGGATTACAACCAAGCGATAAAACTCATTAATGCGAAATTGAAAACTACACCCGATTGTTTCAAGGGGGTAAGCAAGTTGAAAATAGACCAGATTTTCGAAGGAGTTGAACAAACTTCTTCAGAATATATTCGAGATCCAAAAAAACCAGAGTGGAAGTATGAAAAATTACCAGACGGTTTAAATCGACGCAAAATGCTCCTTATGTTGAGAACAGGTGTGGTGATAAAAACTAAAAAAGGTCGCATAAAAAAAACTTATGCTATTGGCGTAAATTTGAGATGGTTAATCGCGTACTTGGATGGAAAGGAAAGCCCTTACATTGACCTAAAATTTACAGGAGAAAATTTGGAAGGTCTAATAGCTTCTGCAACGCACGATCCTATTGCATGGGATGCAGCGAATGAATTAATTGATTATTTCCTTGAGCAAACAGGCACCTTGCCTGAAAAGCTTCGTCTATTTCATAAATTCAATAAGAAAAGACCAACACAACGCGGTCCTCATAAGGTTAAGAACTTATATAGAGATCAATGTATTGTTGAATGCTATTTTTTGTTAGAAAAGTGCGGATACGCTCCCCTTATGAAAACAACTTCCATTTGTGAACCAAATTCGGCTTGTCATGTTATTGCAGAATGTTTTTCCAATATTGACATAGATATCTCTTATGAAGCTGTCAAATCGATCGTTATTGATCATAGAAAATTTTGTCACTCAACCCAAGACGATTCAGTCACGCACTTTAATTAATAATCCAAAATTTGGCTACCTAACCTTCTGAATATCAATCTACCAATGCGAGGAAAATTTCCTCGCTTTCTCCCCGCGTGCGCTAAAGTTTTAAATTAAACTATCGTTTCAACAAAGCTCCTAAAATAGCTGTAAGCTTCTTAGGGAATGAAAAACAAAACAATCAAAAGGCTAATAAATGGATGATATTTATAGTGAAATGGTAGCACGTTGGCCATCCCCAATTGTAGCGCGTGCAGAAATTAAAAAATTTACGGGAGGAGGAATTAGTTCCAAAACTTTGGCTAATGCTGATTCCAACGGTACTGGACCAGAAGGGCGCTTTTTCGTCGGTCGACGCGTTTGTTACCCCGTTGCATCTTTCATTAAATGGCTTCGCCAAAATGAAAGGGGGTAATATGGAAATAAAAATAAGCCCCGGCTGCAACCAGGGGCCTATGAACGTCGACAAGGATTTTACAGGACAAGAAAAGAATAATCAACAACAACTTCTGGCCGATACAACAGAAATTGAAACTTTCTTTAAAGCTCTTTTTTGCAACGCAACTGGCGGTTATGTTTCATTGCGTGGCTTTCATCACGAAGGTGGTGTTGCCTTCAATGCTGAGAGTTACTTGTTCGATAATCCTGGTTTATTGTCTGCCGCAAATCGATTGGCAACACATGCTGCATCTCTTCCTGGAGCGGTTTTCTGCTCACCCACAGCCACTTTCAAAGAATCTAGTAAAGCTAAGGAAATAGATGTTTTCAACGGTGTAGCCTTATCTGTGGATTTAGATGAAACCCATCCCGAAAAAGCACGCGAAGTGCTTGAAACTATTTTGGGTCCACCCACAATCGTTGTGGCTAGTGGAGGCATATGGCAAGAACCTCAAACAAATAGTTTCTTTTCTAAGCTTCATCTTCATTGGCGCTTAGCTCGTCCAACAATCACTTCCGAGGAACACGAACAATTAAATAATCTTAGAAAATTGGCCGCAAAGATCGTTAAAGGAGATTCCTCAGCAGGACCTCTTGCGCATCCCATGCGTTTACCAGGAAGTTGGCATACAAAATCTCTGCCAAAAATGTGTAAAATCTTAGACTGTAAGAATGATGTGGAAATCAGTCTAGAATATGCAAAGGAGCGCTTAGAGAACCACCAGAAAGAGCAGGAAGACTTAATCAATAGAAAAGTAAACTTTAAATCCTCAAGAGAAGATAATACTCGTGGTAAAGAAAATAATACAGAATATGGCAAGAAAGCTCTCTTCGAGGAGGTGTGTAACTTATCCAACGCTTTGGAGGGGGAAAGAAATAGCCGTCTAAATCGTGCAGCATTTTGCCTTGGACAACTTGTAGCAAATGGTGATCTGGAAGAAAATTATGTGATTAATAGTCTTCTATCGACGGCACTCTGTATCGGATTAAAACAATCAGAGGCTTATCAAACTGTCCAAAGCGGACTGAACGCAGGAAAAAGCAAACCTCGAACCTCTTCGGAACAAGAAAGACCTCAAAAAATACTATCCACTGCAGGACAGAAGTTTCCATTTATCAAAGCGAGCGACCTAAAAATAACACATCCACAATGGATCGTCGAAGATTACCTAGAGGAAAACTCTCTTTCTGTCATTTTTGGAGATCCAGGTTCAGGCAAGACTTTTATTGCCCTTAGCTTAGCCGTTGCAGTAGCAATCGGTTGCTCATGGTATAACCGAAGTGTAAAACAAGGAAGCGTTTTTTACATAGCTGGAGAAGGACACAGCGGCATTTCAAGACGATTAGCCGCTTGGAGCAAATATCATGAATGTCCTCTTGATCGCGCTCCTCTATTCATTAGTGAAAGGCCGGCACAATTTCTAGACCGGGCAAATGCCATGTTAGTGGCCCAAACGATACAGGAACTCGCTGATATACATGGTCCTCCAAAATTAGTGGTTATCGATACTTTGGCCCGAAATTTTGGAAATGGTAATGAAAATCAAACAGAGGATATGTCTGCCTTTATTGCAATAGTTGATGCCTGTATTCGCATTCCATTCAACTGTTGTGTTTTAATAGTACACCATACGGGGCACAACGAAAAAGATAGAGCTAGAGGATCAATAGCTTTAAAAGGAGCTGCTGATTCTGAATACAACATTGGAAAACAAAAAGATATTTTAACAATGACAACCACAAAAATGAAAGAAGCAGAAATTCTCGAACCACTTTCTTTCCTTCTTAAAACTGTTGAAATCGGAATCGTTGATGAAAAAAATAGAGAAGTTACAAGCGCCATTTTAGAATCTACTCGTTTCGTTAATTCTAATTTAGAGAAGATACGAGATCTGATTCCTGCTGAAGGCATCAATCAAACTAAATTACTAGAAAAAATGAATGAAACACTCGAGATCGCTCAAGCAAGTGGTACTCAACTACTAAAAGATGGAGTTGGTAAATATTGGAACATCACAAAAGGAACGAAGAACGCAAACATCTATTTACCGTTTTTCAGTTTCTCCAATCCAAAGGAACAAGAAACTGAAAAACAGAAGGAAGATGAAAAATGTACGATTTAGTCGAGAGTCTTTTAGTTTTTCAAAAGAGGGTTTGCAAAACTAAAAAACTCAAGTTGATTAGAGAATCATTACAAAGGAAGAAGCCGTGGATAAAATAAAAGGCTCTATAGGCCGACCCAGCAAATTTCATCTGGTCAAAGATAAGATCATCGAAGCAATTCGAAGAGGCAACTATTACGAGCCAGCCTGCAAAGCCGCAGGTATTGATTATTCGACATTTCGCGACTGGTTGAAAAAAGGTGAGGAGGAGCAAAAAGGACCCTTTTTCCAATTTTCCCAGGAAGTGCAGAAAGCTGAGGCTGAAGCTGAATTGGAGATTGTCCAAATTTGGAAAGATCAAATGCCTCAAAATTGGCAAGCAGCGCGCGATTTCCTGGCTCGTCGAAACCCTGAAAGATGGGCTAATCACGAAAAATTAGACCTTAAAGCTGAAACAAAAAACGGAATAGTTATCGAGCTGTTTTTACCTCCAAATGGTATGAATCAAGAACTGGACCATTTAGTCTATGACCAATCAAACAACCTTCAAAATTAAGCCTCAAGGCCCACAAGACCTATTCCTTCGATCTCCCGCCCATATTGCCATCTACGGGGGAGCAAGTGGGGGTGGAAAGACTTATGCGCTCCTGATGGAGGCTTTGCGATATAGGAACGTCCCTGGATTCGGAGCTGTCATTTTCAGACGTAATGCCACACAAGTTCGGAATAAAGGTGGCTTATGGGATACTTCCTTTGAGCTTTTTCCTGCATTTAGTGGCAAACCAAAAGAAACAATCCTTGAATGGGAATTCCCATCCGGAACAACTATCAAGTTTAATCATTTGGAGCATGAAAAAAGTAAACTTGATTGGCAAGGCTCTCAAATTCCACTGATTGGATTTGATGAACTCACCCATTTCACGAGAGATCAATTTTTTTATATGCTGTCCAGAAATAGATCAACATGTGGTGTCAGACCGTATATTCGCGCGACGACAAATCCTGATTGCGACAGTTGGGTGCGTGAGATAGTTGATTGGTGGATTAATCCCGATACTGGATATGCCATCAAAGAACGAAGCGGAAAAATTCGTTGGTTCATCATGGAGAATGATCGAATTGTTTGGGCTAATTCATCGGAAGAACTGAAACGACGACACCCAGACTGTCTTCCAAAAAGTTTTACTTTTATTATCTCTAGCGTGCTCGATAACACAATTCTCATGGAAAAAGATCCTGGTTATCTGGCCAACTTAAAGGCGCTTCCCCGATTTGAGCGGGAGCAGCTTCTTATGGGTAATTGGAATATAAGGCCAACAGCCGGTCTGTTTTTTCAAAGATCATTTTTCGAAACTGTCAGCGCTGTACCGAAAGGCACTCAAAAAGTTCGATATTGGGATAGGGCTGCTACAAAGAAAACGGATACGAATGACCCAGACTTTACTGTAGGAATAAAGCTTGAAAAGGATTCAAACGGAATTCTCAACATCACCGATTTAGTAAGAATTCAGCAAACTCCTTTAGGCGTTCAAAGTGCCATCAAAAATACTGCTTCAAGAGATGGTGTGTACGTTAGAATTGGAATCGAACAAGATCCCGGTCAAGCAGGTATTAGCGAAGCCGATTATTTAATTCGGTCTTTGGAAGGCTTCATCGTAAAGCCTTACAGAACAACAAAAGACAAAATCACCAGGGCTTCTCCTGTCAGCTCACAAGCTGAAGCCGGAAATATCAAAGTCCTTCAAGCTTCTTGGAATGAAGAATTCTTCCGCGAACTTGAAAACTTTCCTGATGGCGCTCATGATGATATCGTAGACGCCCTGAGTGGCGCTTTCGGCATGTTAACCGAGACAACTTATGACATCAACGCAATGACTACTTTGTGAAAGAAACATCCAGAGGACTTAGTGATTCACTAACAGGCTCTAAGGCCAATTTCAGGGAAATACCAGTAGCTTCTGCTTCAAAGTTATTCAAGAAAAAATGGAAGAGCAACGAATTATTTTTTCAAATGATAGACTTCCTGGATCAGGGATAGGTACTCTGTAAATGGGCATAAACCCATTTCTTCTCTGCGTCTATCCAAATCGTGAGGCTCTTGTATAGGATTTGCTACAGCTTGTCCTTCTATAATTTGCATTTGTGTCCCATAAATCTGAGCCTTACCTTCATTTACCAAAACTCTATCGGTTAAATAGGCTAGATGCCTTTTGGGAGCATCATTTTTTTCTACTGCATCTTTTAGTAAAGCCAAACATAATTTCTGGAATTCCAAATCAAGATCGCAGTGTTGAATTAAAAGCCACATGTTGTCAGCTCCCTCTTCTCCAACAAGCTGAAAACCCGGCCATCCAAATTGATGAATAATATTTTTTAAACGAGCTAGATTCTCTTGATCGACTTCTACGATGATTTGATCTTGAACATCTTCATTTAAATTTTCTGAATTTATAACCTTGAAACGCGCTTCCTGATCCTTCTCACACATCACTTTTAATTCGTTAAGTAAGTCATTATTCAATGAAGTCAAGCAGCTTGAATTTAATGAAAAAAGTGACGCTTGCATTATGACGAGCCAAGAAAGAAACAAAGCAAATGGGAATGTTTTTTTCATAGAGCCATCTTTGTTGGACTTTCTTGCAATACATATTGTGGAACAAGTCGAGTGATTGATTCTTTCGGGTATACGAACTCTTTTGAGCTTCCATTCCGATCGACAACAAAAACTGATATAATTTGATCAATACATTGGTAGCTTATAAATTTTTGCCCATTGGTTAGGCCAGCTTTAAAAGCGTTGCTCTCTCGTCTGATCCCTTCGATTTTTCCTTTAGATACAGTTAGGGGCAAATTGAATCCTATATCCTCCATCCATTCGACCGCGCTCATGTTATTGAAATCATTTTCTTTTGGAAGAATTGTCTCACCATCAACGATGTATTTTTTTATGTCTTCTTTTACTACATCCAAAGGAAGAAAAAGACTCGCTACTTGTTGAATGTCATCTTGAGAAAAGGGTAATTTATTTTCTTTTGTATGCTTGAAGAGAGCCAACATAAAGTCATCAAGGCAATATTGCCCTTGAGATGCTTCTTGGATTTTTTTATCCCACTGTAAAGCAAACAAGAACCCTCGAACATAAGGAAGCCTTTGAACATCCCAGTCGTTCCAAAAATCTTGCTGAATCCTCTCGTTTGTTTCATTATGTACTGAAGAGACGTAATAATCGTACATGATAGTGTTTATGTGGTCTAAATAATCGTTAGTATCGATTAAATGAGTCCGGTAGTTCAATTTGACAGCATAATATTCAGTAAACCCTTCCGTAAACCAGAATAAAGATCCTTCTGGGGGGCAAGACATCATTTTTATTCCATTCCAGGTATGAAAATGCTCATGACTTAATAACCATGCTAGCCATTTCCAGTCCTCTTCATTTTCTTCTGAAAAGTCACCTATGAATAGAGAAAATGCATTGAATAATCCGGTTCCACCCATATGATGATCATCTCCGGTAGAAAGAACTGTGATTAGGTAATAGGGAAAGTCAAAATCATTCCAAAACTTACGATGAGACTCTATCACGGTTTGAACTAGGTGAGTTAAATGTTCGTTGGAAAAAGACCATTCACCTCTAATAGCAATAAAAATTGGAGCCTGCTCCTCTCCACATTGAAGGATTTGAAAATCTCCACCTGCATAAACAGCATGCTGAAAAGTAGCCAATGGTAAAAGCAATTCTTGTTTCTTTTGTTGATTACCAAAACTATTTGCTAAAGCCCAATCTTTTGGAAACTCTTGCCAATCTACTGAAATTTGAATAGGGATCTGTTCATCGATCTTTGGAACTATAAAAAAACAATGACCAAAAAAGAAGAAGTAGGATTGCTCTATAAGGGGACGATAGTACCATTCAACTTCTGGCTTTTCCTTAGATGTTACGCGATAGCTAATTTGGATTAGCTCATTCGATGGATGGATGATTTTTTTAACTTCCGGCTGATCTGTATCTTGAATTGTTGCTTCAGGGGATAAGCAGCACAATTCGCTAATTTCCAGATATAATTCATCTTGTCCCGCCCACGAAGAAGGTAGAAGAATTTCAGTAATCCCGCTCTCGTTTCCTTGCAACTTAAGATTCACTTCTAACGCTGACTTCCTGTCTTCTATCAAAGGACGGATTGAATATTCTAAAGACCCAATCTGATCATTCGCAAAAATGTAAGAGCTAAAAAACAAAAAGAATGAAAAAGTTGCAAATATTTTGATAGAAAAATTCATTTAAACCTCTGTATTTAAAGAGGTAGCTTATCAAAAAATAAGATTTAAAGCCACATCTCTCTGGCTGACGGTAACTTATTGCAATCTCTGAGGAAGCAAAGTACACATCTACTCAAAAACGTGAAACATGCCTTATTTGCAAAATAATCGCCTATTTTGGTAATATAAAGATACCAAAACGAGCATTTAAAACTCCAGGAAGCTTATGACAGATCTCAATTTTGACGATTTGGAAACAGCCTTAACTGCTTTAGGGCAATTACTTCAAGACAGGAATTTGGATTATCAAATTGTCGCAATTGGAGGCGGGGGATTGCTGCTAATAGGACTAATGATCCGAACAACAAAAGATTTAGATCTAGTCGCACTTATCGATAAAGGTGAATTTATTTCTGCAAAACCTCTGCCCTCCCCTCTTCTGCAGGCTATAGAAGATGTAGCGATTGCATTTAATATGAGTAAAGACTGGATTAATATTGGCCCTTCAGATCTATTGACATTGGGTTTACCTCATGGGTTTAAAAATCGTATGAGCACAGTTCGTTATGGAGGATTGACAATTCATCTTGCTGGACGTTTCGATCAAATTTGCTTCAAACTCTACGCAACAGTTGATCAAGGCCCCACGAGCAAACATTATGCGGATTTAAAATACTTGAAACCTGATAAAAATGAGCTAGAAGAGGCAAAAAAATGGTGTATTACACATGATCCATCAGAAGGGTTCTTTACAGAACTAGAAGCTGTCGTAAATGAACTGAGTGGTTAAAATGAAAACAGTTATTCAACAATTTAATGACGGTTTAGCTGAAGTTGCTTGGAGTCTTTGGACTGAATTAGGAGTCGCAGGCACTTTTCGCAGGCATAAACACTGTTTGATTTCCCTTGAAGAACTCATCATTTTAACTGCTGTCATTGCAGATTATGATCCTCGCCTGCGAGATGAAGCATTGGATTGGTGTTCGCGTTATCATCATTTTGTTTCGGTAAGCCGCCTTAAAACTTTGGTGAAAAAGATTGGAACTCCAATTTTTGAACCCTTCTCCATTTTTGCTTCAACGCTAAATACATCTACTCAATCGAATTGGCCAATATTTTCAGAGGTTGTTCCTTTAAAATTTATTCCCAGCGGAAAATCGGTATTACCTTCTTTAAATGCTCCATCTCTTTTACAATTACGTCTAAGATCCTTTTTTGGAATAGGCGCTCGGGCGGATCTTTTCACATATTTTTTAACCGAAACTAAAAATGACTTCACCGCTTCAGATGTGGTGGATATTGGATATGGCAAACGAAGCCTCGCAGAGATTCTTGACAGTCTAGTTTTATCAGGCTTTCTTACTTCTACCATGATCAGAAATCAAAGAAAATATGAACTAGCAAAAACCGAGCAATTAAAGCGATTGATCGGAGAACCTCCTGAATTTTCTCCACCTTGGCATCATATTTTAGAAATTCTGATTTCTTTACGCTATAATCTTTATAAGTCTGAAAAAAGCAGCAATACTACTAAGGTTATTACAATACGTAATGATTTGGAACGAATGAAAAATCTTTTAAAATTGACTCATTTTTCTCCACCCATCCTAGAATCTGATCCCGATCAATATTGGGAAATCTTCTCAAAATGGCTATTAGAGTATGTGAAAGCCATAGCTCAAGGAAATCTTGAAAGACAATTTAAATCGAATAATGATTTTGAAAAAATAATTTTTTCCCTTATTCAACTTGTTTATAAAGTGGATGATTGTTTGGATGGGTTAGAATTTGTTCTAAGCTATTCAAAAGAAAATCTAGTGAAACATTCAGAGATTTACAGAGAGAGTTATCAACTGAGTTTGAGTTTCCTTAATGAATTGAGAGAAGAAGTACAAAAATTATTAGGTTTTCCATTTCATCAGTTGCTGGATGATAAAATTTCAGATATTACATATCACTACTCCAGAAACCATATACAGAATTTTTTGAAATTTACTGAAAGATATACCTCTCTAAGCCAAGTAAATAATCCACGAGATGCCTTAAAGCAGTATGAGACCCTCCTGAGCGAGGTAGGTAAACTTCATAATTTTATGAATGCGTTAAGAGATCAATTAGCGAAAATCTACTATTCTAGAACAAATATACATCTCTTAACACTCCCTTCAGAATTGTTCAAGCGACACGCCATCATGAAACTTTACTCTTCGTAGTCTGTCCTCATATACAATCTAAGCGAAAAAGTACGATCTATTTTTTTATTATAAATTTTGTGATTTTCAAGAAGCTCAAAATGGGAAGAAAAAAGGCTGTCCAATTCTAGATCACTCCAAAATATCTAATTTACCTACTTCAGTAAGATCTTCAAGACCTTGTTTTATTTTTCAAATTTATTATGAACTTCATTTATTTCATTAATTAAATAATTTGAATCAAAGTGGAGAATAGCAATAACTACCAAATTATCTTCTTTTTCTGTAGCAAGCTTGTAATGAATGACTGCACTTCGATTATGCGGTGATATCAGCATCTCTTGCACATCTATCGACCAAGATCCAAGCCATTCTTTTCCAACGTCAAGCTGAGCTGCAAAAAAACTTTTTCCTTCGAAAAGCACTTTTCCATTACGCACCTTCTTGCAATTCTTAGAACAGAGAGGTGTGATATCTTCCGACTGGTAGTCAGAATGCTTTTTTCCAATTTGGTTAAGTGTTGTAATATAATTATTGGCCACCTCTGTCAAAGCATCTTTTTCTAATAACGACATATTTTCTTCCTTGATAGTCACTCCGAGCCTGTCATTAACATTTTGGATTTCGATAACAGAAGTTTCCCTGAAATAGTTATTGATGAGTGCACCGATATGATTGTGCTCTAGGTATATCAGAGGATTGATCAATATGAATAGAAATAGAAATGATCCAATAAAATTACGCATAAGAAGATGCGGTATCCAATTTCACTATTTCCTCTGAGGAAAGGCATATTTGATTTACTTTAACCAACTCTGCAAGTTGCTTAACGTTTGTCACGCTGGCAATTGCAGCGCAAACACATTTACGTTGCAGTAACCAAGCTAAGGCAACAACGGCAGGGACAACTTGATGTGCTCTTGATATGATTTCAAGAGCATCAATGATTTTCATTCCACGATCATCTAAATAACGTTCAATACTTTCTCCCCGAGGGCTTTTATTGAGGTCTTCGTTCGATCGATATTTTCCTGTTAAAAACCCTTGAGCTAAAGGAAAATAAGGGAGGACACCTAACTGCTTTTCTAAACACAAGGATTCGAGGTTCTTTTCAAACCGTTCTCTATCATACAAATTATAATAAGGTTGCAGAGATATATAAGAAGCTATCCCCAAGCGTTGACTTATCAAAAGAGACTGATCAAGCCTTTTTGCTTCATAATTGGACGCACCAATAAAGCGTACCTTACCTTGTTTCACTAGTTGATCAAATGCTCTGAGGGTCTCCTCCAATGGGGTTTCAGAGTCATCTTCATGAGCCTGATACAAATCTATTGTGTCAGTTTGTAATCGCAATAAAGAAGCTTCTACTGATCGCATAATTTGATCTTTTGCTAGCCCTTTGAAACCGACCATCTCCATTCCAACTTTCGTCGCAATATAAATTTTACTTCTTTTCCCTGATTTTTTAATCCATTCTCCTATGATACTTTCTGATTCCCCTCCTTGATTACCAGGAACCCAAGAAGAATATATGTTTGCCGTATCGATTAGATTGAATCCAAAATCAACAAACGCGTCCAATATTTCAAAAGATGCTTTTTTGTCTGTTGTCCACCCAAATACATTTCCTCCTAGTGCCAGAGGTGCAACACGAATGTTGCTGAGTCCTAAAGATCGCATTATTTTCCTTTGAAATCGATTAGATTGGCTCAATGATCGAATTCTTTTAAAAGCTTATCAAAAAATCGCCCAAACCTCACTGAAAATCTGAAATTATTACAGCTATGATGTAGTTTGAAAAACTATCCTTTACCATTTCATTAGGACTCTCAAGCAATGCACTTTTTGAGGATTTCCTTCATGTAAGAAAGGTTGGACAGGGGTTGGACAATAATGAACTCTCAGAATTTACTTTTGATAGATAAATCATCGTAAGTCATTGAAAGTAAGTGGATGGGGGCGGTTGGACTCGAACCAACGGAGACCGAAGTCGAGGGATTTACAGTCCCTTGCAATTGCCACTATGCGACACCCCCGTAAAAGATGCTGACAGTAGGAATTGAACCCACAACCGTCCGATTACAAGTCGGGTGCTCTACCAATTGAGCTATGTCAGCTTACGGAATGACAGATTTATAACAAAATGGTCTTTTAGGGACAAGCTTTTTGTGAACGGGGGTAAAGAAATGCAAGAGGTTGAAAGCTGACTCCCCATGGCGGCCTTACAGACCATACAGAACTAAGAGGTATGAGAAACGTATAAACTATAAGGTCTTTCAGCCCTTAATGCTCGATAAATCTGAGGGAAAAGAGTTCAGCCCTTAGCCTTTTATTCAACGAGGAACTCGGTTGGGCTGGTCGGAAGGGGCGGCTTGTCGCTGTCGGGATGGATCCCTTTGCCGAAGGAACGGTCCATGAGGGTCGAATAGTTGACTGCGGCTTTGACGTCTTGCTCTTGGGCAGACTGCATTGCTTTGCCCGGTCCAGAAAGGAGCTTGGCAGTTATTTTACGCATGCTAAGCGGCTTTGGAGCAGATGTCTGAGGGGTTTTGCTAATGCAGCAATTTTTGAATTTTTTTCCTGAGCCACAAGGGCACGGGTCGTTTCTTCCTGGCTTATCTGTCATATATAACCCTTTTTCTCTAAGTATAATGGAATCTCAATTTTTAAACAAATGGTGAAAAATGATTAGCATTTTATTATACTAGGAGATGGTCTATAATGATGGCATTTTAATGAATTTGTGGTGATTATGAGCATACCTTCCGTTAGGCCGCCGTGGACAACTCTTGGTAGAAAACTAGAGAGTATGTTCCGCAAAGCACTCTTTGAGTTTCGGATGCTGGACGGAGTTAGCAAGGTTGCTGTTGCCTTGAGCGGAGGCAAAGATAGCCTGACTCTCTTGTTCATGCTCAAGGCTATTTCAGGTAGAGGTTTTCCTGATCTTGAGATCCATGCTATCAACGTAGATGGAGAATACACCTGTGGGTCAGGGGTCAGTCAAGATTATCTGAAAGCCATCTGTGCTGATCTGGATATTAACTTGATGGTATGCCATTCGACTCAGAAGCTTGATACGCTGGAATGCTATAGTTGTTCGCGTGAGAGGCGGCGCCTACTGTTTGATGCAGCTAAAAGCGTCGGGGCCGATACCATAGCTTTTGGTCATCACAGGGATGACAGTGCGCAGACTGTGTTAATGAACCTATTGCATAAAGCTGAATTTGCCGGCAATTTACCAAAGATACGCATGCAAGATTACGGAGTGACAATTATACGGCCGTTAATTTATATCGGAGAGCAGGAGATCCGTACCTTTGCGCAGCAGAATGGCTATGCCAGGATAATGTGTGGGTGCCCTGTAGGACAGAATTCGATGCGTAAGCAAGTCGACCAATTATTAACTGAATTAGAAGTATTATTTCCAAATGCCCGCGAAAATATAGCCAAAGCGGGCTTGGAATATGGATCACAGAAAGCAGCCATACCGTAAAGGGAAAAAAATGAATTATACGTTGCCAGGCGAACATGAAAGTCGAATCAATATCCAGGGAATAGAAATATCACTCGGATTTCCGGATGTGTTTAAATTTGAATGGATTGGACAGAAAGATGTACTAGAACAGCTCTTGGCTGCGTGGCTAGTGATTGACAAGAATGATATTCCACTGAATCCAAGGTTGATCGGCAAGCCCGGTGTAGGTAAGACGACGTTGGCCTATGCGGCAGCTAAGAAACTCAACAAAGACGTCTATATCTACCAGTGTACCATGGACACGCGCCCCGAGGACCTTCTGATTACTCCTGTGATTGATCAAGGTGGAGGAATCCGTTATGTTGCTTCAGCACTGGTGACAGCCATGATTCGCGGCGGCGTCTGCATCCTGGATGAAGCTAACAGGATGAGCGAGAAGTCTTGGGCATCGCTGGCTCCCCTGCTTGACACGCGCCGCTATATCGAGTCGATTGTGGCAGGACTCAAAGTATCGGCCCACCCTGACTTCCGCATCTGCGTCACAATGAATGACGATGCCTCAACTTTCGAGATTCCAGAGTATATTCACAGCAGGCTGCAGCCGCAAATTTACCTTGATTTTCCGGAAGCTGAAGAAGAGCGCAGGATCCTGCGAGAGAACCTCCCGTTTGTAGATGACTATATCATGGAGTATGTGGTCAATTTCTTGCAGCGGGCCCATGCCGCGCATGATAACTACACTGTTCGTGACGGGATCAATATTGCACGCTATGCAGCTAAAAGGCTAAAAAGCTTGAATGTCAATATAAATAATGTCGATAGCCTACTCAGGGAAGCTATTTTGATGACCTTAGGCGATGATGCTTTAGCCCATATCTTGTAGTGAGGAGCGATGGCTAGCGACGAACCATTTTGGATTCAAGAAGAAAACATCTATGCTATCCCAACGATCCATTACAACATGGAAATGGCGTCGCAGGTGAAGCTTGCCTTTGACACGCTCAATCCTGATTGTGTCGCTGTAGAACTGCCTGAAACGATGTATGATAAAATGACCCATGCTGCGTCGCGTCTGCCGGATATTAGTGTCATCCTTACATTCAATCAAGATTTGACTCCTGTATTCTTTATGTGCGAACCATGCGATGGGATCTTTGAGGCCTTGCGCAGTGCGTCCGAACACCAGGTACAATCCTATTGTATCGATCTTGACGTGGACCACTACCCCGAATTTCGGGACATAGTACCTGATCCATATGCCATCCAGCGGATTGGTTTAAAAGCTTATTTTGAGCTTTATGAGCGGGTCAGACTGGAAAACAAGGCTAATATCAATCGCTTCGATCTGGAACGTGAGCTTTATATGGCCAAGAGGTTGAAGGAGCTTTCGCTGAGGTATGACAAGGTCCTTTTTGTGGGAGGGATGGCCCATGTCACCAACGTATTAAATCATCTAGTAATGACAAAGAGCTATCCGCCACTCCAACATGCAGACAGAGGTGTAGTAGACATTTGCAGCTTGACTGAGGAGTCGTGCCGCAATGTGTTATGTGAATGGGGCTATCTATCGACTAAGTACGAGGAACAGCGCTCTAAAATTCTACTTGATGGTCCAACAGACCGGCAAAAAGTGATGCTGCAGCTCTATAAAGAAGCCTCCTACATATACGGCGAATCCACGGGCAATGCCTTTCCAGGGTATAATTTGCGAAACATCATGAAATTTGTCCGCAACTATGCCCTGGTCGGGGGTCAGCTGATGCCTGACTTATTCAAAATTTTAACGGCTGCTAAAGGATGTGTCGACTCCAACTATGCTTATGAGGTGTGGGAACTGGCGACGACCTATCCCTACAGGAATAATGTTGATGGGCTTCCCGAACTGGATCTCACTATTGAAGATCTGTGGGGGCACGTTAAACAGATTCACTTCCACCTAAAAGAAAAAGGGCGAAAAGGGTCGACGCCAAGGCTGCGCAAAGACCGGTCAGATATCAAATTTAGACCACCTAGCCCCTTTTCCATCTGCTCCTATCAGCCTGAAGACATCAACATAGAAAATTTTGGGGAATACCTCAAAAAGAGAGGGGCGCAAATTTTGATGGAGGAAGCTTCCAGGACCATCCCCTTCTCATCAAGTCTAGAAGATGGAATAGATACCAGGGAAACGGTCCGCCACTGGCATGAAAAAAAGCTCTTTGTTAAAACCTCGGGAAAGCCACCAGGAGGAGTCGGTTCAGTCTGTGTCATCTTCGACGAAGATAAGGCCGAAGAAGGAAAAGCCTATCAGGAGAAATTCCCATGGTGTACCACCTGGATTGGTGAACACGAGCAGGAGTCTGATATGTCATTTTACGCCACCTTAATGAGCAAACAAGTGGTAGGGCCTGGTATCAGCCGCTGCGAATACGGCGGTTTTATGATGTCATATCCCCCCAGACGGATGGAAAACATCTGGTTTGATCCCTTTTACCAGGAATGCCGTTCCAAGTCAGAAGTGTTGCTCATGGCAGCCATCGAGTATGCTATCAAGCCTATCATCGTCTATGTCGCCAGCACACCTCCCAGGAGTCAATTAAAAAGCTTTGCCTCTCGCTTTGGCAAAAAAATAGTCTACTTACCTATCGGGCAGCTCTCCCCTGTCACCCTCAATAAGCTCCGAACATTCCATGTCCTCGACGGGCACGATAAGAGAGATGTTGCGGACGAGTACATTTATTAAACTTTTAAATAATTTTAAATAGTTTACTATTAATTTATTATTTCGTGCTATAATGAATATTAGAAATAGTATGGAAGTAAATTAAATCGTAGGGGGATTTATGAACGTAGGTGGTCAATTCAGTGGTCAGCCTTATAATCCTGATATGGAGTTTGATACTTTTCATTTCAAAGATCCAAGAACTAAACAAAACTATAAAATAGAAGTGTATGGAATAAATCGAAATGATCTATACAGGATTGATGAACTAAAAAATTATAAAGTTAACAAAAAAGATCTTCATGAATTACAAAGTTCAGGCATTATCAGAGAAAAACAATTCATTAAAGAAAAACAAGACATTTTAGCTCGAAGTATTTTTGCTCACGTACGAGATAAAATATCTACACAAAATGAAGTTAAAATCGGCGATGGAGATTTATTAAATAATATTTTAGAACCGATGGATTTAAATAAATTGGAAAAAGGAGTTTTAATACGAATAAAAGTAATTTCTACTAAAACCTTGCCGGAGAAAACCATGTCTACCCCTTCCAATATTCCTCATCCCTTACCTCCAAAATCAAAAAAATTAGAAGAAAGAGTTCTAAAAAAACTAGTAGAACATCAAAATACGGAAGAAGAGAAAAAATATAATACTGCATCTACAAAACATCTTCCACAATCTGAATCAGCTCCCACATCACCTCGGCCCCCTCGACTCCCGCCTCGATTTCACTCTGTTCCAACTTCACCACGTCAAATGCGAACAGGCCCTCCTCCTCTACCACTTACTACACCAAAACCTTTTCCAAGTCAAAAAGCTGAGAATATCGATCATCCAGAATTGCCAAATAGGGAACCAGCCAAAGAGCTGTTTAAAAAAGTAACACAACAAAAGGCTGAAACTTTTGCAGCTAGAAGAGAAATACTGGAGATGGGACAAAATTCATTTCCTTTACCAGGCTTAAAAGGAGAGTACGTCGTAACCACTACCCACCTACCATCACTCACAACTGAACAAAAAAGTCTGTTGAAGAATCATATTGATAAACTTTTCTACGAACGTTTGGTTAAAAATCCGGGTAAAGATGTTCATTTAACGTTGGGATCCGGATTAGAAGAGGCTTTAAGTAAAATTGGAATCCATGAATTTCATAAAGAGATAGTCATTGATATCAAGATAATGAAAGCCCATGAACCGGTAAGGGAAACGCCAAAACCCACAAGGCCCTTGCCAGCACAACCAAAGCTTGATCATCTGGCTGAAGCATTAAAGCTGTCGGCAGAAAGAAGGATGAAAGAAAATAAGAAAAATCAGAAATAAGTGGTAAAGATTTTAGGTTCTCAAATCAAGGAGGATTTATGAATGTACAATCTGGTTCCCCGGCAGAATTCAGGCCCAATGCGAACGATACAGTAGGATTCAATCTCACGGACGGCTCAAAGTCATATAGGATTGAAGTTTCAGGCGTAAATATTAAATATCTTAAAGAGGAAAAAATCCCTTCTTTAGCTGAGAAAATTTTTTCAAGCCAGAAAGAAAATATATCTTCTAAAAGCATTCCGAGAGAATTTGTTGCCATATCAAAAAAATCACTTGATGAAATATTGAGTTCTTTCCTACCTAAAGGGCAGAAAACCCCTGCAAATGCAATTATCAAAATAAAAGATATCACAAATGTATATGAGTCTCTTCCTATAAAAACCAGAAAACCACCTCCAGGACCTCCTCCAGTGAAGGAACAAACCATGAGAGCTCAACCTAAGCCACCTCCTGGACCACCTCCGATGATGAGTA
Organism: Chlamydiota bacterium; assembly: GCA_013287815.1. Lineage (GTDB taxonomy): Bacteria > Chlamydiota > Chlamydiia > Chlamydiales > Parachlamydiaceae > JABDDC01. The sequence goes on from JABDDC010000001.1 coordinate 26,223, forward strand.
AACCACAACGCCCCATTCCTACGCCAAAGCCTCTTGGAGAGAAACCACCATCAAAGGCAAAAGCAAGGAATATACTGGAAGAAGAAGAAAGCTCTATTGATGATGCGCTTAGAATTGTCGGACATGATTGGAGCACCGCTCCTTTGCAAAAACCGAAATACGATAAACCACTACCACTACCACCACCGCCACAAGTGCCAAAGAAATAGGTACATTCACAAAATATTATAACTTGTTTAAAGGTAGAGTTTAGGATTAGAGCATCAGGCACAAGGCACAACATCCCTTACATAATGGATGTGATTTTGGCTGATGTTTCTTTGATCCAGAGCTGGATTTTTTCTAGGCGATTTTGAAGAACTTTTGGCATCCTTGTGAGGTCATAATCTTCCAGGTGATCGATTAAACAGTCGACCCTTTCATTTAAGAAAATCAGTTCATCTTTATCGATATGTTGAAGGTGTGGAATGATCAGTTTGATCTGATCAATTTCATGCTCGATAAAATTAATTTCCCCTTCCAGTTCATTGTAAAGTTCGCGATCAATAACTGGAACGCTTAAGGAAACCAGATCCTTAGCGGCAGAATCGATCTTAAGCAAAACCATGTCGAAGTAACTTTCCCTTTTATTGTGGAGGTCGGCGATCCATTCAGAGGCCTGCTTGATGGTTAATTCTTCCTTTTCGAAAGGAAGTTTTTTTAATTCGACCAGGTTACGCAGAGGCTCTGCTGTTGCTTTGACAAGGCGTCTTTCGAGGTTAAAAAACTCTTCGCTTTCTTTAGGAATGGATGAGAGTGCCTGGTCCTGGTAATCCTTGATCACTTTAATATCCTTTTCAATCAGACGCGAATTTCTTTCCGCGGCCAACTTAAGAACTTTTTTTTTGATTCCTTTTCTGTCGTGCCATTTGGCGTAGAGTTGCGTCCATTTTTTAGCATATTCTATCCAGTCCTTATGTGCTGAGCTCTCGAGCTTTTCGAGAGAATCTTCGAGATCTGTTTTTAAATCGTCTGCATCTTTCATGAGGTCGTCTAAAACTTCTTTGGCGAGGGGCGTTAGCCAGCTGTCGAATTTTCTCAGGATCTTTTGTTTTTCTTGATTTAGCTGATCGATGACTTCGACGGCCGAATGGCGAATCTCTTGAAAATGATGGAAGAGAGTTTTATCAATTGTATGGGCTTTACCAATTAGCTTTGGAAAGGTCTGAATTTGGGCATAAAAACGTTCGATGGCAGGAAGCGCTGTTTCAGAGGCTGATTTCGCCTCTTCCTCAAACACTTTTTCCAAATCAGAATCTTCTGATTTTTTGACCATTAAAACCCTCTTAATTATCTAGCTTAATTTTAATATATTATTTGATTAATTTACATCACTTTAATGTAAATATAATATTAATTTCCCTTGACGATTTGGTTGATTTCTATTAGTTTTATAGACAACTTGGAGGAATGATGCCACGTCCCTTAATTTTAATTACCAATGACGATGGGATCTATAGCCCTGGTATTAAGCAGCTTTGGAAGTCTGTCCACACCTTTGCCGATGTCATTATTGTAGCCCCGGCTACAGAGCAATCTGGCGTAAGCATGTCGCTTACATTAAGACAGCCGGTCAGCTTTGAAAAGATTGAATGGTTTGATAAAAACACTCATGCTTGTGCTTTAAAGGGCACCCCAACAGACTGCGTGAAAATAGCAATAAATATCATTGTACCACGTAAGCCCGATTTAATTATTTCCGGCATCAATAGAGGAAATAATGCCGGTCGAAATGTGTTCTACAGCGGCACCGTTGCCGCTGTTATGGAAGGGATCATGCAAGAAATCCCAGGAATAGCCTTTTCAATCGATGAAGAATTTAATCCAAAATATCATCATGCGGAAGAATACATTCCACAAATCGTCAAATATACCATTGACAACCCCCTACCGGCAGGAACTTTCCTCAATGTCAACTTCCCCAAAGAAGAGATTAAAGGGATTAAATTTGCACGTCAGGGAAGGGAGTACTGGCGTGAAGACCCCCAAGAAAGGCTTCACCCAGCTGAAGGGAAGCCCTATTATTGGATGAGTAGAAAGCTGGCCCCCTGCCCGGAAGAGGAAAATAGCGATATCTTGTGGTTGAGAAAGGGATATGTCGCTGTGGTTCCAATTCATATTGGAAACCTGACGAATGACGCTCATTTGGCGGCTGAGACAGATAGATTTCATGAATATATCAACAAAAGACGCTAGCGAGAGTCCTTTTGCATCTTTTTGCTTCTTAGTATCTTTGCGTAGAAATTCTAGAGATTTTTGTTTTTAGAAAAAATCTGCTTGCGTAAAATTCAGCAGACAGCTAGAGTGTATACTTATTTTGCAAGGGCGTATAGCTCAGTTGGTAGAGCGCCTGTCTTACACACAGGTGGTCATAGGTTCGAGTCCTGTTGCGCCCAAAGATTTGCAAAACATGCGGGAGTAGTTCAATTGGTTAGAGCACCGGCTTGTCACGCCGGAAGTTGCGGGTTCGATCCCCGTCTCCCGCGATCCATATACAGATCGCATCATTATCCACTTGTATTTAATGCCAATCTTTAATTAAATAATAACTTTCATTCCGGAAATAAAAAAATGTATAATCTACAGCTTTCAAAAAGATCCCTACTGTCACGCATGCTAGTCTATTTCTGGATGATCTTAGGCGCATTTATGGCTGCCTTTGCATTAGAGGTTTTTTTTATTCCCAATAGCTTGATTGACGGGGGTGTCGTCGGAGTAGCCATGATATTCGGTAAACTGTTCGGCAACGGTGTAATCCCCTATTTGCTTGTGTTGTTAAACTTGCCGTTTTTGGTGTTAGCTTACCATTCGATCGGAAAGGTCTTTGTTATCAACATGTTGATTGCAACCTTCTTCTTTGCCGCGTCGATGATCTTCATCCAAAATTTTATGCCGTATCAATTTCATGGAGAAAGTCTAGAGTATGTGGTGATTGGGGGAGCCATCCTCGGTTGCGGCCTTGGGCTCATTATCCGCGAAGGAGGCTGTACAGACGGTGCTGAAATTCTAAGCATCATCATCAATAGGCGAACAGGCTTTACAGTCGGCCAAGTTGTCTTTATCATCAACGTTTTCGTATTTGCAGCCATGGGAATCGTCTTTAAAGACTGGCACCCACCATTGATGTCGTTGATTACTTATATCATTGTCATTAAAATCATGGATTCAGTCATCGTCGGACTCGATGAAACCAAGTCGGTATTGATCATTTCGAAGAAGCCAAAAAATATTGCAGAAGCGATCGTGCATGAACTTGGCCTGGGATTGACCATCATGTATGGCCGTGGGGGATTTTCCGGAGATGAGCGTGAAATACTATATGTCATCGTCGAGCGCTTGCAGCTGGCTGAATTGAAAGATCTGATCCTACGGGAAGATCCGGACGCCTTTATTGCGATTGAAAACTTGCATGAAGTGGCCAATGGCAAACCTAGCCGACGTAAGGACAAGATGAGCAAAATGGAGAAAATTTTTACAAAGATCCTTCAAAAACAAGCATAAGACCAGTTGAGGCTGAATGGACCCGACAAAAGAAAACGAAGAAGAAAAGCAGCTTTTTACTCACGATTCATGGCGCGTATTTCGCATCATCTCTGAATTTGTCGACGGCTTCGAGACCATGACCAATTTAGGTCCTTCTGTATCTATCTTTGGATCGGCCCGGCTCCCCGCTGACTCAGTTTACTATAACATGGCCGTTGAAGTAGCCAAACATATTGCCAGAAAAGGTTTCGCAATCATTACAGGAGGCGGTCCCGGCATTATGGAGGCAGCTAACAGAGGAGCCCAGGAAGCGAAGGGGCACTCCTGCGGCCTGGCCATCGACCTCCCTTTTGAAACGGAGCCAAACAATTTCATTGATCCCAAATATAAGCTTAATTTCCGCTACTTCTTTGTCAGGAAAGTGATGTTTATCAGATACGCCCAAGGCTATGTTTTCTTCCCAGGCGGCGTTGGAACATGTGATGAGTTGTTTGAAGCTTTGACTCTCATCCAGACTAGAAAAATCAAGGCATTTCCCATCTATCTAATGGGAAAAGATTATTGGGTGGAAATGGTCAAGTGGATGGAAAATACCATGCTCACCAGCGGGTGCATCTCCAAAGAAGATTTAAACATGTTCCAAATCACCGACGACCCCGAAGAGGTCGCTAACGGTATCGAAAGGCACTATCAAAGAGATAGGGCGCTCAAGAACTTCTAAAAAAGTAATTCGGAAATTAAAAAGTAATTATGTATACATTAGTCTCCGGATTGTAAGTAGTAGAAATCTTAAGATGCCCAACAATTTGTTGTGCGTCATTGATGGCTGTTGGATACCCCTTTCCTTCCCTTCCATTTCCTAATCTGTCTTCATCACATGCAATTTTCTTACCGTCACAAGACCACACAAATGACTTTCGTGTTCCACTTGATTTTTCTACAACGATATCCCCCTTATTATTCAATGATAAGGGAATAAAATTTTGACTTGAGTTCCGTTTTGGCATGTGATACTGCACCAATTCCCCTTTTTCATAGAGGCAAAATCCTATTTTTGGATATCCGGGTTTGGTGTAATTATCGATTAAAATAAACATTACCTGGCCATTATCATTGATGGAAATGGGATGACATTTATACTTCTTGGGAATTAGGGCTTTGATATTAATAGGTGTAGCTCCATATATTTTTCGCCACAATAAGAATAAGAAATAGGATCGGTAATTAGATCTAATTTCCCTGCTTTAATGTCTAAGACAAATCCCTGTGCGAATACTTCATCACCAATGGAATATTCATATTGGCCGGCGATAACCCCCATGTTATTAAGAAAGGAAAAGTCGAAAGAAGGATGTTCATAGTTAATGTACCCAGGTTCCAATTCCTTAAAATAGTCTTCAAGGTTTTTAATCTCGTACCTAACATCAGCATGAGCGATGCCGGTTGATATCACAAAAATAAAACTTAAGAAGCGGACTAAGAGAGTTGACATATTCGATTTATACATAATAACCTCATTGTTAATTTATGGGCAATATCCAGCTAAACTTTCCCGTCTTATAATGAACGTTGTTCATTATAAGACAAAAAAATTTACTTACTTTCTAAACCTATTCTGTAGCCAAGGATATAATTGTGGAAAAGGTCCCGGCATAGTTCTAATGTGTTTTGTCTCTTTTTAAAGCGCAGCCTATTCTTTAAGGTTAGACTGCAGATCCCATGCAAAGAACTCCATAATATTTTAACTGCCTTTTCTGTATCTTTATCTGTGCCTTTTAATATAGGGTGGAATATGTTGGCTACTTTTTGAAATAGGAGTTCGCTTTTGTCTTTGTACCAGGAAGGGATCTCGATTGAAAGAGGATGTTCCAGAAGTAACAGCCATTCTGTATAGTTATCTTCTGCGAAGGTGATATAATTATGACAAATTTTATTTATAATCTCCTTGGCACTATCTGAGGGTTTAATTTCGTTGAACATACAAGCTGATAATATATCCAGGGTATTCCCGTTAAAATAAATGATAAGGTCATCTAGGCTTTTGTAATGGTTGTAAAATGTTCCTACAGAACAACCGGCTTCATTAGCAATTTTACGAACATCAAGTCCGTCTAGACCATCTTTTTTAAGAGTCTTGCTCAAGGCTTTTACAAGATCTGTCTTTAAATTAGCATTTGCAGGCTTACGAGGCATATCAATCCTTTACGTGAACAATGTTCATTATTGAATAAGGGAGTTTTTTTGTCAATCTACTAAATCATTGATTGTGATTATTCACGTAAAATTAGTACGTGAATGAATGCCATTAGTACACTGTTTTTAAATGGATTTTTACCCACAGACTTGCTAGAAGGCTGTACAGAGCACCGCACTGCAAAGCTTAGCAAGCAAAAATAACGGCAAGTGAAAAGTGCTTGGCAAAGCAGTGTGTGCTCAGTCCCGATAGGGACGATATATGTATAGCCCATGTGTAGCCCTGGAAGGGCAAACTATGGGTAGAAGATAGAAAAAAACGAGTCCCGATAGGGACGGCATATGTCTATCGCGCGATAGACATATGCCGTCCCTACCGGGACTTGATAGATGCCTTGCAAGCAAATTATTATTCCCTAATCTATTTATCTCTTTTAGGGACCGAGTTGAGTCTTGAGCCGGATGCGCCAGGTATAACTTGTGGATTTGACCCTGATGATTCGCCTAATGCTGCTGCAATTCTAGATCCAGCAATAGGGCTAAAGCTAGAACCCGAAGAACTAGAACTTGTGGTAGCACTGCGCTGCGGTAAAACCTGTTTAAATTGAACCGGTCTTTGTCCCACAGGGTTTAATCTGCTTGAACTAGAACCAGACGACGGTACCCCAATGTTACCCGACCTTATATTAGGCAAGCTAGCGCTGCTAAAAGAGTCCACTTGAGGATAACTGATTGGCCCTACACTTTGAGTGGGGATCACCTGAGGATAACTTACAGGAGATGGGTTTCTTCCTGGAACACGATATAATGGTTCACCTATAATGCTTGTCTCATGGAACGTGGTGGAACTTGGTGCACTAGCATTATATATACTATGAACACGAGAAGCGGAAGCGGTTTGGCTGCCACCCTGGATAACAATAACACTTGGAAGGCTCGAACTTGGAAAGCTTCGATTATCCTCTTGGAAATCTATTCTCCTTGGTGCATAAAGGGGAGGATTAACGTTCATATGATATACTCCATTGTTATTAAGACTTGAGCTTGAACTACCACTAGAACTGGAAGGATCTATTCCAAGAATCCTTCTGACTAGCCATATTGCAGCTGCGATAAATGGGACGGTAGTCAGCAGGACTGCCGCAAAAGGAGCTCTGCGGCTGACTGTATTAGCCATTCCAATAGATATGGCGCTGATAGCTGATCCTATGACGGTATCCTGGAGGATGACCGAGAAAGAATTATAGTGATTTGGCACGTTGCCATTATTGTGTACTGAATGAGACATAGATTGACCTATTATTTAAATGATTAAGTCCTCCTCCAAAAGAAGGAGGACACAAAATTAAGATGCTGGCGGGCTGCCGATAAATTTAGCTTCGCAATAAGAATTGCTATAAGGATTGTCGTAGTATGTTGCGTTGATCAGGATATGAGAAAAAGAAGCCATTCTCCAGTAGTTGTTAACACCCGTAATCAGTCGATCACCCACTCTCCATTTTCTGAATGAGTAGTCACTTGGATTGATCTGCCAAAGGGTATCATCATTCAACAGAACAATTCTGTTTGTTACGTCGATGTCGACGATAAACAACGAGCCGGAGACATTGTACAGCGGCACAGAAAGGATATCTGCATCTGCGTATTCACTCGTCGTCCTATTTTGGATCACATAGCCATAGGACGAAAACCAGGAGTACTTTGGCTTGATGTAAAGGAGGTCATCAGATCTCCAATTCCTGACGATATTGCGAGCAGAAAAGGCTATTGTCCATTCAGTCTGGTCATTCAGCTCAATGATGTCGCCGCTGTCGGAGCATCCCACAATGGCGTGATCAGCATCGGGATGGACAAAAGGGATATATTGATAGTCTTTAAAATCTTCTCTATAGTCAAAAAGGCTTGAACTTTGCAGAAGTTCATTTGGAAAATGAGAAAGTCTTTCTTCATTAATAGTATTATTTTCTTTAGCTGTTAAAGGTTCTCTAGTCTCTTTTTCTTCTTCCTGGATTGGAAGAATGGAGACGACATCATTTTCATTCTCTGCATTGATTACTCCTGTAGTAAATAGGCCCGCACATGCCAGTGCGACCACTAATTGTAAGTTCAGTAATTTCATTTGATTACTCCTGTTAATAAGTTAAAGTTTTTTGACTTAGGACCACTCACATGAAAATCAGTTTTCGGTGAATTTGGTTGTATATATATGATACCAAGATTAAGGAAAAATTAAGAGAAAAAAAGTTCAGGTAAATTAGATTTCTGATTACTTAAATTATTCGAAACTTACTCCCTGTGCAATCAAATTATCGATATAGGTTAAATCGAAATCAGATTTGAGGAATTTGTTATCATTCAACATGTGCAGATGGAATGGGATGGTAGAGTGAACGCCGCCGATATGGAATTCCCTCAGAGCCCTCTTGGCAATTGCAATGGCCTCTGTCCTGTCCTTGCCACGGACGATGAGCTTTGCAATCATCGAATCATAGTTTGGCGGGATCGTATAACCCGAGTAGCAGGCACTGTCGACACGGACGTGTGGACCTCCCGGTGGCAGGTAGTATTCCAGTTTTCCGGGCGATGGAGAGAAGTTGTGCGATGGATTTTCGGCATTGATGCGGAACTGCATCACATGCCCCTTAAATTGCACATCTTTCTGTCTGAGTTGAAGCTTTTCCCCTTTGGCTATGCGTATCTGCTCCATCACTAGGTCGAATCCTGTCAACTCTTCTGTTACGGTATGTTCAACCTGAATGCGGGTATTGACTTCCATAAAATAAAAGTTGTGGCTTTTATCTAACAAGAACTCAACAGTACCGGCAGAGTAATAGCCAGCTGCCTTGACAACGTTGACAGCAGCTTGACCAATCTTTTGACGGAGTTTTTCCGAAAGGACAGGGCTGGGGGATTCCTCAATGAGTTTCTGGCGGCGCCTCTGGGTAGTGCAGTCGCGTTCCCCAAGATGAATGTAGTTGCCAAATTTGTCGCCCAACACCTGCACTTCTATATGCCTGGGATTCATAATCATTTTTTCAAGATAGACGTCAGGATTGCCGAAGTTGACTTCAGCTTCGGCACGAGCGGCAGCATACTGCTTGGTGAATTCCTCTTCATTATGGGCGATGCGGATCCCTTTTCCACCGCCCCCTGCGACGGCTTTGATGAAGATCGGAAATCCCAGTTTCTTGATATCTTTCAATGCCTGTTTGATGTCGGTGACGACACCATCAGAGCCTGGAATAATGGGGCACCCGGCAGAATAGGCTGTTGCTTTTGCTTTGGCTTTATCGCCCAGCATTGCAATCGATTTATGGGATGGCCCAATGAAGTTAAGTCCGCAGCTTTCGCAGATGGAGGCAAAGTTAGAGTTTTCGCTCAGGAACCCGTAGCCGGGGTGTATTGCGTCAGCACCGGTGATCTCGCACGCCGACAAAATATTTGGGATCTTGAGGTACGATTTATGCGATGGGGGTTCTCCGATGCAGATAGCCTCATCAGCGTGGAGGACGTGTAGTGCCTCTGCATCCGCCTGGGAATAGACTGCAACAGTTTGTAAACCAAGGTCATGACAAGCTCGGATGATACGTACGGCGATTTCACCACGATTCGCGATTAAGACTTTTTGCATTTCAAATTACTCTGTGATTCGGAAAAGTTTGGATCCAAATTCTACCGGCTGGCCTGACTCTACTAAGACCTCAATGACTGTACCTGCAATGTTTGCTTTGATCTCGTTCATTACCTTCATCGCTTCGATGATACATACAATCGTATTTTTATCGATTTTGTCACCTGGCTTGATAAAGGAAGGGTCGTCAGGCGTTGGTGAGATATAGAATGTCCCCACCATAGGCGAGGTTACATAGAGGCTTTTATCATCTTGTTTAGGAGCTTCCAGCATCGATGGAACAGGGACCGAATTAGCACTATGGGAAAGGGTATAATCGGTGCGGGATAGCTGAGGCTGCTTGTATTCGTCATAGAGTTCCATGTTGACATCACTAGGGCGGATATCATGACGCTCAAGGCTAAGCTCAAAATCTTTTTGTTTGATCTGCAGCTTTTTAGTCCCTGTCCGTCCCATGGAGGTCATCAATTCTTTAATATGCTTTAATTCCACAATATGTTTCCTTTATTATTTAGTTAGGATAATATCCCCAGTTTCTCAGGTACTCAAGCTCTTCCGGGGTGGACTGACGGCCATTAATGATATTCATATAGGGAAAGCGTCCAAACTTCTTAATGACGTTTTGATGTATAAGGGCAAAAGTCAGAAATTGCTCAATCTGAGGTTGAATTTGTGCCGGTGTTTCTGCTACCAGCTGATTATATTTGGCAATAGATAATGTCTGCATGTTGGGATCTTCAGAATGCATCAAGGGCATGTAGTAAAAGGCTCTTTCAATAGGATATAATCTAAGGTCATCTCCCTTTTGCATTCCTTCTATCGCTAATCCTAGAGCCATCCGATCGGCCGTAAATGCCTGCGGCTTGTCTTGGTAAATCAGCCTTGGCACCTGATCAAGCAATATGATCAAAGCCAACCTGCCCCGCGGAGTCATGCGCCAATCATTATATTGGCCGCTGACGGCATTATTAAGATCTGTTTCAAAGAGGTTAATCATTCTCATCTGATTTTCGGGCGTTTTTGCAAACCAGGCTGAAGACTTCTCAGCAGGGTATGAATCTGGCCCGGGTAGAGCCCCAAACCAGTTATCCAGAACCTGTTCATATTTAAGTTTAGGTGACTCAGGAGTTGTTGCCGGAGTAGCGCCAGGTCCCGGTGTAACGACAGTTCCGGGGCCAGGCACTTTAGGGGCAGCCGGGATTCCAGGGGCAGGAGTGACGACAGTTCCAGGTCCGGGCACGATGGATGGTGAGACGACTGTGGCAGTTCCAGGCGGAGAAGTAACGACTGTGCCAGGAACGGTAGTTGCCTGTAAGTCTGTTCTAGGAGCCGATGTAGCGGGCCCTGGAATAGGTGTCTGTGCACTTAAAAAGCCGGAAAAAATTAATAAAAGAAACGAAAGCTTTTTCATCGTATTTACTCTACACCCTCTGGATATATTCGTCCGTTTTAGTATCCACTTTGATGATGTCACCGGTTTCGATGAAAGGAGGCACCTCAATTTTAGCTCCGGTTTCTAAAACGGCGATTTTAGCTCCGTTGGCTAGGTCTGAATCATCATCTGTCAATGTCTTTGCTACCATCAGTTCCAAAAATTGGGGCAGCTCAACGGCAAAGATCGAATCTCCATAAAAAAAAGCTTTCAGTTCAACCCCTTCTTTCAAATAATTTACTTTGCCACTGACAACACCTGTAGGAACATGAACCTGCTCCAGATTAACGATATCAAGGAATAAAAATCCTTCACCTTCCGGATAAAGAAATTCCAACTTCCTTTCAGCTAGTGAGACATCCTTGATCGGCTGATTCAATTTAAAATTCTTTTCTACGATATCATTGGAAGTTAAATCCTTCAATCGAGCCTTGATAAATGGCGTCCCCTTCGGAACGGTGACCTTCACACTCGACTCTACACGGTAAAGCTTGTTACCGATTGTTATTGTCATTCCCTGATTAAGTTGATTACTTGTCGCCATACTGATTATTCTCCTAATGCCGCAGCACGCATTTTCTTAATTGCATCTTTTAAATTGTGCTCTTTAAACAAGGCCGATCCAGTCACAATAACATTTGCTCCGGCATCAACACAACTTCTTACATTCTCAAAATCGATTCCCCCATCCACCTCAATATTAAATTCTGGCAGATTTTCTTTACCCTTAGCCGTAACTCCACCGGCACGTATGTTCAGCTTATTGCATAGTTCTCGGGTAAAACTGACCTTTTCTAACACTTCAGGCATAAAAGACTGTCCGCCGAAGCCTGGATTGACAGTCATTAATAAGATCATGTCGCATTTATCTAAATATTTGGGAATCATAGATATAGATGTTTCCGGATTGAAAGCTAAACCGGCTTTCACATTACACTTTCTAATATAATTTAAGGTTTCTTCTACCTCTTCCGTCGCTTCAAAGTGAATCGTGATACTATCCGCACCGGCTTCCACAAAACGTTCGACATAATCATATGGATTATAAATCATTAAATGAATATCAAGGAAAAGATTGGTCGATCGATTTATCGCTGCAGTAACGGCTGGCCCCATTGTCAGATTGGGGACAAAATGTCCATCCATCACATCAATATGGATAGCGTCGGCACCCCCCTCCTCGGCCCGTTTGCACTCATCGGCTAAGTGTGCAAAATCAGACGCAAGAAACGATGGCTCGATTAAAATTCTTTTTGGTTCTTTCTTCATACGACCCATCATAATTCATTGCCGATTCCAAGTCAAAGCAAAGGATAAAGGCCAGGAAAAAGCTAAAAGCTAAGGGCAGTAATCCAGCATGCTGGCTTACTGCCCTCGCCCTTTTCATCTTTCTTCTTTTGCCCCTAGCCCTTACTCAAACGGTTCTTGCTCGATCCCGATACTGCTTAAAACGATTTCGGCAGCAATGGCCATTTCCAGAATTATGGCAGCATAATTGCAGCAGCCAAATCCCGATTTATCTTCTGTTAAACTTATAGATCGTTCTCGTCCCAATCGTAAATACTCGGCGCTTCCTCCGAATCTGAAGAATCTTCCACGATTTCTCTACGCGCAGCCATAGATTTACTAAACGATGCATTTCTCGTATGTATTACAGTTGTTACTGATTTTTCTACTCGATCATGTTTACTCTTTGCCAAATGGAAAATCACTGCAATAGGACTTCTATCTGGAAGAGATGATTTTAGCTGTTTAGGAGTAGGTTTAAGCTGAATGCCAGTAATCGTACTTAGAGCAGGCTGAAATTGCAGAGCCCCCGGCTCCCCTGTTCTCATGATTGTCTTCGTTCCTAGAGGTATTTCAATTGGACTTGAAGAAACAGGCTCACCATATTGAATCGGTCTTGGAAAGATATTCATTGCCGGTGATCTGACAAGTGGAAATATTTGTACGATATCGGCTATGGGAGGGGCAGCTGGAGCGTCAGGAGAAGGAACCAGTGGATAAAGATCTTCTATTGTGTTTAAAGATATATTGTTAATTCTAGAAACAGCATCCAAATAAAAAGCAGTTATATTAAAAAGTAGTTTTTCAGCTGCTTGCATTTTATCTAGCGACAAATACGTTATTCTTAATGTATCAAGACCCTGTAAAGCGGTAATATAGTGCGAATTTAATTCGCTTTTTTTCTGATTTGTTGTTTCATCTTGAGTGCTTTTCTTTGATGTCAAAAAGCATTTTCCTATAATCTCATGGACGATCTTTATAGAAGTATCCCAATTATCGGATGTAAACCAACGCATGGTGCGCCATCTGTCATCTTTGGCTATAAGAAACCCTGTTTCATCCATCACCCTGACTTTATCGTTAGCACCTAACGATGACAGAACTTTTAGACTAGATAAAAGATTTTCCTCCGTCTTTCCCCATATAAAGTTGTTAGTACTTACAATTCCAACCATAAACCACCTCTTAGCATTAAATCGGTAAAAAATAGAACACTTGGCAGTGGAAATTTTCGCTTCAAAAAACCGAATAGTCTGTTGTAGCACTGTATAATTTTTACCTTAGCAGTTCTGTCGATTTATAGCAAATGTGAGAAAGAGTGTCTTCGATGGTGCGTTGGAATTTAGCTTTTTGTTCAAAATTGCGGGCGCAGCATATATAGCCCAGGCAAGCATTGCCGTTGGCCTTGGTATAGGCGTAGGCAAGCTCGGTTGTAGGAATTTGAAGCTCCTGGATGGCATGGTTCAGCAGATCTTTGACCTGCATATCTTCAGCGATGACAATCACGAAGCAGTGGAAGGATTCCATGTGGAACTTGAGATAGACTCCATCCTGTCGGTACTCTTTGATCCCTTCCAGAAGCATGACGAAGAGGGTCCTGAAAGCTTTTGGATCGAGCAAGGCGCGGATGACTAGCGGGGCCAGGGAATAGAAAAAATTTTCCAGGAGCCACTCATCGTAGTCTTTTTCATTGGAAAGACTTTTCTTGATCTCGGCCAGCAGTTCCTGCTCTTTAGAAATCATTCCTCCATTATAGTCGCGAACCTCTCCAATAACTTTAAATAGTTCGCCCACGACCCTTTGACGGGCCTTATAAAGGTCAATGGTGTGGTCGGTCCTGAGAAAGTTTTCTTTGGGTATCTTTAATCTGAATACAGTCGCTTCCTTGGGATACTTTTTACGCAAATACCCCATGATTTTAGTACGGTCGTGGAGATAGTCGACCGTGCTTCCGCTAATCTTAAACATCTCAGAAATACGGATGCTATTGTCCTTAAGGACACGCGCCAGTGTTATAGTGAAGAAGAGGTGGGAATAGGTCTGCTCATCAAATGAAATAATGACTTGTGGAATATCCCTGAGGTATTTAATTTGATTCGTCAAGCTAAGCATATTGCGCATGATCTCTTCCTCATTGCGCGGCATAAAGACCGGATGAAGCTTATGCTCAATCCTGTTTTTCAAATTAGTCGGTAGGTCAAGCCGTAATTTACGCATCTCAGCTAATGTGAAAGGACTGCCATCTCTCTTTTCAAACTCCATATTGCTGATGCAAATATTATCGGTCTTATGGACATGGTAGGAATGTTGGATGGGCTGGGCGGTCGGAATATAATGGTTGATGGCGCGAAGGAGATGCTCTTCGCCAAAACTCTCGTGCTCCCTAACGAAATTCAATCCTACAAGAACACTTAAGACTCTTTTTCTCCCGTTTTTGGTCTGGACATAGGCTGGGAAGATCTTAAGGTAAAGGTGGCGGCGCTGTGCGTTTTTCCTGATGGCTTCTTTTAATGCTTTGCGGAATAAATACTGGACGCTGATGATCCTGCTTAAATGGCGCGGCTGCCTATTGGCCTTGAATTCATCCCGGCAGGTCACGAGGATCTGCTGCATTTCAGTGAAAATATCTCTGTCAAAAGTCTGTGGAAACCTTTTTACCAGGAATGCGATAAACCCTTGAACAAGTGATGTCTTGTCATCTGCCGCCAGCCCCTTAACCTCCAGGATGCGCTGCGCATAGAATTCTGAATGCATCCCCAGTGTAATTTCAGCGGCAATGACCGGAAAATGACGCTGGATTTCTTCAAATTCAACGTGATTTTCCACACTGATCATTACCTCGCAGATAGTATAGATGTCGTCGCCGATCTCTTTCAGAATAAAGTCAGATGCATATACCAAGACCACATTTAGCCTTTTTCCCGGACGAAGCCAGCGGCTTATCATTTCAAAGAAGAATTTAAAGGAATTGGAACGGTACTTAGATAAAGCAAAAAATGAAATGCTTTCCGGAAATTTATGCACCTCAGAGCAAGTTATTAAAGGGATAACCTGTTTAAAGATCTCCCTCTGATGTTCTCGTGTCTCCTCTTCAGTCTCTTTTTGCTCGAAGAAATCTGAGGGGAGGATCTTCTTCAATATCCTGAGGATGACAGTGCGGTAGTTCTGATTAATCTCAGCATCCCCTTCAGGGGATTCAAACAAGGTCTTAACTGATAGAGGGGCTTCTTGAGTCATTTTAAATCGCTAATTCATTCGTAAATGGGCTTCAACTGCCTCGGGAACGATTGGTCTGCTATCCAAGTTCCTTCTTCACTTTCTTCCGTAGAGATAAACGATCTGACTAGTAAAGGCAAGCCATTTTTTTGAGCCAGCTGTATGGCGCGGGCATGCAACACTTTGGCCCCGTTATTGACAATCTTCAAGGCAGATTTATAAGATAATGAGGTTAAAAGGGTTGCGTCTTTACAAAGCTTGGGGTCATAATCAAAAATCCCTTTCACGTCTTTGTAAAATTCAACCCGGTCAGCATTCAAGGCAACGCCTAAAGCAACAGCCGTGGTATCAGACCCTCCCCTGCCAAGCGTCGTAATTTCTTTCTGAGGGCTTATCCCCTGAAATCCGGCCACAATCGCCACCTGGCCATGACTAAGGCAATCATGCAAACGGCAAGGCCTCACATCCATGATTTGTGCATTGGAATGATTGCCGCAGGTCAAAATACCCGACTGGCTGCCGGTAAAGCTGATGGCGTCTATCCCCTTGCGGCAGAGGGCCATCGCCAGTAAAGACATACTAATACGCTCGCCGGCGCTAATCAACATGTCATATTCCCTTTGAGGAGGATTTGGATGGACCTTCCTGGCCAATTCAATCAGTTGATTGGTCGTCTGTCCCATGGCGCTAACGACCACAACCACACGGGGGAAAGATTTACGCTTTTCAATAATCAAATCTGCGATGGAGGAAAATTGTTCCGGAGTGGCCACAGATGCCCCTCCAAACTTCATAATTAATGTATTCATAGCCAAATCCTACTCGAAAACGTGTTGCGGGTCAATATAGAAGGTGGAGGGCTGTGATTAAACCTAGAAACGGCGATTGGAAGGAGGTGCCAGATGCAATCTTTTGATTCAGAACACGTTGAGGCGAGGGGGGGCTTGCCCGTTTGGGGACCTATGGGACCTATGGGACAAGACCGAAGATAAGTCGTTAAGGGTTGTAATCCTGCGTGCGGGATTACACCCCTTAGCGACAGAGCCCTTCGCCTTGTCCTATTGGCCCATACGTCCCATACGCCCCTTTCTGTAGCTACCATACCCTAGTTGATTAATTTAATTAAAAAAATAATATTAAATAATAATAGTTATGTTATAATACAGGATATGGTTAGTTATTTTATTAATTTAATTGATGAGGCAACCATATGAATAATATGAATAACATTTCAACAGGATCTGACTTTGTTTGGGGTGAAGTTGATGAAGATTATAACAACAAAAATAAAAAGTTTCTACTACTAGAATCGAGTTCCGATGGTCCTAAATACAAATATATGCACACTCAAGTGTTTAAAGTCGATATCTCCGCTCCAGATTTATTTAGTAAAATTAAGGGACGTGTGACGAAACCGTCACCATCCGTTAAAATTCTGATTCATTCACTCTATGGTAGAGACCAATTTGTAGATATCAAGATCGATAAATTGAAAGAAACATTAGGTTTTTCCGAAAAACAGATTAGGGAAGCCTCTAAAATCCCCGGAGGTGTTGAGAAACTTATCAATCTCAAATTAAAAGAAACAACGGCTGACAATGAAAAAAAAATTAAAGAATATGAAATTCACGATGATGCATTGGATTTATATGTTAAAGTTTTTAGTTATCACCCTGATGATACGGACAAGCCTACCGATCAGCTGATCACTGACATAAAAGAAAAACTAGAAAAGCCGGCATCAGGACACACACCGGATATAAACAGAAAGAGAATGAGTAGATTAAATGCCGAAGCTGACAATTTAGAAATAAAATATGAAAAATTCATCAATAAATACTATCCTCCACCTCCGATATCATATCAAAAATCCTTTCGAGAACCACGAGGGAAACAAAATTTGATATTTGTCGGGTTTAATGTGCCTTATAGCCACAATGAAGCCGACAGAAAAATTACAAAATATAAAGAGTCAAATACCAAGGGGCTTACATTGAACGAAGTTAACAAAGATGCTACACAGGATAATATAACAAAATTTTTACAAAGCGTAATCATCGATTATGTCTCAAAAAAATGTGCTGAGAAAAATATGATTATTCCTGAGGAAGGGAAAGAATTAATGATGAATATCATCGAAGAATCATTATCAATTCTAGCTGATCAGGCTCTTAATGGATTGGAAATGACAAGTGAAATGTTACATGAAAAGTTAAAAACGACTCTGAAGGAAAAAAACAAGAGTGAGTGGATTGATAAGGAAACTTTTAATACTCTTTTTTCTAAAGAAATCCAGCGTGGGGAAATTGATTTCGATAACACTCATAAAGAGCAACGGGCAATAAGAAGAATAGAAAAAATAAAAGAAGAAAAAATATTAATCCCCAAAGAGATATCTGATGATTTTGTTCCTGTCTTTGAAGAAGCTATCGAAAAAGTTACAGACGATCCAGAGCTGCCATTGCTACTAATAAATTTCCTAAACCGACTACTTGAAGACCAGGAGAGATAATCCTAGAAACGGCGATTGGAAGGGGGTGCCAGATGCAATCTTTTGATTCATAACGCGTTGAGGCAACGGGGAGCTTACCCGTTCTGGGCGTAACCGCGGCAACGGTTTAAGACATCAGTTGTGGGTAAATGGTAGCCCTAGTGGTTACACACTATGGGCTTTACACAAACAGCCCCCTTCGGGGCTTATCTCGGGCTTTGAACCTATTCCGAATTTCAGGTTAAATATTTATTCTATTGCAAATTTTCTCCGGCTTCTGCTATGTTGTTACCATTATAGAAAACAGGAGAAACCCTTAAATGTCTAAAAACCCCCAACACAACTGGAATGAGAGCAATATCGTTGACGATGTGCAATTCCAGGAACACGATGCTGAACTCTTTAAAAACCTTTTGTCAAGCTCTGAAGCGTCTACCCCGGTAGAGCGCAGCGCGTCGATGATCCCCGGCACCATACTTAAGGGTCGTATCGTCGAGATCACCAAAGACCATGTCGTCGTTGATGTGGGACTAAAATCAGAAGGCTTGATTCCTATTGAAGAATTTTCCGATCCATCACAAGTCGCCCTTGATGCAGAAGTTGAAGTACTTCTGGACCAAGCTGAAGATGACCATGGACAAATTGTGCTGTCGCGTGAAAAAGCTGAGCGGCTCCGTCAATGGGAATACATTCTGCAGCATTGTGAAGAGGGTTCTATTGTTAAGGGTAAAGTCATCCGCAAGGTTAAAGGCGGCTTGATGGTCGATATCGGGATGGAAGCCTTCCTGCCTGGTTCACAGATTGACAACAAGCGCATCAAGAACCTTGACGAATATCTCTACAAGACTTACGAATTCAAGATACTTAAGATCAATATCGACCGCAAGAACGTCGTCGTATCGCGCCGTGAACTGCTCGAAGCCGAAAGAATTTCCAAGAAAGCCGAAGTCCTTGAACATATTCAGCCCGGAGATATCCGTGACGGTATAGTCAAGAACATTACAGATTTCGGTGTCTTCCTCGACCTCGACGGCATCGATGGCTTGCTCCATATTACAGACATGACTTGGAAGCGTATCAAGCATCCTTCTGAAATGGTTCACCTTGGCGAAAAACTTGAAGTGATGATCTTGAGCATCGATAAGGACAAAGGACGCGTCGCATTAGGCCTGAAGCAGAAAGAGAAAAATCCATGGGATCAGATCGAGATGAAATATCCCCCTGGAACACGCGTCCATGGCAAGATTGTCAACCTGCTCCCCTACGGCGCATTCATTGAGATCGAACCTGGTATAGAAGGACTCATCCACGTCTCTGAGATGTCTTGGGTAAAGAATATCACAGACCCTAGCGAAGTCGTTAAAAAAGGCGATGATGTCGAAGCAATCGTCCTTTCTGTCCAGAAAGAGGAAGGTAAAATTTCTTTGGGTATCAAGCAGACAGAGCACAATCCTTGGGATGATGTAGAGAAAAAATATCCTGTCGGCAGCAGCGTCAAAGCTGAAATCCGCACATTGACCAACTACGGCGCTTTCGTCGAGCTGGAGCCAGGTGTTGAAGGACTTATCCATATCTCTGATTTAAGCTGGATCAAGAAAGTCTCCCACCCATCGGAAGTGCTCCATAAGGGCGATGTAGTCGATGCAGTTATTTTGTCTGTTGACAAAGAAAGTAAGAAGATTACACTCGGAGTTAAGCAGTTAAGTACCAATCCATGGGAATCTATTGAGAGGACAATGCCTGTTGGCAGCCTTGTAAAAGGTAAAGTGACTAAGATCACCGCTTTTGGAGCCTTTGTTGAATTAGACAATGGTGTCGAAGGGCTCATTCATGTCACAGAGCTCTCAGACCAAGCCTTTGGCAAGGTTGAAGACGTAGTGGCTAAAGGCGACGATGTCACCGCTAAGGTTATTAAATTAGATCCGGAACATAAGAAAATCGCGCTGTCAATCAAAGAATATTTGATCGATCAGAATCAGGAAAACCGCGATGATATCGTTGTCACCCCCGCCAAGAAGAAAAAGAAAAAGGATGGGGAACACGAGGAATCTAAGGAAGAATCCGAAGAATAATTCGGTATTCGGAATTCGGGAAAAAATCGGAATTTGAATATTCGGTTTTAATATTTTTTGAATTCCGAATCCCGAATTTCGAATTAATAGAACCTCCTATGTGGAGGTTTTGTTTTATATAAAATATAGAAAATAAAGTTAAAGTCCAGAAATCGAGGCAAAGCATGAACAAAGATCTTATCGCAATCTTTGAATATTTAGAGAAAGAAAAAGGGATCAAGCGCGAGCTTGTCATTAGCGCCATTGAAGAGTCGTTGCAGGCGGCAGCCCGTAAGAGTGTTTCAGGCGCCTCCAATGTCAGGGTGAGTATCCATCCCAAGACAGGAAACATAGAAGCTTTTTGCGAAAAAGAGATTGTCGATGAAGTCGAAGTCCCTTCTCAAGAAATATCACTTGAAACGGCACGTGAAATCGATCCTGACTGTGAAATCGGTCAATTCATCGACGTTGTTGTGACGCCAAAAGATTTTGGACGTATAGCCGCGCAGAAAGCCCGCCAGATTATCACGCAAAAACTGCGCGGAGCTGAACGGGACGTGATCTATGAAGAATATCGACACCGTGTCAACGAACTCATCTCCGGCACTGTAAAGCGCTTTGTCAAAGGATCTAACCTTTTGATTGACCTTGGCAAGGTTGAAGCAATCATGCCTACCCGTGAATATCCGAAAACCGAAAAATTCCAGATCGGCGAAAAAGTTTTAGCGTTGCTACTGGAAGTTAAAGATACAGAAAATGGCGGAGCGGAAGTCATCCTATCGCGCAGCAGCCCTGAGTTCGTCCGTCAGTTATTCATTCAGGAAGTACCTGAAGTGAGCGATGGGACTATCCTCATTGACAAGATTGTCCGCGATGCGGGCTATAGGAGCAAGCTGACAGTCCGGTCTACAGATCCTAAAGTGGATCCTGTCGGTGCCTGCGTAGGGATGAGAGGAAACCGTGTTAAAAACATCGTCAGGGAATTGAATAATGAAAAAATAGACATTATTCCCTTCTCCACTGACCCGATCGAGTTATTGCAAAACGCATTGCATCCTATTGAAATCCGCAAGATCAATTTGAATGATGAAGACAAAGTCATTTCAATCGTCGTTGAAGATGATGATTTTGCCGCTGTCATTGGTAAGAAAGGGATGAATGCCCGTCTGAATAGCCGTTTAACCGGATACGATTTAGAAGTTCAACGCATGACCGATTATAACCGCTCAATGGAAATCCAGAGAAATGAATTAGCTGAGACGGATGATCCAACGCTCGATGAGCCGATCGCCTCTATTGAAGGCGTCAACAGTTTAATCTTTGACCATTTAGCTGCAGAAGGTTATAATACTCTCCGATCACTGCTTAAAGCAACACCAGCTCAATTAGCAAAAATACCTGGCATAAGCATTGATATGGCAGATAAAATTTTAGACCAAATTAGAAAACAGAGGGCATAGAGCTTTGGCCAAACATCTTAAGTTAAATATTAAAAACACTCAGATTGCTCAAGCAATCAATCTCGGTGATCTCAAAAGCAAGCTTGCGAAGAAAAAGGAAGAAGAAGCTTCTATAAAGGAAATTAAAGCTCCTGCCAAAACTGATCCAATGCCAGCTAAAGCCAAGGAAACTGAACAGCCTAAAGAAGAAGCTCCACGTATCCGTGCCCGCTCGAAATCAGCCTTTGCCGAATCAGTTACTGAAGCTCTACCTAAAGAAGAGCATGAGGTCGTCCCTGTTCAAGAAGAAAAGGCAGGTCCAATTTTTGCGGAAGAACTTGAGGAACCCCGCGCTAAAACTAGCGCTGAAATCAGACAAGAGATTTTTGGCGAAGAGAAACCCGCTGTCGCTGAAAAAGAAACAGTGTTCACCAATGCGGATATTCCTAGGGCTCCCGAGAGAGAATTCAAACGTTTTGAACGTCAAAAAGAGATACTTCCTCCCTTACCAAAACGTGAACCCCAAGAAAAATTGGGTCCGACCGGACGCCATATCAAAGATTTCATCAAGCCTAAGCCAATGACTACGCCTCCTAAACGAGAGGTTAAGGTAGAAACCAAAGCAGTTCCAAACCGTGATGAAGCGATAATCAAAGCCAAGCCACGGGCTGAAGGTCCTTTAAAAGAGGCAGCCGAAGCTGAAGGGCGTGCCAAAGCCGCTAAGTTTAAAGAATTCCGCGATATCAAACCGACCCGCAAAATCGAGCCAGGGCAGCGCCAATTCGATGCCAGAGACAGGCACGGACTGCGTGCAGGTGAAGAAGAGCATTATCGCAAAAGGAAAAGTAAGCAGCATAAAGCTCAATTTGAAGATACGACCATCCGTCCGACTACACTAAATGTCCGTATCCCGATTTCTATTAAAGACCTGGCATCTGAAATGAAACTAAAGGCTTCCCAGCTGATCAGTAAGCTGTTCCTGCAAGGGATGGTCCTGACGTTGAATGATATTTTAGAAGATGTAACAATCATCCAACTGCTTGGGAATGAGTTTGGCTGCGAAATCGGTATCGATTCAGCAGAAGAACAAAGAATACAAATCACCGACAAAACAATCAAAGAAGAGCTGCAACAGACTTCTATTGAAAATCTAATCATCAGGCCCCCTGTTGTTGCCTTTATGGGCCACGTCGACCATGGTAAAACAAGCCTGATCGATGCAATCCGTAAGAGCAATCGCGCTGCGGGCGAAGCTGGAGCCATTACCCAGCACATCGGTGCATTTCGCTGCAGTACAGCTGTAGGCGATATAGCTATCCTGGACACTCCGGGTCACGAAGCCTTCTCAGCGATGAGGGCACGTGGTGCTGACGTTACCGACATCGTTGTCCTGGTTGTTGCCGGTGATGAAGGAATCCGCCAACAAACGATCGAAGCGATCAATCATGCCAAATCTGCCAATGTAACCATCGTTGTTGCCATCAACAAAAGCGATAAGCCAAACTTCAATGCAGATAACGTCTACCGCCAGCTGTCCGAAATCGAACTTCTGCCTGAAGTTTGGGGCGGACAGACTATCACCGTCAACTGCTCTGCTGTGACCGGCGAAGGAATACCGCAATTACTCGAAATGCTTGCCCTTCAAGCTGAAGTCTTGGAGCTGCGCGCTAATCCAGGCTCAAGAGCACGAGGCTCCGTCCTTGAATCAGAAATGCATAAGGGAATGGGCTCTGTAGCTACGGTCTTAGTCCAGAACGGGACTCTTAAGCGTGGTGATGCGGTCGTTTTCGGCAGCCACTGGGGTCGTATCAAAACAATGCATGATGAACACCGCCACGAGCTGAACGAAGCTGGCCCATCTACACCAGTGGAGATCACCGGTCTTTCAGGCCTCCCGCAAGCCGGCGAAGAGTTCATCGTAGTCAAGAGCGAGAAAGAAGCGCGTGAAATTGCAGGAGCAAGGTCTGAAGGAGTTCGTCAGTCCAGCTTAGTCCTGCAGCAAAAGAAAAAGGCGACCGCTGAAAACGTCTTCCAGATGCACACTGATGCTGTAGGAAAGAAAACACTTAATGTCATTCTTCGTGCCGACGTACAAGGCTCTCTGGAAGCAATCAAAGCCGCACTAATGAAAATTGAGTCTACAAAAGCTGACTTGAATGTTATCTACAGCGGTGTCGGTGAAATCACAGAATCCGATGCGCAGCTAGCTGCTGCCTCCAAGGCTGTCATTATTGGATTCCACACGCAGATTGAAAGTCATGCCGAACCACTCATCAAACAGCTCGGCGTCACCGTTAGAATGCACAACATCATTTACCATGCTGTAGACGATGCGACAGTGTTGATGGCTGGGCTTCTTGAAAAGATAGCTATCGAGACTGAAAAAGGAAAGGCGATTGTCAAGGCGACGTTCAAATCTTCGCATACCGGTATCATTGCCGGATGCCAAGTCATCGAAGGAACTATCGCACGCAGCAACAACGTACGCATCAGACGCGACAAATTAGTTATTTGGAAAGGCTCTATTTCATCGCTCAAGCGAGTCAAAGAAGATGTCCGCGAAGTTGTCAAAGGAACCGAATGCGGTATCCTTCTGAGGGACTACAGCGAAATGCTGCCCGATGACGTCATTGAGGCATACGAAATCAGCTACATCTCACAAGAACTGTAAGGATTTCACCATGGAAAGGACAGATAGACTTAATTCCCTACTCAAAGAAGTGATTTCTGAAGTAATCAGACGCGAAGTGCGCAATCCGCACGTCAACGAGTTGTTCACTGTCACCCGCGTTCAAATCTCGAAAGACTTGCGTCACGCCAAAGTGTTCGTCAGCGTCATCGGTGATGCCCAGCAAAAGGAAGAAACACTGAAAGCACTCCAGTCTGCTGCAGGATTCATTGCCGTGAACTCCTCTCAAAAGGTGGTTATGCGCTACTTTCCTGAGCTGAAATTCAAACTCGATGACAGCGTGGACAAGCACATGAGAATTGAAGAATTACTCGGTAAAATCAGCGAAGAGCGCAAATCGCGCAAGGATGATATTGACTCTTCCGCGGAGGATACGTGAGCGTCCCCATGCCAGAGAGCATTGCGACAGTTAGCAATAGTGCTACTAGCTCTTGCAGACATTCAGGTATGGGCACGAATGTGAATTACGAAGGTATTCTTCTTGTCAACAAACCTAAAGGCAAGACATCCTTTAGTCTTGTTCATGAGCTCAGAAAAATTGTAAAAGTCCAAAAAATCGGTCATGCCGGCACCTTGGACCCTTTTGCTACAGGCGTAATGGTCATGCTGATCGGCAAAAAATACACACGCATGTCTGATCAGTTTCTCCACTGCGACAAGGAGTACGAGGCTGAAGTGAAATTCGGCATCGCTACCGATACCTATGACTGCGATGGCAAAGAAACGTTTAGCTCGGATATCATCCCTACACAAGAACAAATTGAACATGCCCTCAAAGACTTCCAAGGTGATATCGATCAAATACCACCGATGTTCTCTGCAAAAAAGCGGGGCGGCAAAAAGCTATGCGACCTTGCCCGTGAAGGAAAAACAATTGAGCGTGATCCGATAAAAGTCAACGTAGCCGCCGAACTGTTAAGCTATCAATATCCTTACTTGAATCTCCGTATTAAGTGCAGTAAAGGAACCTATGTCCGCAGCATCGGGCATGACCTTGGAATCAAGCTTGGATGCGGTGCTCACCTCTCTAATTTGACCAGAACACGGAGCGGCACTTTCCTACTCCAGGATTGCGTATCAGGTACCGAATTAAAAGAGATTTGTTATGCATCTCATCTCAAGTATTAAAGATTATAAAGTCGATGAAAAACCGACAATACTGACGATTGGGAACTTCGACGGTGTCCATCGCGGCCACATGGCCGTGCTTCAAGCGGCAAAACACTTTGCCGGCAAGGAAGGACGCATCGTGGTCATCACCTTCAGCAATCATCCCTCAGAAATACTCCGTCCCCAGGAGCCTCCTGTTCTGCGGCTTTGCACACAATCGCACAAGATCAATCTCCTTTCTTCCTTCGGTGTCCATACCCTTATCACCATCCCCTTTACCAAATGGCTGGCCAATCATAGTGCTGCCTCCTTTATTGAGCATATTCGAGAATCAATCCCTTTCACACATCTTGTATTGGGACACGATGCTACGCTTGGAAAGGACAGGCAAGGAAGGCCTGCAACAATGGTGGAACTTGGAGAACAATGGGGATTTGAAGTCCATTACCTGGAAGAATTCAGGTATGAGGGTCATCCTGTCTCTAGCACGAAGATCAGGCACCTCATTCAACATGGAGACCTCCATAAAGTCGAGAATTTTCTCGGGCGACCCTACTCGATCTATTCATTAGTCACTCCCGGTGAGCAAATGGGCAAGGCTCATGGACTTCCCCCAACAGCCAATATCGACGTCACTGAACTATGTCTACCTCCGCTTGGCGTTTATGCTGTCCAGCTCGTAAAAGGCCGTCAAAAATTCAGAGGCATCGCAAACCTTGGTGCTGCTCCAACGATGCATGTAAACCGCGAAGTGCAGCTCGAGGTGCACCTGTTCGATTTTAACCAAAACCTCTACAATGAAAATGTCGAAGTGATTTTCCAACAGTTTATCCGTCCAGAAATGATATTCAGTTCCATCGCTGCCCTTAAAGACCAGATCACTCTTGACATTGACAACGCAAAAAATCCGTTACTCGACGTGTAGACCGCGTCAGGGGCTACGTTATACCTCTCTCTAATTTTATCCTTTCCTATTTTTCTTTAAATCATATAGTCTTTTGATATTCAATTATTTAGGATCAAAGATGAGTAACATTAAAGTCGAGTATAGCCAATTGCCAGTATTTCTAGATGGGATAACCCCTGAAATTGGCTATTTTGGCGGCCGCCGCTTCAAAGTAGTAACTGGTAGATCGCTTACCTTTAGAGAACTCATTGAAACAATCAAATCATCAATAATTGAACCAAAAATCCCCCTACTTGTTATTTCCAAACTCAGAAAACTGGATAAAAACGCTTATAATAAATGCTGGTTGATTCAACGTATATTAACTTTCATCTGGGATTTCTTTGAAAATAGAGGCTTTGATAAAGAAAAGGAAATCCGTTTAAAAACCCCGAAAAATTTACTTCAACAGGACCAGAATTATTTATTTAATCTAATACAAGATCCTCTAAATACAGAAGGAATTAAGGAATTCAATGATGAGTTTGCAAATTTTGAGAAATTAGCAGGTCAAACCTGGACTGCCCAAGATTTTAACTTCGAAACTTTCGTATATGCTCTGTGTCATTATTTCGAAACAAAATTCTCTCAAGATGAATTGATACTGGGCCTTACATCTTTAAGTCAGCAATTCACTCATCAAGGACTAAAGGATGTGATAGCTAAGTGGGTCAAAGAAATAAAACCACTAAACATCAAAGAAATAGAAAGAAAGGAAAAACTTAAAGCTGCGAAATCGAAATTAGAAGAAACTGAGAAAAAAAAGGAAGAAATAGAAAAACAAATTGATTTGTCTTCTCAGGAGGGTGTGGAAATATGGAACTCACTAGTTAGAGCTTCGAGAAATAGGAAAGAATACTTATCACTAGAAAGTACCCGTGCATCGGCAAAAGGAAAACGTGAGGCAGCAAATGCGATAAAAGGATATGATGCTCAATGGCGCGATAAGTCAGAGTGCATCTGCTGGGTAGGAGGAATAGAAAGACAGAAATATAGTCAAGGTCTTATAGAAAAAGTCCTTGAAGAGATTGAGTGGAATCCCATTATGATCGCAAAAATCATAAAAGAGGCCGGCTTGGGTTCGTGGATATCAGCCCTTCCAATGAATATCATTTTGAATGTTGTCCAGGAAAAGAAAAGTGATGCTGTACCTCTAGTGCTCGCTTACTTATACCTTTTAAATTGCAATATTCGATGCATCAAAGATTTATATATTGATCATCTTGATGCAGTAAAGATTGAAGTAAATAAAATCCTCTCAGGATTTTGTGAAATGACGAATTTGCCCGGTATACCGCATTTTAAAGATCGGTTAACACTAATTTCCTGCTCTTTAATTCAATCTACACCAATTCAAAATGAATCAGTAAAAGCAATCGACAACGAACTATCCAAAGTGTCTTTTTTGACTATAGCAACTTATTATCCTAAAGCCATGGCAGTAGCGATTGCCACGAGTTTAAATGAATCGCTAGAAAATACATTTAATATGCTTACAATCACATCTAAAAGCGTTAAGGACTTTCATAAGAGCTTTGAAATAGCCTTTTTTATGCCTAATCAACTCGTTGGGTTGATGGCAAAAGATAAAAGGATTGGATTTGAAAATGAACTAGCAAATGAGTTGAAAAATAAAGATTTATTTGGTTTCATGTGTCGTAAAGTCGAAAATTTCTATATTGAATCTTCAAAAGCGGGAATTACCAAATCCAGATATCCATTTGCTTCAAGGTCACTAAAATTAATGAATACTTCTTATTTGATTGATAAGCCTAAAGCCCCCATACTCATTAAGTCTACAATTGCCCTATTCGATAACTGCACCCTTCCATTTTTTGTTTCCAAGGTATTCACGGAAAGCTTAGCAGAAATAGTACTCAATATCTTTGGAAGACAAAAGCTCCTTCGCTGCCAATCCATAGCACCCGCCATGGAAGCAAAACTCAAAGCCATCTTTGCCGCCCTCAATCCAGAGCAACGTAAAAAATATTTTCCTTGAAGACGATAACATATTGCTTGCGAAGCCGTGGAGTGTGGTGCTCTGCACCGCCTTCTGGAGCAACTGTGGACATTACTCTATTCCAATACCACACACTAGTGCCATTCGCGCACTTACTTGACGTGCGTGAATGCAACAACCACGCCAAAAGGCGGTGCAGAGCACCGCACTCCAAGGCTTCGCAAGCAACGCTTCGCGCCACCACATTTTGTTTTGCTTGCGAAGCCTTGGAGTGCGGTGCTCTGCACCGCCTTCTGGCACAACGGTGGGCATCACTCTATTCCAATACCACACACTAATGCCATTCGCGCACTTACTTGACGCGCGTGAATGCAACAACCAAGGCTTCGCAAGCAACACTTCGCGCCACCACATTTTGTTTTGCTTGCGAAGCCTTGGAGTGCGGTGCTCTGCACCGCCTTCTGGCGCAACGGTGGACATCACTCTATTCCAATACCACACACTAGTGCCATTCGCGCACTTACTTGACGTGCGTGAATGCAACAACCACGCCAAAAGGCGGTGCAGAGCACCGCACTCCAAGGCTTCGCAAGCAACGCTTCGCGCCACCACATTTTGTTTTGCTTGCGAAGCCTTGGAGTGCGGTGCTCTGCACCGCCTTCTGGCACAACGGTGGGCATCACTCTATTCCAATACCACACACTAATGCCATTCGCGCACTTACTTGACGCGCGTGAATGCAACAACCAAGGCTTCGCAAGCAAC
>JABDDC010000001.1:55054-143045 GCA_013287815.1 Chlamydiota bacterium
CGGTGGGCATCACTCTATTCCAATACCACACACTAATGCCATTCGCGCACTTACTTGACGCGCGTGAATGCAACAACCAAGGCTTCGCAAGCAACGCTTCGCGCCACCACATTTTGTTTTGCTTGCGAAGCCTTGCGGTGCTCTGCACCGCCTTCTGGCTCAACTGTGGACATCACTCTATTCCAATACCACACACTAATGCCATTCGCGCACTTACTTGACGCGCGTGAATGCAACAACCACGCCAAAAGGCGGTGCAGAGCACCGCACTCCAAGGCTTCGCAAGCAACGCTTTGCGCTAACACATTTTGTTTTGCTTGCGAAGCCTTGGAGTGCGGTGCTCTGCACCGCCTTCTGGTGCAACGGTGGGCATCACTCTATTCCAATACCACACACTAATGCCATTCGCACACTTACTTGACGTGCTGAATGCAACAACCACGCCAAAAGGCGGTGCAGAGCACCGCACTCCAAGGCTTCGCAAGCAAAAAATCTAAAACTTGTCTTTAATAAAGTCTATGCCCAAATTATCCGGATGGGATAAGCTGCTTGAGGTGACGTTGATCGGAATCGTCCTCTCGGGATCAATGGGAGGCGCTGATGGTAAAGGAACCCTATTTGGCTGCAGGAGTTTGGCTTTTTTCCAACCACAGAGCATCTCGAAGAAGGTGTGGTTGGCAAGCTTGATAGGATGGCGCGACACATGCCGTTGGGCAATGTCTGAAGCTAGCTTTAAAAATGTCTCCTGCGTCCAGCCGTACTTCTTTACAATATCTCGCATGACGTAAGGATCTTTGATCTGGGCATTCAGGAAAGCCGTATAAGTGGTCATCTGATCGACTTCTTTTGATTTCACTAACCTTTCTTTTTCTTCAGCTGTTAAATTAGCCGAGCATAAAATGTGATTGTCGAATCCGATAATGGCATACTTATCAACACCTCCACTATTCTTCATTCTCTGAAATTCCTGACGGTAAAAATCGGCACCGGTGGCAGTACAAGCTAAAAAGCGATAGGTACCACCGGGCAGGCATTTCACCAGAATATTAGTAATTGGTTTGGTGTAGGTTGATGAATCTGCACTTTCAAGCGGAGACAGATACTGCTTATGGACAATCAGATCCGGCAGCTGTTCTGCAGGCACGCCCTCAAACTTATATTTATGATAGTTGCCTTTTTCAATAGTCATTAAGCTATCGCGAATTCCGTCAACTTCCCGACTATAGACTTCTTTTCTAAACTTGAAACCCTGCTCGCCGGAAAACTGGATTTGGGTCTCCACTTGCTGCTGCTGTTCCTGCTGCTGTTCTTGTTCTTGCTGGGTTTGCTGCTCCTGGAAGACTTGAGCATCCAGTTCAGCACCCTTAGGCGAAGGCATCAATTCAATCAGGCTGCTTGCCTGTTCGATTATGAGTCTGATCTTCTCATTTTCCACTGCACTTAATGTATTACCATCTATGTTCAGGCGATCACACAAATCTTTTCTAAAGCCCTCTAATACAACCTTCGACTTTTCTTCGGTGGACTCGACTTCATACATCTCATATGGGCTAAAAGGAGTACTCTCTTCCAACTGATCGCGATAATCTTCATATTTCTTGACCATTATAAAATAAAAACACCAGAAACGCATCTTCTTAGCAAACCAGCAATGGAAGCTTTATCGAATAGTCTACCTGATTTTAAAACAAAAATCGAAGAGGAATCCAGTGAGCCGGTTGGGGCTATTGTCATGGCAAAAGTTAAAGGGATGACTTTTGGAGAAGTCCTCTCAGAAGGAGTTAATAGTCGCAAGTTCCCGGCTGAAAAAGAGAAAAAATCTTTGTTTGATACATTTTGCTCCCAGATAGATCGTCGCATGCAAGAACTAGGTCATCTGGCTGCACTAGATATGCTCATGGGAAATACCGATCGGCTAGTTAAAACGCGTTATAATTCAGAGGATCCGGAATATCAACTTCAAAATGACGCTATGATCAATGTAGGAAACTGGATGTATATGACTGAAGAGGGTTCCGGAATAAAGTCTCCGAGTCATTTAGGTTCATTGGTCCCTATAGACAATTCCTGCTTTGACTATCCATACATTGGTGAAGAGGACATAGAAAAAAATAAAAAAGCTCAAGTGGATTCATTTCTTAATCTCATGATACAGCCTCAGAAGATCGCTCAACATATCGTTGATGGATTAGATTTTAATTTATCTGGTGAATATAATTTGAACTTGAAAGAAAATCCAGAAAAGGTCTTTGGTAAAGGCGTAACTCTTAAAAGATTGATGGAAAATTTAGAGAAGGGCTTGAGATCGGGCATAGCGGCCATTAAGTCTTCAAAAGGAGATAAAGAGTTTTTTGGTGGGTTGGTTAATGCCCCTAATACCAGTGAACAGGATCAAGTAATTTATGCAACAATTAGTGCTCGCGCAGAAGGTTTAAAATCAATATAAAAAAATGCTAATTATTATGGTTGCTTAATACGGCTTACGGCTTACGGCTTACTTGACAATTAACAAAGTTATAGATAAAATACATTTAAATATTTATGGAGGTATTGCATGACATCACCCATTTCTTCTCAAGAATCTATTAAACAATTCCTTAATGTTATTTACATTGAGCTGCCAATTGGAGGAAATAATTCGATAAACCGGATTAAAGCCATTTATGCAGATATGAAAAAAGATATACCTGATTATAAATACGAAGACTTAGAAACACTTTTCGAACTAAGAGAGAATGGGAAATCTTTTACCAATCAACATCAAGAACTGAGAGAAAAAATATACAGTTTCTGTCAAGAGGCATTAAAAAAGGACAAGTCCTGACTAGTCTATAAGTAACCATGTTTAGGTTGACATATGTCAGTGTTGGATGAAGGAGTAAGCAATCATCGATATTTCAGCTCCTGGATATCCCATATGAGGATGCTTCAGTTCATTTACCTTAACGTCTTGAAAGGCAAAACCATCTTTAATCTGAGATTCGGAGTAGGAACGAGATGTCAGAGATACCGTTTGGGTATAGGAAAGTGGCTCTAGTAAGGGTTGGCTAGAAAGTTGTATAGAAGATTTTACCGCGGAGCCGCAGAGATCGCTGAGCAAGCGCAGAGAGATTTTGATCGTAGAAAAAACTCTCTGCGTTTGCTCAGCGATCTCTGCGGCTCCGCGGTTATAATGACGATAAGTACCTACTCCGAATCTCAGTCTTTAATATCAATATTTGCAATTTCCTCAAAAATAGTCTTTAATCCTATAATTCCATTACTAATCTTGTGCGCGAGAAAATCTAAATCGTTTGTCTCCCTCCCAATTTCGATATATTTGGAGAGAAGAATGCCCCCCTTTAAGACAAAATGCTTATGGTGTTTAGAGTTTGCCAAACGTACGAGAAAACGCTCAAGCGTTAGATTCTGCCAAAGATCAGCAGGATCGCGATTTTTTTCTTTTGCGATAGCCTTTAGCTTTGAATGATTTTTCTAAGTCTGTAGTCATGTTGTATAAGATAAAATGTATGGGGTTATGTTTACACGTAATGCCTTCGCATATGCGCCAAGCTTTTTAGGGTCCGGTTTATATTTAGCACTCTGAAAATACCTTTGAATTGCTTTTATTGCAATTTCCTTGCTCAGATAGCGAAAGGCATCAACAACACAACGTTCTCTATCAAAAATATGGACATTATATTCTCCAAGCATCATTTCGATTTTTCCTAGCTTAACATTGCGCATTCTTACGATTCTTGTGTTGGGTCGCTTGGGAGAGTGGGATTCGTGTGGTACAGCAATCCAAATCTCTCGCATAATTTGATCCGTCAAATCATAGTAACAAAGCGCAGAAATTAAACAGATGACTCCATCGGGAATACTAGTTGCAACTAATGCCAAGTTTTCCCACTGGAGCTCTACTTCAGGTTCATATTGAGAGAAGCGATAAGCTCCCGGATAAATCCTTTCTAAGGTGCCTTTCTTTACTAAATAAGCCAGAGCGTGCCTTGGGACATCCTTTTTCTCTGCATCTGCTGCAGTAAAAAGAGGAATATGGATAAATTGCTTTAATTGCTTTGTGTATTTTAACTGTCTCATTCCCTAATTCTACAAAATCTACCCAAATAAGTCAAGTGGGTTGATTTTAAAGAATAACAAAACCCTCTATGGGAAGTTTAAAATATTGACTTAAGTCATTGAAAATCATGATAATATGCTCCTAATTATATCCTATTACAGGAATTTATTTATGCAAATTTCGGGCAGTTCTCTTTCGGGACCTCATCAAAGTTCCAGTTCATCAAATTCGATTGGATCTGCTAGCAGTCAGGAATTAAATTCGTTTTGTCTTGAATATTTTAAACTCACTGCAGAAGAAGCAAAGGAAAAATGGGAATTTTTCATCATTCTATTAATATGAGGAAGGGATACTCTTCCCTGATTTTGGCGATGAGCTGGATGGAGAAGTCGCACCCCTTGATGTTAAGAGAAGATAGGTTAGTGCGCATCCGCAACAATTGCAAGAGGCCTTTATCAGTATAGCCTTTGCTATGCATGATATTGAGGTTGGCAATCTGCCCCCCCTGCACACCGATTTCAATTAGTGTTTTATCAGTTAGAAGGTTAGACCGGCTGATGTCGAGGTTGACGATACTGCGGCAATTAGCTAATAACTCTACAATCCCTTTATTAGTCACCTGACGGCACTCTTCCAAACTAAGCTCATTCAAATGCGGCAGTGACTTTTCAATTAGCTTTAGATCGCCGTCGGTGATCTGGTGACATCGTGAAAGATTAAGGGATACAAGTTGACGGAAGCGGTTTAATATGCCCCACGCTTGAAAATTGAGATGGACATTGTTAGCCAACTCCAAAACTTTCAAGGAGGGGAATTTTACACTCACTTCCTGTAAAGTTTCAGGTTTCAGCCAGGAACATGCCGAAAGATTTAATTCAAGCAGGTGTCCAGGAAGGTAAGAAAACTGTCCGGTATAACTTTTAGAACCACTTAAATCAATCCCTATTAATCTGGGTGTCTTAACGACCAGCTGACCAAATTCAGGCGCGCTGCTAAGGTCGCCATTAAAAGCTAAATGTGTTGCAGTTGATGCCATCTCTTCAAAGAGATCCAATGTTTCCTGCTTGTAGTCGAGCAGCTCAACTTCAAAGTCAGAATCATGTCCAGGAATAAATTTAAGGCCATGTTCTTGCTGATTAAAAAATTCGATTGTTTTATTTTTATAAGGAATCAGAAATTGGCGATGGGCATCCAAGGCAGCTTGCAGTACATTTTCTCTCGTGAGATAACGCTTCAAAATTTCGGCGCACTCTATTTCAAGCTTATGAAGTTGCCATTGCTTAGCCTGTCTCGTAAGGTCAAAAACTTGATCGCGTTCTTGCTTCCACAAGTCTTTAATGCTGCCTGAATTGATATATTCTTCAATAGAATTAAATACGGAGGCTTTAACGGCCGGCAATATCCAATCATCAGTCATCTTTTCAAAACAACTGGAAAAAAGTCCTTTGAAAAAGGGGCTGCTAGCACCAAATAAAAGGGAGTTAACCCGAAATTTTTCATCTTCGACTTGCAAACGGATGGTAGAAAACATAGCAGGCCTAAATATCAAATAGGGCTGAAGCGATGAATAATGATCCTGTACAAGCTTGGCCAGCATACCTGCATAAGATTCAGGTACCTTGCCTAAATAATATTGCTTGGCAAACCAGTGCAAGGTTAACTTAATGAATTGAGCATGGTCGCGTGCCCAAGGATCATCATCAATTCCATATTCGAAGTAAGTCAGCAGGTCCTTCTGATTCTTGGTCAGAGCAAGGAATAAATCCTTGTCTAGTGAGTCATCATAAAGACTCAGTTCGTCTGGCAAAAAATCCGGCTTCATCTACTACCCTGTTTGTGTGTTCCTAATGATACGATGCATTAATGACTCCCATAATTAAACACAGAGGCACAGAGATCACAGAGGAAAAATAAGGAGGCAGAGAGCTAAACGATTTTTTTGTTATTTAGCCTTTGAAAATTTTTGTTAATTTTTTGTCCTGCGTCTTTCTCTGTGATCTCTGTACCTCTGTGCCTCTGTGTTTAATAAATCACACTTTTAATGTCCTGCGTCTTTCTCTGTGATCTCTGTACCTCTGTGCCTCTGTGTTTAATAAATCACACTCTTAATACAGATCGAACTCTAGCAGCCTCGCTTCTATTCCTCCTGTTGTTAACACGTGCCGCTTTTTTGCAGCAAGGCCAACTTCTTTGGTCATTTCAAGGTTGCCTGTAAAAATATAGCCGCGGGCCGGTTTGGCGCATTTTTGCTTCAGGAAGTCTCCGAGTGCTCTGTAGAATGGACTTAGGAGCTGGACATCCTCTAGCCTGTTGCCGTATGGCGGATTTGTAATAATCAGATTCGGAGCTATTGTCGGAGTAAATTCTTTAAAATCTCCTTGGACTACTTCGACGGTGTTGCTGAAACCGGCCGCCTTAAGATTGATTTTGCAGGAACGGACCGCATTTTTGCTGATGTCGACACCAAACAGATGACCGGGCTGCAATGGTATACGATTTTCATCGAGTTTATTCCGGACTGCCAGCCACTCTTCAGTTCGAAATGCCGGATGACGCATGAAGCCCCACTGCTGCCTTAAATAACCTGGTGGAGTATTCGTTGCCATCAGCGCTGCTTCAATGAGCAGAGTACCTGATCCGCAACACGGGTCGAGCATCACATCCTGCGGCGAATACTTTGCCAGGCGTAAGATGGCTGCTGCAAGAGATTCCTGGATGGGAGCCTCTACGCTTTCTTGCCGGTATCCCCTTTTGTGCAAAGGGACGCCGGAAGTGTCAAAACTGATGACCCCGTTATTTTGATAGACGAAAAGGTTAAGCTGAATATCTGGATTGGCGGTGTCGACTGACGGACGCTTGCCTGTTTTTTCACGAAGCTGATCACAGATGGCGTCCTTAACTACCTGGGCTGCGAATAAGCTGTTGCGTAATTCCTTGTGAGTGACGTTGGCATCAATAGCAAAGGTACGTCCTTCCTTGAATAGCGGCGTCCAATCCAGACCGGCAATAGCTTCATACAATGAATTTCGATGGAAGCATTTGAATTTGGAAAGGGGCAAAAGAACTCTTGCTGCAATTCTGGAGCCATAGTTGATCTTGTAGATGGTGCTCCAGTTCCAATCATCGATGTAAACACCCCGGTAACCTGCATGTGTCTGTTCAATGCCGAGCTCTTTGAGCTCTTCCTGTAACAGAGGTTCTAAAGCTGGCGCACATGTAATAAATAATGAAATTCCTGTCATGCTAGTTATGCATAAAGAGGATTACGTCGCCATCTTTGACAACATAGTCTCTTCCCTCAGCTCTTACTTTCCCTTCCTGGCGTGCCCCGGCACGTCCTTTATAAGCGACCATATCGTCAAACGAGACAACCTCCGCGCGGATAAACCCTTTCTGAATGTCGGTATGTATTTCTCCCGCCGCTTCCGCTGCTTTGCTGCCTGCATGGATGGTCCATGCACGCGTTTCGATCTCCCCTGTCGTCAGGTATGTCAGAAGGCCTAGCATATCAAAAGAAGCTCTGATGAGTCTCTCCAAGCCCGATTGATGCAATCCGAGGCTCTCAAGAAACTCCTTTCTTTCCGAGATAGGTAGCTGGGCAATTTCTTCTTCCAGCTTGGCACAGATTGGAATGACTGCATTTTTTTCTTTAGCGGCATACTCCCTGACTTTGCGGACATAATCGTTATCCATTTCAGGAAGCTCTTTTTCCGACACGTTAGCTACATACAAGATCTTCTTGGCTGTCAGGAACGGATAAGGCTTCAGCAGCTCCTGCTCCTCGTGGTTCAATACTAGCGAACGGACCGGCTTATCTTCATTAAGATGCGCCATCGCTTTTTGCAGCACTTCCATCGTAGGAACCAGTTCTTTTTTAGTCTTTACCTGCTTTTCAAGGCGTAAAATGACATTCTCAACCATCTGCAAATCTGCCAGGCGCAATTCCAGATTGATGATCTCAATGTCATGGATCGGATCGATCTTGCCGGACACATGGACCACGTCCTGTGATTCAAAACAACGGACCACATGGACAATGGCATCGGTTTCTCGGATATTCGCCAAAAATTTATTTCCTAATCCTTCACCCTTGGACGCGCCTGCCACCAGACCTGCAATATCAACAAACTCCATTGTCGCATAGATAATTTTCTTACTGTGAGATAAGGCCGACAGCTTTTCCAGCCGTGCATCATAAACTTCAACCACCCCAACATTGGGATCGATTGTACAGAATGGATAATTGGATGCAGGCGCCTGATTAGACGTCAAAGCATTAAAAAGGGTCGATTTTCCCACATTAGGCAAACCTACAATCCCGGCAGATAACTTCTTGGCCATAAAATTCCTTTATTAAAGTCATCAGTATAACCCAACCCCGAAAATAAGCAAAGGTGAAAGACTGGAACTGAGATTCGGAGTAGGAACGAGATGTCAGAGATACCGTTTGGGTATAGGAAAGTGGCTCTAGTAAGGGTTGGCTAGAAAGTTGTATAGAAGATTTTACCGCGGAGCCGCAGAGATCGCTGAGCAAGCGCAGAGAGATTTTGATCGTAGAAAAAACTCTCTGCGTTTGCTCAGCGATCTCTGCGGCTCCGCGGTTATAATGACGATAAGTACCTACTCCGAATCTCAGTTTAGAAGCCGGCACCGAGAGAGAGGGTGGCACTTTGAGCGGCGAGCCAAAACTGTCTTATTTATTAAATATCTTTTGTCATACTATTGACATTACTGTTGAAAAGATTTATACTATAATTAGAGCAGAGTGTAAATTCTCTCTCAGAGGAAGTTATGGGCGAAAAAACCGAAAAGGCGTCGCCAAAAAAACTTAGGGACGCAAAAAAGAAAGGTCAAGTAGCTAAGGCTCAAGACTTACCTGCTGCCTTTACATTTATCGCATCAGTTGCCATTGTTCTTGCTTTGTCTACAACTTTATATCATCAATTATCAGATTTTTTAATTTCCACCTTTAAAGCTACCAATGCTACTGATTTACCGTCGACTATAATGAATTTATTTTATCAATCTATTAATGTCATTTTCATGGCAAGCATACCTACCATGGGTCTGGTTGCGCTTGTGGGAATTTCCGTTACCTTTTTAGCCGTTGGACCTGTCTTCGCACCAGAAGTCTTTAAACTTGATCCGAAGAAATTCAATCCTGTGGACAACTTAAAAGCAAAATTCAAAATGAAAACCTTGGTAGAGCTGCTTAAATCTTGTGTTAAGATTACTGTTGCTACCTATCTTATCTACCTAGTCATGTATAAAAGTATTCCGGTCCTTATACAGACAGTTTCAATGCCTATTAGCAGCGCATTATTAGTTTTCCATGCATTCCTGCTGGAAGTTGTCGTTAAAGTAGGCCTCTTCTTCATCATTGTAGCGGTCGCCGACTTCATCTATCAAAAGCGATCATTTGCTACTGAGATGAAGATGGAAAAATTCGAGGTTAAGCAAGAGTATAAAAATACTGAAGGCGATCCGCACATCAAGGGAAAACGAAAACAGATTGCTCAGGAAATAGCCTATTCAGATGGACCCACAAGCGGTGTTAAACGGGCTCAAGCGATCGTTACCAACCCCACTCACTATGCCATTGCCATCGGATATGAGCGCCATGTTGATGCGGCGCCCTATGTCATTGCCAAAGGGCAAGATGTTTTGGCTGAACGCATTGTCATGATCGCCCAGAAGGAAAATATCCCTATTCTTC
This sequence comes from Chlamydiota bacterium, assembly GCA_013287815.1. Taxonomy (GTDB): domain Bacteria; phylum Chlamydiota; class Chlamydiia; order Chlamydiales; family Parachlamydiaceae; genus JABDDC01. The sequence goes on from JABDDC010000001.1 coordinate 64,831, forward strand.
GCAATATTCCTTTAGCGCACGCGCTATGGGAAAAAGGTGAAATATACGAATATGTCCCAGAAGATACATATGAGGCATTGGCCGAGATAATACGTTGGTTAGATTCTTTAAAGGATGGCGTAGAAATGTCGAAACCTCTAGGCTATTGATAGGAAATTATTAGTAATAGGAAGAGAAAGAATGAATACGATTCGTAAAATTCTTGATGGTATCACTGCCAGGCTGGGCGGCGAAAGTTCAATAGCTGCAATATCCCGTTCGAGCGATATTGCCCTGGCATGCGTTATTATTGGGATTCTGGTGATGATTATCATGCCGGTCAATCCCCATGTAATTGACTATCTGATTACTGTTAATTTATCAGCCTCCATTGCCCTTTTGATGGTCGCCCTTTACATCCCAAGCGCTGTCCACCTCTCTATCTTCCCTTCGCTGCTTTTGATAACTACTTTGTACAGGCTGGGATTGAACATTGCTTCGACCAGACAGATCTTGCTGCACGCCTATGCAGGAGAAATTATCTTCCAGTTCGGTAACTTCGTAGTCGGAGGTAACTTCGTCGTCGGGGGTGTTATCTTCTTAATCATTACGTTGGTCCAGTTCATGGTTATTACCAAGGGTGCCGAGCGGGTTGCGGAAGTTGCAGCGCGCTTTACTTTGGATGCTATGCCCGGTAAGCAGATGAGTATCGACGCCGATATGAGGGCCGGTATCCTCGATTCCAACCAAGCGCGTGAAAAGCGTTTAGCCATCCAGAAAGAAAGCCAGTTGTATGGTGCGATGGACGGTGCCATGAAGTTCGTTAAAGGAGATGCCATTGCCGGTATTGTTATTGTCATAATCAATATCGTTGGTGGTTTGATTATCGGTACCACCATGCATGGAATGGATACAGCACAGGCGGTCCATGTTTACTCCCTCTTAACCATTGGCGATGGTCTAATTACCCAGATCCCTTCACTACTGATTTCGATTACAGCCGGTATTGTTACTACAAGGGTATCCAGTGAAAAAGCTGATAATCTGGGTAGTGAAATTTCAGGCCAGATCTTAAAACAGCCAAAAGCGTTGATGATTACAGCTGCCTTCTTGATGGGAATGGCACTCGTTCCGGGCTTTCCTACGCCTCCATTCCTGATTGCCTCTGCAGCCCTTGGAATAATTGGTTATGCCATCTGGAGCTCTGATGCGCAAATCCAAGCCCTAACTGGAGGAGGCGGCGTTCCAGGTGGTCCAGGCGCTACGACGATGTCTCCGGCCGGAGGTGAATCTTCAGTCGATACCTCAATACGCGGCCATAAGGTTGTAACGGGAGGTGGTGTCGACAGTTATTCCCTCACACTGCCCGTTGTACTGGAAGTTGGAAAAGGGCTTTCAACAGAGATTCAAAAGGCGCAAAAAGGACAAAGCTTTATCGATTTGATGATACCTAAGATGAGGCAGGCCCTTTATGCCGATTTGGGTGTTCGATTCCCGGGTGTACACGTCAGGACTGACTCCCCTATTCTGGAAAAAGATGAGTATTCGATCCATTTGAATGAAGTGCCAATAGTCAGGGGTAAGGTATTGGAAGGCTATCTTTTGACCAATGAAAACGAAGAAAACCTAAAACGCTACAATCTCCCATACATCTCTTACAAGAACTCGTTAGGCTTACCAAGCCTCTGGGTCGAAGTGAAGAACAAAGAGCTAATGGACAAAGCGGGAATTCGTTATTGGGCCACTCTAGAGGTCATGATTCTTCATCTATCTTACTTCTTCCGCCATTATGCTAACGAATTCGTAGGTATCCAGGAAGTCAAGTCGATGCTTGAATTCGTAGAAAAGTCATTCCCCGACTTGGTTAAAGAGGTCACCCGTCTGATTCCGCTGCAGAAAATGACCGATATCTTTAAACGTTTGATTCAGGAACAAGTTTCCATTAAAGATTTAAGGACTATCCTCGAGGCCTTGGGCGAATGGGCCCAAACCGAAAAAGATACCGTTCTATTAACCGAATATGTCAGATCGTCACTGAAACGGTATATCAGCTATAAATACTCCCAAGGACAGTCAGTCCTCTCGGTCTATATTTTAGACCCTGAAATAGAAGATATGGTCCGGGGAGCCATCAAACAAACCTCAGCCGGTTCTTACCTGGCTCTTGACCCAGACTCGGTCCAGCTGATACTCCAAGGCGTCAGAAACACTATATCTCCACCTCCTCCGGGAGGCCAGCAGCCGGTGATCTTGACCGCCATCGACGTCAGACGCTTTGTGCGCAAGCTAATTGAAATGGAATTTACTGATATATCAGTGGTTTCCTATCAAGAAATCGTTCCCGAAATCAGGATCCAGCCGCTTGGCCGAATCCAGATTTCATGATAAAGGCTAAAGGCTAAAACAATACCTTCAGAAGGAGGGTTATCATGAGCGGTCCAGGAGGAATTGGTGGATTAGGTCAACCATCTGCCGATATGACAATTCAAACAATGGAAACGAAGGGTGCACAAGCTGCTGCAGTGCAACAAGCCGTCCAAGTTGAAGCTGAACTAGGCGACGATCTGCTTCAAGAAGAAACCACATCAGTATCGGGACAAGTAAAACTTAGCGGCAAAGTGGCTGGAGAAAAAGAGGATCAGGTAACTAAGAAAAGAACTGACCTTAATAAATCTTTATCTGCCTTTGTCAGGAAAGAAGAGGCAAACGAAGAATTCAATAATTTCAAGAATAGGGACGACAATCGCTTTATAAAACTCCCTCAAGAAAAATTCGTCGACATCCTCCAGAAACTCGATAAGATCATTACATCAGCCAGAACGCCTTCTGAAGCGGATACTTTGGCTGACGTCAATATTAAAAAAATTAAGGAAGCACTCAAAGAAGGCGACGTAGAAGCCGATCCAATTGTTGTCTCTAAGTCATTTGATTTTTTTGTAACCGGGCTAACCAACACACAAAGTAAAGTACAAAAAACGATTGACGGCCTTAAGAGAGAAAAAGACGAAAAATTAAAGGAAGAGTTCCTATTCAAATTTCAAGAAAAATTTGAAGAACAAAAACAAATACTCTTTGGCCTGCAAGCAGCTCAGAAAAAATATGTTGCCCTTCCTGAAGTCAAGGAAGCATTAAAAATTGCCCAAGATAAAGGCGTCCTTGAAATAGCTGCAAAAGCCGTCGACCTGCAGGAAAAAGCCCAACTGACTTTAGTAGCGGATTCCATTCTCAATGGAGTTAATGAAATAATCCTGGATGGAAGCAAAAACTTTATCAGTATAAAAAATCCTGAAAAGCTCAAAGATGAAGAAGCCAAGCTGACAACGAATATCTGGAAGCATATAGAAAAAAACACACCAGACTCTCATGCCACTACTGTTTTAAAACAGATGGATGTCCTCTTAGAAATAATTCAGAAGCAACTTGACGACCCTCAAATTCCAAAGGAAAATAAAGCAGCCTTAGACAAAACTTCCGGCTATATCGAAACAGCAAAAGCATCTTTTAAAGAAGCGAAGAAAATAGAACTTAAGACCGAGGCCGACAAGAGCGGTATCCAACGATCAGTTTTTGAATCGATGAGAAAAATGGTTTTAGTCGAATCACCAAGAACTGTCCATGAAGAATTCCGGCTCATATTCCCTTCTCTTGAAACAGATCCTAACTGGGTTAAGCTAATCAATAAAGCCACAGAGCCTGTCTTCCACTATATCGGCCAAGCCATCAAGGATACAAACATGGAAAGTCCGATGCTGGCTCGGATCATGCTAGTAACTCAAGTCATGCGAGCAGTTAAACAGCCAGTGATGCTCGCTACCAGACGCCTGATGGAACAGGAAAACCGCCTGACAAAGATGGAAGTCTTAAAATAACTGAGGCACCGCAATCATGAACAAAGACATCTATAAAGCGCATGTTAACGTCAAAAGTGTCACCAAATTTTTCTTCGATATAACGGAGGAACGCTATCCCTCATCAGAAAAACTCGTTCAGATGACTTCGCGCATTGTCGATCCCGCCGGGGGCAATCCTTGGGAAAACGTCAACATCAAAATTTCCATTTTGACGATCATGCGCGATATGATCAAACAAGTCGCTCCCCTCCACTTTTATCGTAGCATGCAGCATAGGGATGACCTTTTCCTTGCAATCATAGAGGCGTTGGAAGATTTGGAAGACCAGCTAGAAGAAATAGAAGAGAAAGAATTAGAAGAGCAAAATAAAGAATCTAAGGGATAGGAGGAACGGACATGGTTGACACACAATATGAAGCCATCCTGCGTGATTTTGGAGAATATTTTAAATGTAAGTTAGCTCCTGACAAGTTAAATATGTGTAAAGTCAGGATGCCCGATTCTGTCGATATTTTCTTACAAGTTGATCCAAGGGTAAATAAACTCATGATTGTTTCCCGTATAGGTCTTCTACAGGGCGGATTCCGCAACACGGTCCTCCGAGAGGCTCTCAAAGCAAATGAATATTACGATATCTCTACCGGAGCTTTCGGTCTAGGGAAGAAAACAAATCATCTGATGCTCTTTTTGTTGATCGATATCGATACCTTGAATCCTGACAAGATCAATGCCGTCATGCCTAAATTCATTTCAAGGGCCAAGCTCTGGGCTGAAGGACTCAAGTCGGGCAACTTGCCGCCTCTCGAAGACTTTGAGACTAGGGTAGATGCGCCATCTCCTTTTGGGCTGAAATGATTGATCCGGAATATCTCTTACATTCTCCCTGTGGAAAACAATGGGAAAAAATTGGCATAAAGAATCACCATGGAATCAATATTCCCCTCTTTAGCCTCCATTCAGAGAATTCACATGGGATCGGGGAATACACCGACCTCATCCCCATTATCGACTGGTGCAAATCAATTGGATTTGATGTCATCCAGCTGCTTCCACTCAACGATACGGGCCTGGGAAACAGCCCCTACAGTGCCATCTCAGCCTTTGCATTGAATCCCATCTACTTGAGTTTGCAGAAACTACCTTACCTCGACCACTATCCTAAGTTGTTGGACGAATTGAAGGCGCTGCCTAAGTTTTCCAATCAGGGCCTGATCGATTATACCAAAGTGCGTGAGGTCAAGTATCAGTTCCTTAAGCATTATTACAATGAAGCCAAATTGTCTATCCTCACAAGCCAGGAATTCAAGGTCTTTGTTGAAGATGCTCAGTCATGGCTGCTTGGCTATTCGGTATTCATTACATTAAAAATCATGTTTAATTGGTCTCGCTGGGAAGAGTGGCCGCCTGAATATCATAATCCCACTCCAGAGCTCATCGCAAAAGTCGCTAAAGAGCATTTTGAAGATGTCGAGTGGCTTATTGTCATTCAATATCTGTGCGACAAACAGATGACGGATGTCAAAGCCGCTGCCGAGCGTAATCAGGTCCTTTTGATGGGTGACATTCCCATCCTCATTGACCGCGAAAGCGCCGACGTCTGGCTCAACCGCAGCCTCTTCAATCTCAGCTATTCTGCAGGAGCCCCTCCTGACCAGTATTCATCGGATGGACAAAGCTGGGGATTCCCTACGTACAATTGGGAAGTAATTGAAATGGATAATTACAGCTGGTGGCTCAGAAGAATCAAATTCGCCAGCCGCTATTATCACTTGATCAGAATCGACCACGTCGTCGGATTCTTCCGCATCTGGTCGGTACCAGTTGGTCATTCGCCAAAGGATGGCGTCTTCATTCCGATCGATCAAAACACCTGGATCGACCATGGTCAACGGATCATGCTGATGATGATCAATGGCTCTGACATGCTCCTAATCGGTGAAGATTTGGGTGTCATTCCACCAGAAGTGAGGAAGTGTCTGACTGCTCTGGGCATCTGCGGCACGAGGGTCATGCGCTGGGAGCGCAATTGGAACGGCGACAGAAACTTCATCTCGCCGCAAAACTATCAAATTGATAGTTTGACAACCGTTTCAACTCACGACTCCGAGACACTTCCACAATGGTGGAGGGATCATCCAGATGAAGCCAAGGTCTATGCCGATTTTAAAGGCTGGAGCTACCACCCTAACATCAGCAGGGATAACCTAAAAGAGATCTTGTGGGATAGCCACCATTCCAGCAGTCTGTTCCATATCAATCTCCTTAACGAGTATTTATCCCTTATTCCCGGGCTTTCACATCCTACCCTTGAAGAAGAACGGATCAATATCCCGGGGATTGTCACCGATACCAACTGGACCTACCGGTTTGTCCCCACCGTCGAGGAACTCATCAGTAACGCCACTCTGAAGAATATGATGGAGCAAGTCATTTTATAGGGCGCGCAGCGCTAATGGTAAGAGGCTCCACCTCCTTTTACCTTGCTCTTTTTGAGAAATTCTCATATAAAAATAAGTCATGAAAACGAGACTTTCTACTATTTTATTTATTCTGATTTGTTGTTTTGTGGAAGCAGACGATTTGCCCAGGTTCATGATCAAATTTCCGACGAGAGGGAGATTCGAACAGTTTTTTACTACATTAGATCTCTATTATTCGCACCTTTCCAATAAGTATCCATACCACTTTGTGATCTCATGCGACAGTGACGACCCTGTCATGAACTCACCAGAAGCTATAGCCAAATTATTGACATATCCAAATCTGAGCTTTTACTTTGGCAAAAGCAAATCTAAAATTGAAGCCTGTAATGCCGATCTTGATAAACACATGGACTTTGATGTCCTTATCCTTGCCTCCGACGATATGATCCCTCGCGTCGTCGGGTATGATGACTTCATCGCCTATTTCATGCTTGGCCTCTTTCCAGATTACGATGGAGTATTACAATTTGACGATGGGTTCCAACATGAGGCCGTTAACACATTTCCCATTATGGGGAAGAAATACTTCGACCGTTTCGGACATATTTACGACCCTAGCTATAAATCTTTATTTTGTGACAATGAAATGACAGAAGTATCGCGCATGCTGAACAAATGCATCTATATCGATAAAGTGCTAATTGAACATGTCAATCCCTGGACTGGTAAAGTCCAGGCTGATCAGTTATTTCTTCACAATGAAACATATTTTTGGCTGGATCAACAAAATTATATCAGGCGCCGCGCCCTTAATTACTGGTTATAGTCGTGCTTTTTTCAACGAAAAGGGGCAAAGAACTCTGACGGGACAACAGTCTCGTATTTATTAAACACATAGGCACAGAGGTCACAGAGAAAGTCGTTACAACTCAATGAAATATTAAAATATAAAAATACTTTAACCAAATAACTATTTACCTTTAATTCTTTCTCTCTGACCTTTGTGACCTCTGTGCCTTTGTGTCTCTGTGTTTAATCTTTAGCGTAATTGACATCCTGCGAGAGGCCTTTGCCCTTTTTGTTCCTTTGTATCTTTGCGTTGAATAAATACGAGATTTTTTCAGCTCATTCAACTATACTTAAGAGATGAAATTGAAGTCTTTTTACTTTTTACTTATTTCTTCGATGCTTATCTCGGCAGCGCCGACGGGTCAGCGCATCAATATGCTGTATAATAGCCTAGATCCAACATCCATCGCTCAGCACCTCGCCTTTTATGAATTATATCAGCAGCATCCGATAGGTCGAAGAGCTTTAAGTGATGCTATTGTTCTACTTTCCGGGAAACAGACCAACCTTCTGATCAATTCTGAAATAAGCCTTTCAGCCCAAGTGGTCCATTCACTTGTGGAGCTCATAAACAAACCTAATAATCAGCAGATCCCAGTCATCGATGAAGATAACCTCAGAACCATCGAAAAATTTTCCGCAAGGCTGAGTCATCATCGTCTCAAAGGACATCAGGCAGCGACTGAAAACGAAGTATTGCAGCTTCCTGCCAGCCAGATCGATGTTGCCCGAGGACTATTCCTAAGCCAGTTCGGCAATGATATGCAAAAAATCAGATCTTACGAAGCCTTGATCGACCTGATGGCCCTCCAAGTTCAGGCAAGACTGCCTCCAGAGGCCTCACCTAAAGAAAAAATCAGAAAGATCAATGAACTAGTCTTTGAAGAAATGGGATTCCGCTTTCCGCCCCATTCCCTTTCCACCAAAGAGATCGATGTATATTCCTTTCTCCCTTCCGTGCTCGATTCGCATCGTGGTGTCTGTCTAGGTGTTTCCATCCTATACATTTGCCTGGCTCAGCGGCTTGACCTAAAGCTGGAAATGATCACACCTCCAGGACATATCTATGTTCGCTTTCGTGATCAGGACCAAACTATCAACATCGAAACGACCGCTAGAGGAATTCATATAGACTCAGATGAATACTTAGGAGTGAACACCAGGTCACTGCAGCTACGGACGGAGAAAGAGGTTATTGGCATGGCCCACTTTAACCACGCATCGGTCTTTTGGCAGACAAGCCAATATGAAAAAGTATATCAGTCATATCAGGAAGCCAAAAAATACTTGGGCGATGATCCATTGTTGACAGAGCTGCTAGGCTACGCTTCCCTGTTCACTGACCGTCAGGAGGAAGGCGAAAAGCTGCTTCGCTCCGTTAAAGACCATCTTCCCGATCACTTGGTCATTAAAAACAACGTCGTAGAAGATTACTTCGATGAGCATGTCGATGCCGATGGGATTAAAGCTGTCTTTTCCCATGTAGAAGAGGACCGTCAGTCTATCCTGAGCAAGAAAAATGAATTGGAAATGGTGGTCAAGAAATATCCAAAGTTTAGGACCGGACTGCTGCATTTGGCTATGATCTGGGTACAGCTATACCGCTCAGGGGAAGCCCTGGACGTTCTGCAGAAATATCACCAGCTTTTTCCTGGCGATCCGGAAGCCAATTACTATCTAGCTATCTTATTCGGGCAACGGCTTGATTATCAGAAGTCATGGGAGCACCTCAGGCAAGCCGAGGCTCTCGTTGCAGCCCGAGATCACAAGCCTAAGACGTTGAAAGAGCTCAGACAAGCCCTAACAGCCGTTTCACCGGAATAAAGAACTATTCATTTTAATGAAATAAATAATTTGATATAAAGGTGCGAAAAACAGGATTAAATTCATGAAATTCCTCCAAGCACTACTTCTTTTTATCACCATTCACTCGATTGGACATGCCGATTGCTGCTGCGCGATCCTTCCGCCGCGCTTTCCAATAGCACTAGAAGGGATGGTATGGATTCCCGGAGGTGAATTCACTATGGGATCAGAGAGCGCCGAAGCCAAACCGGATGAAAAACCGACCCATAAAGTAAAAGTGGACGGCTTTTGGATAGACACGACGCCAGTGACAAATAAACAGTTTAAAGCTTATGTCGACGCAACGGGTTATGTCACTACAGCCGAAAAAGCGCCTACGCTAGCTGAGATCATGGCTCAAGTCCCCCCTGGGACTCCCGAGCCAAGTCCTGACTTGCTAGTGCCCGCCTCGCTCGTATTTAAGAAATCAGATGCTCCTGTATCGCTAAAGAACCATTTTGCTTGGTGGGAATGGAAAAAAGGGGCCAACTGGAAACATCCTGAAGGGCCAGATAGCTCGATTGAAGGGAAGGATGATAACCCTGTCGTACAGATCTCCTGGTACGATGCCGCGGCCTACGCCAAGTGGATAGGCAAACGGCTTCCCACTGAAGCTGAATGGGAATATGCTGCTTACGGTGGAAAAAAAGATATTACATATATATGGGGCAACGAAGAGTTCTCTGAAGATAAGCCGCAAGCAAACATCTGGCAAGGCTCATTTCCTTACAAGAGTACCAAGACTGATGGCTATTACGGAACGACCAAAGTCAAGACATATCCTGCTAACGGATATGGTCTATATGATATGTCAGGCAATGTGTGGCAATGGTGTTCCGATTTGTATAACATTTCCCATTATGCGAAAGAAAAACAAAGTGGAGTGTCAGTCAATCCCAAAGGGCCAGCTAGCAGCTATGATCCGCAAGAACCTTATGCCGTCAAACATGTCCATCGTGGCGGATCTTTCCTCTGCCACCCCAGCTATTGCAAAGGATACCGGATTACCGCCCGGATGAAAACATGCCCAGACACCAGCCTCAATCACCTCGGCTTCCGCTGCGCGAATTAGAAGGTGGAAGGTAGGAGGTTGGGGGTAAAAGTTTTTTTGCTTGCGAAGCCTTGGAGTGCGGTGCTCTGCACCGCCTTTTGGCGCAATTATTGCACTCACCTGTCTTAACATGTGACGCGAAGTGGCATTGGTGTCGTGGCTGTAGCGAGAATGGCTCTCACAATTGCGCCAGAAGGCGGTGCAGAGCACCGCACTCCAAGGCTTCGCAAGCAAAAACCTTCCACCTGCCACCCTTTTTTTTGCTTGCGAAGCCTTGGAGTGCGGTGCTCTGCACCGCCTTTTGGCGCAATTATTGCACTCACCTGTCTTAACATGTGACGCGAAGTGGCATTGGTGTCGTGGCTGTAGCGAGAATGGCTCTCACAATTGCGCCAGAAGGCGGTGCAGAGCACCGCACTCCAAGGCTTCGCAAGCAAAAACCTTCCACCTGCCACCCTCCCGGATGCTTTTATCTTTGAAATAATGAATTCGCGTGGTAAAAGATTAAGTTTGGAGGAAATCAAATGACTAAGATCTACACACGAACAGGTGATAAGGGAACAACATCTCTCTTTACCGGACAAAGGGTCCATAAAGATAACGTCTTCATCGATGCATTAGGCACTGTAGATGAAGGAAATACAGCCATTGGCTTGGCTCTCTCCCATCTCCCTAAAAACCACGGACTAGATAGCACTAAACACCATCTTGAGATCATCCAGCACGCCCTCTTTGACGTCGGCGCTGCTCTAGCCACCCCAAGGTCCTGTCACCAAAATCAAAAACTGGAAAAAACACGCTTCGACAATGAAGCCATCAGTTATCTGGAAAAATGGATTGATGCGATGGAAGCGCAGCTCCCACCGCTTAAGAATTTTATCCTACCGGGTGGACACCCTGCCGGCGCAGCCCTGCATCTGTCACGCAGTATCATCAGACGCGCAGAGCGTTCCGTCATCCCACTCTACGAACAAGATGACGTCACACAAGATGTGCTAGTCTACCTCAACAGGCTGTCAGACTACCTATTTGTCTGCTCACGCTTTGTCAACCACCACTTCGAAGTTCCCGAATCGCAATGGGAACCTCATAAAGTGGTAGCTAATAATACTTAAATATTCTTAAAGATTTTGCTCACAATGGGTGCATGCGGGACGAGGGTGATGCAGTTCCTTTTCCTTAGTGCGTCTATCATACGTCCCGGGTGAACAGCTTTAAGCTTCTCCTTTCTGCTATATGGAATTTGGAAGACATTCTTAGAGGCTATAAGCGCATCCCCTTCCTTCTTTTTCCCCATTGCGATGAGATATTTGCCGATCTCATCCGCGAAAAAGCGGTCAAGGTAGACTAGTGAAGCGATGGTAGCCTTAGTTACAAACTCAGAACAGATCATTTCCTTAAAATGTTCTGCCTGCACTTCCGAATCACCCATCATTCTTTCAGCCAGCTTATTGAAGTCAGTTTCCTTTTTCTTAAAATGGCCGCCCCAAATAAAATCTGCCTTACCGGCTTCCAGTTGCCTTTCCCATGGATTTTGGATATTCTCAAATTGATTTCCTTCATGACGATGAATTTTATTTTCAAACTCTTCAAATTTCTTTTGCACGATCTCCTTCCAACCGCTTCCGTACATTGCTTCCATAAGACCTCTCATCTTCTTAGAAACTAACTTTGAGAGATCGAGACGCCACACTTCTGAATAGGCATCTGTTGCGATATCGAGAGGATGATGGATATACTGTTCTGATGTTACATGAGAGAGAAAAGTATTGCTGTCAGATCGATAAATTTTTGCCCCGTGGGTATAGGGAGAGAGAAAGTTGTGGTAGAGGGTCTGTTCCCCATTCATTTTATGGACTTTATACTCAAATTCTTTTACTCCCCGGTACGCCACCAGATCGCCTGAGTGATAGCGTGTGGCGACTTCTTGTTCAAATAGACCATTTAATTCTAATAGCAACTGTTCTGCTTTAGTAGAATTTTCCTGTAGAGTCGTTAAATCTTTATTCATAAGGCCCAGATTTTTAAGATTGTTCAATAGGCTTCTATCGCCTATACCTATGTCAACAGCTTTCTTAACGATTCCAAATTCACGAAGAGTTAGTCTATCTTCATTTTTGATCTCTTCATTTTTTTTAATTTTCTGCATCAAATCACCTAATTTTTTAGTTGCCGGTATAAATTCTTTCTTAAATCGAAACTTATAGGTGATGTCGACGATGAGTTCGACTGCGTCTTTACTGATACCAAAGGGGATCTTTTTAAAAAATCGATCATCCACTTTCTCCTTACCTGCAAGATATTCTAAAAGGGTTTCTCTTATATTTGAGGGATTCATACGGAGCATTTTAAACAGCTTGGCATTCATTGCATTTGTTTGCGGACCGGATTGCAGTGCATACGCGATGAAGAGGGTCATTTCTTTCTTCTCATCATCTGATAATTTAGGTTCTTTCGACATATTAAAGCTTTCGATGGCTTTAGAGAAAATTTTAAGGTTCCCGATTTCATAGGGTGTAACGTAATTCTCATTTTCGGCCGGTAATGCTTTATCAGGTATATCAACATTTGGATAGAGTTCTTCATAAATAGTTGGTTGCAATTTATCTACAATTTCACAATCTTTCTTTTGATTAACATCAAAAAATTCACTCACACTTATTTTTTCAAATTCTTCATCGTATTTATCATAGAGTAATCTCATCTGATCATTAATAAGAGGATGGTCAAGGCAATAATTTACTTGCAGGAGATTACCCAATTGGAAAATCACTTTCTGGAGTGCCTTATTATAAACTGAACCGCTTAGATTTTTTGTGATCTCTTCCTTTTCTAGCAACGTCTTGACAAATAATTCATTCCAGACTAGATACACAAGATCATAATTTGTTTCGTTGATCTGAATAGAAGCAAGTTCATCAAATCTAATATCAGCCGGATTAAGATCTTTTATCCCGTCCTCTATCTCTTTTTTAATTAGAGACTGCTCCTTCTCTTGCTCTTCTTTCACTGATTTTAATTCCACTAAACTTTCCTGATATTTCCGATATGAATGGAGAAATGACTCTCCATAGCGAGGATTGATTTCTTTGAAAAGATCTCCAATCATGATCGCATCTGCTTCCTCTAAGCTACTTATGGAAACTTCCATCGAATTCACGGTGATAATTTCGGGGTTTTCCAGGGGAATTTCCGGATGGTCCAAATGCATACGAATGAGGACTAACTCAGCCTGTATCTCTTCCAGACTATTTTTTAGTTCGATGTGGTTTTTTTTTAATTTTATTAATGATTCCAATAAAGACTGATTGTCTTCTTCGGCCGATCCGATACTTTTGCTGATGTTTTCTATCTCCACCGCTATTCTTCCCTGCCATATAAGCTGTGTATTTTGATATTCTTCTCTTTCTTTAAGATAATTGCGTAGAACCATCGGAGAAGCCTTAGAAAGAGGTATGTTAAATTCCGGAATTGAAATCTGTTGTTCGAGAATTTTAGTTTCAAACCTAACAATCCTAGTGGTTAATTGACTTGATATCCGATTTAAAGAATCGAATTTTTTAATCAGATCTTTAACAGGCTTAATGGGTTTTTCAAGAGCTTCAAACATATGTACGCGGGCATCATGAAATTTAGCTCCTTTCAAAAACATCAAATTGCGTTTGATCTCATTGTATGCCAATTCATTTTTGCTTCGTTCCAAAGGAGGGGTTTGAGGTGAATCAATTTTATTTTTTAAATGATGTAAGACAATATCCCATGTTACCATCAACGCTTCCAGACTATTATCGTTGATTGGGATCTTTCTAATAATAGTAAGGTCACCTTCAGCCAATGGCAAATCTTTCAAAAGTTGTGATAGAGCTCCTTTTAAATTTGTCAAATTGGCACTCTTCTCCGCTTCTAACTCTTTGACTACACTATCACTCTCAGATTGAGAAATTCGTTCGTTAATCATTTTCATTGCAACATCAAAAGTTGAAATTTCTTCACGCAGCCTTCTAAAAGTACTTGATACATTTTGTACCACGACATCTTCCCTGTTTTTTTTCTCGCGCGCCTCTTTTAAGTTTAGGATAAGGTCTCCTGTAATAAAGAACTTCTCAATTCCCAAGGTCTCTACTGAGGCTATCGCCTGATTAGTGATATCTTCCTCGGTTAATTTCAAGGTAACTCTCTCATCACTTGTGATATGGTACAAATTTAATTTAGTTACGATCTGACTGACTAAATTCTTGATGAAGTTCGACTTTGGATTAGCCAAGATCCTTGCAATACGGGAAAAATCAGGGTTCATATTTGTTAGTTGATCGATTTTTATATCTAAAATTGGTCTGATGAAATCCTGGTAGATCTGCTGTTGACGTAGCTGTACATTGTTCTTTGGTAAAGATTTCAATTCCATGGCATTAGGTTGGGAACGGATAAAAGTTTCTATTATATCGTAGTTTACCTGGTCATTAGGCTGGATAACCGCCTCAATTTCTTTTGGGAGAAGCTGACGGGCCTGAAGATAGGCGTCCCCATAACGGGTCTGTTTAGCGATGACTACAGGGTCTTTAGACTCCCCTATCGTACTGAGAGATCCTTCAACTTTCAGTTCGTCCAGAACTCTGATCCACGTTGCAAGAAGGCTCTGCTCAGAGAATACGTTATAAGGGATGGAAGAGAGCTCCTCGAGTGAAATTTCTATACTTGGAATAGAGCCTATGAGTCCGTCCCACTCCTTCTGAATTTTTTGTAAAGATGAGAATTCCGAGTTATTAAATTCACTATTTACTTGCCATAATTCCTCCGGAACCAGGTCATTATTTTCACCGATCCAGTCTTGATGGTCTGAATGGCTAGCATTAAGAATATCAAATAGCAGAGCCGCCTGATGTATCTTAGGCTCATTTCTCATGATGCGTGTCTCATGAGTGTTATAAATTTTACCGCTCATTTTTTTATAAATGGCAAGAAACTGTACTTCTAACGAATCGTAGATTGTTTTGCGTAGCTCTGTTTCAGTGAAAATTTCTTCATGTTTTTTTCTTCCTGCATTTAATTTCGCATGGAGATTTTTTACAATAGATTCGGTCGCTTCATCGCTCTTCTTCCAGGATTCTTGAAGTTGCTTAATATTTTTAACTGAAGAGAAATAGGTGTGGGTAAACTTTTTGACAGCCGGATCCAGATATAATATAGATGAGATCCAATATTGAAGCTGTCTAAAGATTTTGACAATGAGATTCCCTTTTTTGATTGCTTCAGTCTCAGGATGTATCCTGAAAGGAGAGGGAATCAAGGCAGGGACCAGTTTGTCCAGATTAGGAATGCCAATGCGGTGGATCATTTGAACCAATTCCTTGAGTCGAAGGACCGATTCGGAATTCATACTCCCTTGGTCAAAGGGTGTATCTTCATTTGCTTTCTTTATGAGAATGTCAACATCATCTGTTTCTTGATCGACTACAAAACTTATGCTAGCAACATTTATTAATTCTCTTTGTGGTATAAAATCGATAATTTCATCGGTAATCTGATTGATTTTTTGTTTTATGAGTAGATCAACTTCTTTATTTACTGTTGAAGAATAGGTGATAAGATGAATTTTATTATTCAATCCTGACGCTTGTATTTCTATTTTCATAAAAACCTCGCACTTTTGATACTATAAAACAACAACTTCATTATATCATGTTAATAACATTTTAAAGAATAGATATATCAAACAAAAATAATACATCTGAAGAGCATGAGATATTTATAATTCTTAACATATTTATATTAAGTAGATTACACTAATTCAAATAAATATAAGACTTCTTTAACTTGCCAACTTCTCGATGGCGGACTGACTGGACTGCAGGGTATTGAAGGGTGATTGACAAACGCCATTATGGCAAATATAGAGAGTGGTCTTATCCTGTCGGGCTTCCTGTTCTTTGATTGACGGAATAAGCTCTTCCAAGTCGACATCCTGGCTTTGCCAGACAATCGACTTATGGGCGATAAAGTTGGAATAGATCAAATGCTTAAGCTCGACCTCATTCTGCCGATTGGAATTCAAGGCGATGACGAGTGATGACGCCTTTCTATCGTAATAGCGCTGCAGATTCATCACATGATAACAATAACCTGGCGGGTAGCTGTCAAGATATTCACCGACGGCGCGCAGGATATCTTCTGCCTGATTCATGTATTGTTCTCTACCGGTGATCTGATATAGCCTGAGAAGATTTTCGCAATGGATTGCATTGCCGGATGGCTCAGCGCCATCGGCAAACTGACATTTGCGCAAGATAAGGTTTTTATCTGTTCCATCGGTCTGGTAGAAAGCTCCTCCTTCCGATTTGTAGTTATTTTTGAGGATTTCAGCCATCTCCAAAGCCCACTGAAGCCATTCGGTGCCAGCATTGGATTCAAATAAAGAGATACAGGCACGGATCATAAAGGCGTATTCATCCAGTCCGCCGGCGAACATCGGCTGACCATCGCGCCAGCGACGCAAGAGCTTCTCATCCTGCCAGAGGTTATTTTTGATGAAGTTAGCCCCTTTAATTGCCGCTGTCAGATAGGGTCCATATTCAAGTGCATTGGCTGCCTCAGCCAGAGTGTAGATGATTAATCCGTTCCATGAACTTAACACTTTGTCATCTTTAAGGGGGTGAATTCGTTTTTCCCGTACTTCCCACATTTTTTTTCTTTGCTCGGAAAATTGCTTATCGAGTTGCTCTGCATCGAGTCGTTGGTGATCTGCGAATTCTTGCAGGGAAAGTGGTGTGTTAAGGATGTTGCGTCCTTCAAAATTTCCTGATGGAGTAATGTCGTAGAATTGGCAGAACAACTCTGCTTTTGATCCTAAAACTTTTAAAATTTCATCATAGGTCCAAGTGTAGAAAAATCCCTCATGTCCCTCGGAATCGGCATCTTCGGCCGAGAAAAATCCACCTTGCGGATGGGTCATATCGCGGATGACATAATTGAGAACCTCTTGGCACACTTGCTTGTAGAGCGGTTTTTTTGTCAGCTGCCACGCTTCCATGTAAGCTTGCGAAAGGATGGCGTTATCATAAAGCATCTTTTCGAAATGGGGAACGAGCCATTTTTCATCGACACTATAGCGTGAGAAGCCACCACCCAGATGGTCGAAGATACCTCCACGATGAAGCATATCAAGGGTTTTCTCTACCAGAAAAAGGGATCGGCTGTCTTTCGTCATCGCATAGTTGCGGAGCATGAAGCTGTATTGATATCCGATGGGGAACTTGGGTGCTCCTTTGATGCCGCCGTACCTTGGATCAGCCATTTTGAAGATCAGCTCTGCAGCTGTCATCACTTGTGAATCGTTAGGTAATTCCTCTCCCACTGTGTGGACGCTTTCTGCAAAAATCTCTACAATCTTCCCTGCCTGAGAGATTACTTTCTCCCTTTCATCACTCGTCCATAACTCCTCGATGCGGGCAACCAGATCGGTCAGTCCCATCAGTCCATGGCTGCTATAAGGAGGGAGATAGGTTGCAGCGAAGAAAGGTTGTAGTTCAGGTGTCAAGATGACCGTTAAAGGCCATCCTGCTGCTCCGGCCATCATACTCTGGGCAAATTCCATATATAGGCTATCGACATCAGGAAGTTCTTCACGGTCCACTTTGATATTGATGAAAGCCTGATTCATGAGCTGGGCCACTTCCATATTTTCAAACGATTCCCTCTCCATCACATGGCACCAATGGCAGGTGGCATAGCCTATTGAAAGGAAAATTGGTTTGTCCTGTTCTTTTGCGATATCGAAAGCTTCCTGTCCCCATGGATACCAGTCGACAGGATTATGGGAGTGCTGTAAAAGATATGGTGATTTTTGATGGACCAATCGATTGGAATAGAGGGGCTGTTCGCTCATGGAATAACTCTTTTAGTTTCAATTTTGTTATATAGTTTAGCGATAAAAAAGGGAAGGAAGAAATTAGGAGATGGTCCCTTCTAGGATTCGGAGTAGGTACGAGGGATTGAACTTTAATGAACTATGCGATACATTACTTCCCTTCACACGGAGATTATTTATGAGACTCATGCTACTTGTCGTTTTTGGTGCAGCATTGACTCTCCTTTCCGGCTGCTCCAAGTCGGTCCTCGAAGAGAGAGGCCCTTACCTAAGAGCATATCATACAGGAAACCTCTATGAAGCCGAAACCATCGAGACAAATGCGATTCGGCAAGAGCTGCCCCAAACCCAGTTTGAGCTTTCTAAAAACTCGAGCTGGCTACTTCTAGACCGTGCCATGACCCGCTTTACTGCAGGCGACGCCACAGGCGCAATAGAAGACTATTCCATTGCGCTAGTCGCCATGGACTACTATAGCAAAAGGGTCCTTGGCGAACAGGCAGCGCAGCTGATGCTGCAAGATGAAGTAGGTGCTTATCAAGCACCTGACTATGAACAGGTATTAGCACGCGTTTATTTTGCCCTGGCCCTGCTCCAAAATGGGGATCAGGGAAATGCGTATGCGATCCTTCGCCAAGCCGAAGAATACCAACAAGAAAAGCAGAATTTTTACTCCAAAATCCCTTTTGCGAAACAATACCACGTCCAACAAAACGGACTCTCCAAATACCTCTTTGCGCTCCTATCGGAGAAGAAAGGGGACCTCTCTAACGCCAAGATCCTATACGAACAGGCAGCCGCACTCATCCCCTGCAGCAGTGAAGTCCCCTTTGCTCCCGCACCCTCGCCAGACCTTGCTACCATCCTCATTCTTTGTCATAATGGGAACTCACCTTACAAAATTTCAACTGAATGCCCCGCATCGCAAGCTTCTGCCATTGCTTTGGAAATACTAATGGCCAGCAGCGGTGTCAGACCATCTTGTTCGGCCCTTCCAGGCATCCCTGTGCCTGCCTTATGCCGCTGGCCAGGATCGAATCCACAGCCTACCTTTGCCAAGATTGGTGACTGCCGGCTTCCACTATTCCCTTTCTTCAATATCATCAGGGCTGCTGAATTTGAACTTGAACAGGACCGTCCGTTTATCGTGGCCCGTGGCGTCGCCCGACTGATCATCCGCCGCGCGGCCGTCAGCCTCCTGGAAAATCAGGATCCTTGCCTGAGAATGATCGTCGACTGCACCATGTTTATTGCCAACGCAACGACAAGAGTCGACACCAGATCTTGGACCACATTGCCAGCTTTTATCGATGTGGCCCGCTTCGATGTCGAACCCGGATGCCAAACCCTGGCTATTCAGGTGGAAGGGGCCGGTGCCGAAGAGAAAATCATTCAGTTAAACCTTAAAAAATCAGAATTGTGCATCATCAACGTTTTTAATCTTCACCCCGGGGTGAGACGTTTTGTAGTCCCCTTCCGGTATTTAGCCAATTAAAGGAGTATTTTATGAATAATTTATTAATGACTATGACTATTTTTTGTGCGCTGCTTTTTAGTTCCACCAGCTGCCGCCATCCAAGGACTGCTGTGGATATCACGCCTGGCAATTACCGCGAACAGCTCGACTGGCGTTACGGAGCTGCTGACATAAGGATCCAGACCACAAAAATCAACCGCCAGCTGATGGACCGTTGGTACACCAAGACAGGTTATCAGATGAACGGCTGCAAACCTCGTATGGTTATCACTCAAATCGACAACTGCACTGATCAGTATATCGCAACAGACATGATCAGGGATATCATCGAAGGGGTCGCTATCGACGATGGCCGCTATACCATCGTTGTGGGTAATTCCTCAGATGAGCGCGAGATGAACTATCTCATGCAAAAGATTCAATGTGATCCCAAATACAGCAACTGCAGCCGACTGACACCCGGAATGGCTACAGCCCCGCAGTTCTTAGGCAAAATCAGGATCACCAAAGCCGTCCGTTCTGACTGCAACTACAACTACGAAGACTACCGTTTCACTGTCACCCTCTACGACATCGAAACGCAGGAAGCTATCGATTCCGCCTGGGATGTCCTCAGCAAGCGCGTAACGCGCTAAAATAAAATATGATCGAAAAACATCACAGCCCCGATAGGGGCGTAAGATGCAACTCGCAACAAGTGCTTACGCTGCTTCCGCAGCTGTAATTATTTGTACCATTATACCCCACGCTCGAAGCCTAGGGGGCTTCTTCGCGCGGGGCTGACATCTTGCGCCGCTTCCGTGGCAATTCCAGTCATTCTTATGTTCTGACTTCAAAGCGGCTTCGCAGCCCTTAAACCTAAAAACGGCGTTTGGAAGGAGGTGCCAGATGCAATCTAGGTTAAACGAGCACAGGCATTTCGAGTTCATCGAGGATGCTGCGGAGGGAAGATGTCTGGTAGGCGTCGGCAAAGCGTCGAGGTTTGGCAGCCAGGATATTTTTTTCGAAGAATTCACGAAATTCCTTTACTCCCTTTTCACTAACCCATACCTTGAGGGCATCTTGTTCTTCTTTGGAGGCAAACTCGATTTCTCCGTTGAAGAGCTTAGCCTGGACATAAAATCGGTAGAACTTATCCAGATCCGCTTTATCATTAAAAGGAAGGGTATCGGTACGGTCATTTCCGGTTTTGTAGACAATAACCGGTCGGCCGGCAGAAATAGCCACTTCCACAGCCTGGGAATTAGAAAGTTTCATATTGCTTTGTATGTATTCTTTGCAGCCGCCATGAGCCTCATGGATCGTAGGAATGAACATTGCCCAACGTGTATCAAGATATGGGGGTTTAAATTGCGCAATGAGGACATTCTTAACGAATTTTCTATTGGAGTAGAAGGTCATTTGAGGAGGACCCACAGCTTTGTATTTTGGCAAATTCCTTTCAAATACCGCGGAGGTGTAAATATCGTTATCAAAAAATGCAACACCATCAGCCAATCGTCTTGTTGTTTCTGAATAAAAGCCGTTACCCATCATAACATTTTCGATATCAATACTTCCCAAGGCATTGACATCACCAGAACCTGCTTGTCCGGTTTGGACGATGGGGATATTGACTTCAGCCTGTGTTTCAGTTTGTGATTGAGTTTCTGTCTCAATCATCATTTCGGCTTCGAGTTCCATTTCAGCTTCGGCTTCCTGTTCGACTTCAGCACCGCCGGCAACCGCTATCTGCACTTCGTTGGGGAACCAGTCCGTAGGTTTATCAGGCCTGATTTCAATAGCATTTTTAATTTCTTTGAATCGATTGGCGGAATCTTGTAAGTCTAGTTCCTCAAAGACATTTACAATCCCTTCGCATTTGCGAGCTTCCTTAATTTGTAAGTCATCGAAGATATCGCCTGGTTTTTCTGATGTTTTTAGTTTTCCATATTGAGCATAGGCATCTTCCGGATTTTTCTTCTTAACGAAGAAGCCGGCATCGCCTGTGGCTAATTTCGTAGCGACTTTGTAGATGGTTTCATCTGAAGCATTGCCTGCAACAACACGAAGGAATTCAGGCAGGATAGCACGTTTCACAGTACTTTGGATTTTGTCTTTCTCAGCTCTGTAGTTATCATCCGCCTCTCTGATGGTCTCATTCGTGAGGCAGAATTTGTAGACATCTTCCTTGGTTAATTCTCTTTGCTCACCATTTAAAATTAGCTCTTTAACCTCTCTGGAGACTGCCAGGGCAACACGCTGGTCCTGGTGCAGCTGTCTTAAGCGCCACACAGCCTGGAAGAGGTCTCTGATGAAGGTATTGGGTCCGATGGTGACGATGGCTTGGGCTTTTTTACCCTGCTTGATGTCGGCACCAACAGTATGGGCCTGGTCATAGAGGGTGATGTTGTTCATCAAGTCTGTACTTTCGGCAAAGGCAATAGGCAGCGGCTTGCCGTCGTCCCCAACTTTTTTGACGATTTTTCCGGAAGCATCGAAGTAGATGCTGGCATAGACTTTTTTACCTTCTTCTTTAGCTAATTGTAGTGCCTTATCGGCAAATTCTTTATTGCTGGTGCCTCTTAAATAAGCACCAGTATCTACAACAGCCTGGTAGTTACCCAGGACGTCCAGATTGGATACGATAGATTCGATCGGTTTTTTGGCATCAAATTCAAATTCGAGAACGGGAACGTTTCTTCCTAGCATGAGTTCCCATGTCATGCCGTCGGTACCTTTATTCAATTGCGCATCGATTTTGTCATTGTAGGCGTTCTTGTTCCAGGGGGTGCCTGTAAATCCGTTGAATTCGTTGACTTCGGCTACATCCGTGGAATTAGATGTGATTTGTGAGTTGAACCGCCTCATCTCACCGACGACATATTTATGGCAGAAGACCGCTCTACCCATTGGGCTTTCATTCAGAGCTGCGACCACAGATGCAACCGAATTAGGAGAGTCCATGGTGGCTAGGGTGATATTTTTCCCTAGTTTATTGTCGGGATCGATGCGCTTGATAAAAGCATCAAAATCCCTAGCCCCTTGCGTGTCGAGAATGTTGGAGAAGGAATCCTCGTCTTTGCTCTTCAGTTCCATAATAGCCCTATTTCTCATGCCGGCAATGATTTGGTAGACCTGCTCGTAGCTGACACCTCTTTGAACATAGTCTTGATAGGTGAAGCTCATCCGTTCGACATCATCGTCAAATTCGGATCCGACATTGGGTATATCACTTGATTTGGCTGGGATAGTCCATATTTTAGAAACAGGGTCGCGGATATAGTTTACTTGGCCGGTTTTCCCGAGCGTTTTGCCAAAGCCGACATCAAAAAACGCTTTCATAGAGGTAATTTTTTTGAATAAATCCGGAGTGGACTTTTCTATTGAATAGACCCAGGCTTCTGTTTCTACGGCGTTTGGATCATTCATTAAGTAGTTGATCAGATCCTCTTTGGTTTTTTGATATCCCGAGCCCTGTATTTCATTGAAATGATAACCGGCTACTTCTTTTGCCAGGTTCTTCATTTTTTCTTTAAGCTGTACAGGGGAGAATGACTCCGCTTGTGTATTGGCCAGAAAAGCTTCCCTCAAACTAAAAAGTTGGTCTCCTTTTTTTGCGTTCAAGATGATGGAAATTAATTCAAAGCCTAC
Source organism: Chlamydiota bacterium (assembly GCA_013287815.1). Classification (GTDB taxonomy): domain Bacteria; phylum Chlamydiota; class Chlamydiia; order Chlamydiales; family Parachlamydiaceae; genus JABDDC01. The sequence goes on from JABDDC010000001.1 coordinate 87,803, forward strand.
GTCTCCTTCAATTTTTCCAACAGGGACTTTATCTCCCATAGCGAAGTTAACCTCTTTTCTGATATCAAGACAGGCATCTACTTCATCGGCGATGATCGATGTTTTGTTATACAGTAGAGAGACGATTTTGGTCATGACCCTGATCTGGTCGATGAGTTCTTTTTTCTTGTCGGCCAGAGCACCAGGCGCCATTTCGCCTAGTTGGTTGAGCATCATTTTGTATGCATTGATCACACCGAGTACTGAACGTTTGGTTGAAATGAAGAAGCCTTTACCATTCATTGTTTCGAGAAGGTTTTTGTAGAGAATTTGCAAAGCTTCTACACTCTTATCAGACTTCAGTCCGAATTCCAGTTTGAACATCTCTTTGCCGAAAAGTTGCCTGTTGACGACGTCCAGATCGCGGCAGTTGGTCTCATATAGTTCTTCCGGTATTAACATGCCGACCAAGTTAGTGCCATCGGCCTTTTCTTCTGCTTCCAAAGGGAGCAGGACGGCTGTTTTACCGTAACCGGGCCTCAGTTGACGAACAGCATTAGGCTGACTGACCATTTCTCGTTTGATGTCCACTTGTCCTTGCCTGAGGATGATATCCTGAATATATTCTATGTAGAGAAGGTTTTTATAGTCAGCATTGTCTGCTTTATTCAAAGAGTAGTACCGTTTAGTCTGTATGGTGTCATACAGCTCAGTTGCTATTTGCGAGCTTCCTTTTGAGTTGCCTTTGTCTCCGCATGAGTTGATGTAGGTATCTGCCAGATCTACCACACGGTTAAGATGCTGGTGTTCTGTATAAAGACCGAGGTATTTGGTAATGTCTTCGTCAAGTTTATTAAGAACGGCTCGAGGCATCTCTGTTATACCCAACATTTTGAACGGATGATCGTTGTTCCAATCCTGATCAATGGCATTCCTTCTCCATAATAGTATCAAAGCATCCAGCGACGGCTTGATATCCTTACCGACGAGCCTGCGCATGGCTGAGAGACCTGCTTGAGTGTTGAACAGGTCGACATTTTGTAGAAGGTTGTGTTTCAAAACTTCTTCTTCTTTTCCAATGCGGTCCCTATCTTCATTCAGTCCTGCTTTCACTTTGATGGCATCTTCTTTGATGATTGAGACATCTTTACGACCGGCGTCAAAAGCATTAAAGTCTTCGCGGTTCTTTTTCGCGTTGCGGACATAGGCTTTTTCATTCGATTGCTCCAAATCGTCAAAAACTTGAGTACTAATTTGTTGTGCTGCTATGGGGAGGGGTTTTACAACGAAGAATGAATTAAATCGTGCCAGGACATTTTGACTGACAACAGGATTAATTTTAGATGGATCTGTTATAATCAATGCAGGACGGGGAGGCACTGGCTTATTACTAATAATGCTTTCCAACCGTTCTATTGATCTTACATCCCTTTCCTGGTTGTACTGGTTTAGTAGATAACCATATTTTTGCAGATATGTTTGTCTGGGTGCAGGTACTATCTGTCTTGGAGGTGTCATCTTTTGTTTTGGTTGAGAGGCGGGCAACCCTTCAATCATGCTGAACACAGAGTTTAAAAGAAGAAGGGATTTGGCACCTTTTTTATCAATTAAGGTATCTAATAAAAAGGCTTTGAAGTCTTCTTTAAAATTGGTTTTGTTTGGTAAGTTGTTCCATGTTTCGTCGGCATAATCATGAATTTTTGAGCGCAAACTAAACGGTATTTTACCTATAGCTTCCATGAGGATTCTTGATCCTTCATTGAAACGTTCCCCGGGCCTGAGATTTCTTTCAATAATTGCAAAATCGGTATCTTTCAAGTTAGAAATCACTGCGCCCAAATCATTTAAAGCTTCTACCCGAGTAGGTTTAAATAGCGGTCCTGCAAAAGAAGGAAGCATTCCCTCTTCGGGACCTAGAATCCCCTTTTTCTCGAGGTATTCTTCCACATCATCAAAGAAGCCGGGATTATCCTTGTCCTCTTTAATGGTCATCAGCTTCAATAGGAAGAACTGAGCATATTCAATGGCTTCTTTTTCAAGGGGGTCCAACTGAACTGTTTTAGACAACTCTGATAACATTCTCACCTGATGGGTCACTTGCTTATATAGTTGCGAATTTTCATCTCCTTTTAGGATCTGGTTAAAGACATCCCGGAAGTTTTCAAGGACCCATCGTGGGTCTTTTGGGATAAATGGAGAGCGGTCTTTATCGTTTCCTTTATAGGACCAGATCAGCATCGCCGCATTGCGTATGCCAAAGACATTGATTTTATTTTTATTCTTATCCATGAACTTCTGGAGCGGTATTTCAATAGCACGCACGGGCCTTGGCTCGAAGGTCCTGATGTGGTCATTGCCATGCTCTGTCATAAAAGCTTTGATCACTGTTTCAAATGCTTTTTCATCTTCAGGTCGAAGCCTTAAAGCTGGATCTAATGCTTCTGCTCCTGGTTGCTTATTAACTGCTTTGGTATAGACAGCATAGAGGTCCATGATCGTTTCAAGGCGATTTACTTTGTTGGAGTGGATTGCCACTGATTTGTAGTCTTCTCCAGCCTGGATATTTTTCAGGCGGATATTGTTCAGCGCTCCTTCCCTAAAGAGTTCAAAGCGGAGTTTAAGGGCCGTTCCATTTGGTGAATCATCTTCCCACTTATCCATCCAACTAAAGATTTGCTGATAATTACTACCATAGCCGGATATGGTCTTAGCCTTTTCAAGGTAGAAAGAAGCCGACTCGTAATCGCTGTGTGTCAGGGCCAAATAGGACAAGTAGGCGTAGGCATCTCCCGTCTTTGCGTTAAGGCGGTTAGTTTCCATATCAACCTGATATTCATTAACGAGAGTTTTACTGAATTTTTTTGGCCTGAGTATATTCGGGATAGGAATGCTGTCCCCTTCGACGTTATACTCCATCTCAAATTCCCTGACGGGGATGAGAAGCCGTTCATCGCCATCTTTTTTAAACAGCTGATAGCCATCAAAGGTGGTTGGCAGTGCTTTGACTCCATAGGCAGGGTCTTTGACACCTGGACGTGTTCCAAATGGACTCAGCACATAACCTGGCAAGCTTCTGGTGGTGGCACCCGCCTCACCAATCTGGTATGAGAGTGCAGCGCCACTGGAAGCCAATTGGAAGCGTGCGAAATCTAGTTTGTTTGTCTTTTTATCTTTTCCAATGACCTGAATGAAATCAGGATCTTCAAAGCTGGTGAAATTGTCTAATTCTTTTGTCGTAGCATTTAACAGGTGTGAGTGATCAGAAAGGAACTCGACATCGGCGACTCTGGTGACTTGCACTTGGGTCGACCCCACCTTTTGCATTTCTGTTTTCAGGGAGATGATCGCCCATGGCTTGTCGCTGTCAAGCTCAAAGACATAGACTTTTTCTTTCTGTCTGTCGACCCAGCAAGAGCGCTCGCCGATGGCAATGCCGACAGCCACAGGGATATCCGAGCTGGTGATTAAATCTGTCGAATTTGCCAATTGGTCTTGGACATTAAATCTTGAATAGGTCACCCATTCCCTTCTTTTCTTACCTGAATCGATTGACCTTTCAACTAAGATTGCTGAAGAAGCTAACGATTTGTTCGGACTTCCTTTCATCAAGATGCGAATATTGGGATACTTATCATTGAGATAAGCTGTTACATAGGTCTCTTCTAATCCTGGAGGGGTGCCGGAAACTTTCCAGTATTCATCCATGGCGGAACCAAAGAGCCTTTGAAGGTCTTCATTCTTCTTAAGGAATTTGGGGAGCTCTTCCAACCGTCTTTCCTTGAATGAAAGCTTTCCGGTTGTGATATTGAACTGGTAATCATTGTCATTATTATCCATCGCAGTAAACACAGGAAAATCAGTCCCTTCCCATTGTAGCCTTTGAGCGGCGATAGGCTCATTCAAATTTTGCAAAATGCGGTTAATATACTCACCTTTGGATGCTTCAGTCCTTATCCGATTTTGAATGGAAGGAATGGTCAAAGCCATTATGGACTTATAACGGTCTTTAATTTCGGGATCTACCTCTTCATTTCCTTTTTCGATGCTTTCCAGACGAGCTATGACGCTGATGAGCATTTCAATCTGTTCGTCCGAGAAGTTGAAGTTCTTCTCTTCGATAAGTTTTTTGTATTGATCGTTAATGAATAATGAGAATAACATCCTTTGCGAGGTGATATAAAATTCGTCCTTTTTACCAAGGAGCTCCTTAGTCCATTTCTCTAAAACTTCTCTTGTATTGATTCCTTCAAATAACTGATTTAATTCATTACTTACGTTGGATTTATTGGCTGATTCTTTGATCTCTTCGAAGATGTGCATCAGATAAGATCCAACTTCCTTGTCGCCGCTCACATATGCTGCTGTAATTTCTTTTTTCAGTTTTTTAACAATTGAATGGAAAAATGGTTCGTAAGTTTTGTCGGATAAAAGTTTTTCCAGATTTCCATGAGTCATGATTTTAGTCTCGAAGTGCCAGCGTAGTTCAGGGTATTTGAAGAAGTGTGGATGGTCTAAATAAATGGTAAAGGCATTTAAGGTTTGGACTTTGTAATCATTTTCGTCAAATCGATGCGCAGCTTCTTCAAATTCAAAGGCTGCAGATGTCCAAATTGCATTTGCTTTTTGATTAGTTTCTTGTGTGTACATTAGGTCGACTATTTCATCCCGCTTGAGGTTTCCTTTTTTCAACATCTTTTCGCAAAAAGTATCGACGAAATTGTGCAGCATGTAGAGCGGGTGATAAGTATGGTTTTGTAATCCCATCTTCGCATAGTTGGGGCAGTTATCTCCGATACAACCGAGCGGGCATGTTTCCGTTAAATAACGGTTAGTCACTTCTTTAGAGATAGCTTCAGCGAACTTTGGGGCCCTGACATAAAGAGGAACTGTTCGGTTTGATATTGCCGACAAGGCTTGAGCATCGAAAAATTGATTTCTGACTTCTTGAATCCAGCTTCTTTCAAATAGTGAAAGTCGTGTTTCAATTACATCATTAAGGTCCGCATAGCTCGAGCTTAAATCGGTTGGATGCTGGTTTATCTTTCTGGCTGCTTCATTGATTAGTATATTAATAAAGGCAAGTGAAGCAATATCTTGCAAACTTTCTTCTTTGTCTTTAGCTGCTGTTGTGAAAGCATTTTTGATTTGCTTTAAGCCATTAATGAATATCATCCCATTATCCATTGAAAGGGTATTGATGAAAGTTTTAAATTCCATAGGAGACAAAGACCGGATCATGACTTTCATTTCATTGGCAGCAATATCGCTGCGATTACTATCCACAAATGCCTGGGCGCGCATTCCCCAGTTTCTAAAAGTGTCTGTAATGTCATTTTTATTTAATGGTACAAGAGAGGGATTGACAGTCTGGTAAGGAGTTGGATCATTAGTCAATGTCAGTAAAGGTGGTGTCAAAGGATGGGTTTCGACTCGAATATCACCGGTGACAAGAGGTAGCGCGGTTTTTGAAAGGTCGGTCAGTTCAGGTAAATGTATTTCGAGGTCATCAAGAATGCCTTTCAGTTCGCTATAAATGTTAACCAGTTCCTTACCTTGAGCTGTCGATGTACCCAGCAGCCCTTTTTCTTTCTCAATCATCACGGCCATCTGATTCGCTGTTGACTTGACCAGAGTCCAGAATTCTTTGTTCTTTAATCCGGCTTGATTGTTTTTACAGATGTCTAAAAAGAAGTGGAGCCGAGCAGCCAGTTCGAAACGCTTTCCTTCCTCGGGTGTTTTTCGTTCTGCCTTTAAATAGGCAAGCGCTTCTTCAAATTTACCCGGAGCTTTGTCTTTCTGATAGGTTTCAGTGACTTTTCCAACTTCGACTTTCGATTTGTGGAATTTCAGGCTTTGCAGAAAGATAGATTTCCAGGGGCTGGTTGCAGTTGACTTTCGGCATTCCGGTGCCGTCTGCAGGTCGATAAATGTTGGAATAACGCCTAGTAATTCATTTTGATCGACATTAACGATTTCTCTTCTTATCGATTGGCTTGTTGTGTCAATTCCTTCCTGCTGATCAAAAAGATTTCTTACATCATCCGATGTGCTGATCAGTGCAACATTGCAATTACCCTGCGATCCTTTAGTTACCTCCAGGAGCATTTCATTGAATTGACCGTTATCGCTAAAGCCAACAGGAATCAGGAATTTTTTACCATCATCAAGGTTGGAGATAGTTTTCCGGATTTCTTTTAATATGTCTTTTGCTTTGCTTTCACTGTAGTTTTTTTTAATATTCTCTAATTCTCCGCCTAATTTGACGGCTTTCCTGAATCTGTCTTGCAATTCTGGGTCGGCTACATCCTCCCTTTCACGGTCAAGCATCGAAGACATATATTTTAATGATTGGAGTAATGAGATTCCTTCAACAGGTGGGTTGCCGCAAATTTCACAAAGGAGATTCAGGTCCCAGTGGAGCTGGTTTATAGGTCTTTCTGGAACTTTTTTATCAGTTTGATTGGTAATGGCATACCACAGACTTTCAAGCTTGCGGAAGATGGTTGCTATTTTTTGCATAAAGCCGGAAATCGTTTGAATGATTTTTTCGTAATTGCTCTTAACTTGCCTTGCTGTCCCTGAAAAGCGCTCTAAAAGTGTTTTATCGTCGGCTTCTTGAATTGTTTTATCAAGGGGGTGGATCTGGTGTTTTGCAATCTCTTTGAATTCTTTGTTTGCTTGCTTTTTGTTTAGGGCCTTTAGTGCAACTTCATGAGAAGGGTGATTGGGTTGTTCAATGATCTCGTATTTAACTTGACCGGTATTGATATCTACATCGGTCACGCTGATGTGAATGTGTGATTCATGAATTTTTTTTGTGAATTTATATGAGTCGGAAATAATTCTTCTGATCAGAAGATCGACGTTGGGCCGATCCCTTTCTGCTTTTAGTCGTTCTTCCTCAGATTCTATTTTTCTGGCATCAGGGACCGTTCTGGCTTGCAGTTTACCAGCGACTTTTTCGGGCATATTTATGGTATATTCTACGGATATACCTTTATCCAGACTTCTAAAATGAAATTCGTTAGCATTCATAAAAACCTCATTGCAAGAAATTTTAGTACATAATCAAATCACATCTAAATTCATTATATGTTAAGAGTTAATTTTAGATATATAGTTTTTTTATTTATAAAAAATGGCGGTGCAGCCGCTTTGGAGTGGAACGCGCCCCTTTACTTTTTTCCTTAAAACGATGATAAGTGAAAGAAAGGAGAGAGTTATGTCTGCAGCTGCAAGCTTACAACCATTAATAACTGACTGGAATGAATCGAATAATGTCTTCGAAGAACAAATCAAGATTTTTAACAAAAAGCTCAACAGTCATGATATCGATTCCACCGTGTTGAATCAGATCTATGAAAAAACTGATAAAGCATTAAAAGTCAAAGATATCATCCTTAAAAAGTTTAAAGAAGTTCAAGCGCAGAGAAGCCAGAGCCACCCTAACTTTATCACAAGATGCTTTAAAAAAATGATTCCAACTTCTATCGTATCGTCCATTTCTAGTATAGTCCCTGAAACGCCTGAAAATAAAAGCACAGCCTTAACAATCACAGGTTCAACTACAGGCGCTATAAGTATTGTTTTACTAACTATCAATGAAACAAAATATTACGGTGCCGGCTTTGGTGCATTTGGAGTGATTTTAACTGCAGGAAGTGCCTACTACCAACATATGGGAAATAAAAGCGAAAAAGAAAACAAAACAATTTCCTCAGCCGTGATTGAAGGAACAGGTCAGATAAAATTATTCAGAAAGATGCTCAAAAAATTAAAAGTCATTCAAGATGAGTTTGAAGAGCTAAAAGCAGTAAGAACTCAAGAATCAACAGTTACAATCAATAATCAGCAAAACATATACGTCAGTCAGAAAATCGATGCAAATATTACCGCCTGTTTAACCGCCTACGATTGCCTTGGTGACAATATTAAAACACCTACCAGCAACTCCGAAATTTTATCTCTTCTTATCCAACGATTGCCGGACAATGATCCGTTAAAAATAGGTACGAATGCGTTAGCAAGACGCCAAGTTAGTGTTGTTCAGGCAGCAAAAGCTCCTTTGCCGATCAACTATATTCCAGCTATTGCTCAAAGCAACGAAAAAGATAAATTTATTGGAGAAGGTCTTCCAATGGATGATGAAAATCGAGATGAGGACTTCGATGAAAGACTCGACATCCTTCAAAAAAATATTTCTTCTCGCTTTGCAATAAACAAAAAGCTCATCAATAATCTCGTTACTCCTGATGGAAAAATACTTGAATTCCCTCAGAAAACAGATATTGATAGTGATGAAGACGATATGAAAGTCACTTTCCACGAACATTCCCAAAGTTCAGTACTAATTAATGTTAATCAGGACATCCCCGGCTAAATGCTTATCCTCTTTCTCTATTACATTACATCCCACATCGTCTCCTTTACCTGCTCTATCTATGAAGCTGTCCTTTTGTCTACCTCCGGAGGATACGTCAGCTTATTGAGAAAGAAAAAGCCCAAAGTGGGTGCGATTTTGACAGACCTTAAAGCACGTATAGACCGCCCCCTTGCAGCCATACTGACTTTGAATACTGCTGCCCATACTATCGGTGCAGCGGGAGTCGGAGCCAAGGTCGTCGAACTATACGGCAACCACTGGTTAGCCCTCGCCTCGGGGATATTGACACTGACGATGCTATATTTTACTGAAATGATTCCAAAAACTCTGGGAGCACTCTACTGGAAAAGACTGCTTCCTTTTACTGTATATAGCCTCCGCTTCCTTATTGTTATCACCTATCCGTTTGTCTACTCCTTTGAATGGATTGCAAAGCTCATCTCCCAAGGAAAAGCACCGGACAAGATCACCGGTGAAGAAATCAAACATATCCTTGAAGAAGGTACCAAGGCAGGTGTTATTCAGGAAGTTGAGCATGACATGCTTGAAAGTATTTTCCGTTTAGGAAACAGACGCGTGGCAATTTTAATGGTCCCGCGCATGAACATCGAATGGCTCGATTTGAATGAAGACCTAGAAACCATCTATAAAAAAGCAGATCAGTCCAAACATAGCCGTTTTCCGGTATGCGAAGGCGAGCTGGACAAAGTAGTCGGCATCATTTCATCTAAAGATTTATTAGAAATTGTTGCCCACGGAAAAAAGAATATACGCGAGCTGGCAAAGCCTCCTTTTTTCGTCCCGGAAAATATGCGTGTGGTGCAGCTGTTAGAATTGTTTAAGACAAAGCCTAACCATATAGCCCTGGTTACGAATGAATATGGAGGGGTTCAAGGGATGATCACATTGCATGATGTTTTGGAATCGATTGTAGGTGACGTTCCCAGTTCCGCGGTCATGCCGGAAATGTCTATTGTCAAAAGAGGTGAAGATTCCTGGATGGTTGATGGGATGCTCCCCATTGATGAGTTAAAAGCTCAATTTGATATTGATTCCCTTCCTGATGAAGAGAAAGGGACGTATCATATTTTAGGCGGATTTTGCATGCGTCAAATAGGAAGCATACCCAGCGTAGGCGATACCTTTACCTGGCAGAATCTCAAGTTCAAAATCATTAAAATGAATGGCCGCAGAGTCGATAAAGTGCTTATACAATACGTTAAACTTAGAAACGGCGATTAGAAGGAGATATATATATGTGTTTTTCTGCAGAAGTTAGTTATACAGCCGCAGCGTCCTTGGCTATCATCGGCGGCGTGACATTGAAAAATTTTTCGGCAAGGAATTATCTTTTACTTGCCGCTGTTCCCCTTTTATTTGCTATGCAACAGCTCTCTGAAGGGATTTTATGGACGCAGTTGAGTAATGGCGAACAAAATAGTTTTATTTCGCTTCTTACACAAAAAATTTATCTTGTATTTGCGTTTTTAGTGTGGCCTCTCTGGATTCCCCTCTCTTTAGCTGTAATCGAAACGATCGCGTGGCGCAGGGCTGTCATCTTTTTTATCCTGAGCTGTGGCGTAGTGATGACGGCACTGAATATTTATACGGCGATGGGCCAACATATCGGAGTCAACATTATTAATCACAGCATTCAATACACGGGACATTCTCCTAATGAGCAACTGGCCTATCCACTGATAGTACTCCTTCCCCTGTTCATTTCCAGCCTAAACCGCATTTGGGTCTATGGTTTGCTAACAGTGCTTGCCTATGGCGTCACAGTCTATTTTTATGAGGAAACATTCATTTCTGTGTGGTGCTTCTTCGCTTCTATCGTCAGTTTGTCACTCTTTAAGGTGCTCAAGGACAATGCGAGAGTGGAGGCGGAAGCCAAGGTAAGAAGGTAGAAAGCAGAAATAAAATTATGCTTGCGAAGCCTTGGAGTGCAGTACTCTGCGGCTGTGAAAAAAAAGGCACCGCAGGTGCTTTTGGAGTGCGCCGGCTCCGCCGGCGCTTTGTCATTAGCAACATTGATGAGCAGATAATCGTTGCTGAAGGCCATTATCCTAGAAACAGCGATTGGAAGGGGGTGCCAGATGCAATCTTTTGATTCAGAACACGTTGAGGCGAAGGGGGGCTTACCCGTTTGGGTATGCCCCCCTTCGCCTCAACGCGTTATGAACCAAAATCTTGCGTCTGGCACCCCCCTTCCAATCGCCGTTTCTAGGATTATAGCCGTGTCTACGATGCGTTTTGCATTGCATGAGTGTGTGTAATAACAAAGCGCCGGCGGAGCCGGCGCACTCCAAAAGCGGCTGCGCCGCCCTTTCATAAGAACCATCTGTCCCATTAGTCCCATAGGTCCCTTTCTGTGGCTTCCACAATAGCGCTAAAAGGCGGTGCAGAGCACCGCACTCCAAGGCTTCGCAAGCGGCATTTTACTCCCGGCGCCTCTACTTATCGACATACCTGTAGAAGTAATAAGGTGTGGTGATCACAGATTCTGTTTGGAGGAGGCCCGAGTGGCAGATTTGCATGGCCCAGTTGTAATCTTCCCCGTAGGAAATATCCGGAAAGGGAAAGCGGGATGCAACCGATCGCTTGATGGTGCTTATGTGGTTGGGTGGATTGTAGAAGGTATTGCCGATTTTATAGTGGTCTTTGTGTTGGATTGTATGGACAAAGGGGCAAGGCCAGTTACCGTTAAAGGTGATGATGCCTGTCAGAGACACACAATCGGGCTTGGACTGCAGTTCCTCATAGATCATCTTAATGTAATTGTCGTGCACATCATCGTCATCATCGATAAAATTGACATACATCCCCTTGCTTTGCCTCATCAATGTATTGCGCTTATATCCAACTGAATATTGTCTGTTATCTTTAAAGAAGAGGATTTCTACTCTGTCTTGAAGGTCATTTGCGTTGATTTGCCCTTGAAGCTTATTGTAGATGAAAGAAAATTGTTCCACCCTTTCATCCAGCGTGCAGATAAGAATGCTCCATACTTGAGGAAGAAACTGTTCAAATACTGCATCGTTAAGTCCGAAATTTGAGTTAAAGCGTCCAAGATAAACTTTCTTGTCGTAATCTACATTTGCTACATCTTTAATTCTACTTTTTATCCTCTGCGATGGAACCTTTTCAAACAGCGATTGGAAAATCAATACTTCCCTTGCCAAGATCCGTGATGTCATGGTCAATTCCTCACGGGCGACTGATGCTGATCGGTATGAGGGATGGAAGATGTAATTGAAAAACGCATAGTGGTTTTTACCGATTACAGGGATAGTATTGATATTTTTGCCGGTATCTTTTGCTTGAAAATTTAAGACACCATCCAGATTGGGAAAGTTTTCTTTCATCTTATCAACAATGACTTTATCGTAGCTCTGTACAATTGGGAATTGGCAATCACTTGCCACCAGGATGATTTCGGCCGGTTCGTCATTGCGGTTAAAGGCTTCTGCCTCTGAGATCCTTTTTCCAAATTTCACTGTTAAACCGGGATAAGTCGATAGTTGATGTAACATCTCCGGATTATTCATGGTCTGATCGTCGGTGTCACAAACAATCAAGAATCGGCAGTCCACTTCCCCTGACAAGTAGTGATAATAGACTCCGAGAGTCTGCATAAATTGCTGAGAGTTTTCCCTTGTTGGGATAATGATTAAGAGGTTGTCAGCACATGCAAAGGAGAACCAAAACGGCATCAAGAGGGCAAACAGCTTAGCTTTCACAGGATCTCCTAAATATAAAGCGCAATGGCAATATAATGGCAGGCGCTGCCTCCAAGAACGAATAGATGCCAGATGGCATGATGATATTTCCGTTTATCTGTTACAAAAAACAGTACCCCAAAGGTATATGAAAGGCCGCCTATCAATAGCCAGAGCAATCCTTCATAAGGGAAGTTATTCATGAGGGGTTCGGCAGCAATAATGACCATCCACCCCATCAACAGGTAAAGTGCTGTCGACAACTTCTGGAAACGGTGGATAAAGAAGGTTTTTAAAAAAAGTCCAAGACAAGTTAAAGACCAGATAATGCCAAAAAGTAACCAACCCATGCTTCCTTGCAACGGAATAAGAGTAAACGGAGTATAGCTTCCGGCAATCAAAAGATAGATGGCGCAGTGGTCGATCGTTCTGAATCTTTTTTTATATTTAGGTTTCTTTAGGGTGTGGTAGAGAGTAGAAGCAGCGTAAAGTAATATTAAACTGAGTCCATAAACAGAAAAGCTGAAAAGCTTCCACGGCTCATCGCTGTCCAAGGCAGGCATCACAAGAAAGAAGAATCCAAGGACGCTGAACAAAAGGCCAAATCCGTGTGTTAAGCCATTCAGCCACTCATCGCCCAGAACCCAACCCCTTGCCCATTCTTCAACTTCAAGGACGTCCTTGCCTTTAAAATCGTCGATAGTCAAATCGGAATACATAAGCGATAATCCATTTTATTAAAGAGTTGTATTCTAACAGGAGGTAAATAGAATGGCTATAGTTCTTTTACATAAAAACAGCGCGTAGCGCTTTGGAGTGAGCTTGGTAGCTCACTCCAAAGCGCTACGCGCCTACCGGCACGTTCACGATAATTTAGAAGTTTTTGATCCTGTACCACAGATACGGTATAGCGATAAACAAAGCGTGAGTTGCCGGTGGCGGTGTCGCTGGCGCCGCTGGCTGATTATGATAAAATTTCTCATAAAGGCTCATGAAGAGATCCTTGAAGAAGATATAAATTTTATCAGCCCATCCTACCAATGTATTGAACGCGTCGGGAAAGAACATATGAATCAAAAAGAAAAGAACACCAAAAAAAATAAAATTTAATATGAATCGCATAAAAACCTCCAAATCCGCACGGTAATTCTATGTAACCGGAAGAACACACATAAACAGGTTACAATCCTATTTTTATTATAACCTTTCTTGATTTATCGAAAAATTTATTTCACATTAAAGTTACTATTTTATTTTTAAAATTCTAAGCCTTAGTGAATTAGCGATTACAGAAACAGAGCTTAAACTCATGGCAAAAGCAGCAATCATGGGGTTCAGTAACATACCGGTGAAGGGAAAAAGGATACCGGCAGCAATGGGGACTCCTATGATATTATAAATAAAAGCAAAAAAGAGGTTCTGTTTGATGTTCTTTGTGACGGCAAGGCTCAAGCTTATGGCCCGTCCAATTCCTTTCAGGTCACCCTTAAGCAGTGTGACATCGCTGCTTTCGATAGCCACATCGGTTCCATGATCCATGGCAATCCCAACGTCCGCTCCGGCTAATGCAGCTGCATCATTGATTCCATCACCTGCCATGGCAACATAGCCGTCTTGTTTCTGGAACTCATGAAGAATATTCAATTTTGCTTCAGGAGTTATTTCAGCATAGGTTTGATCAATACCCAATTCAGAAGCGACTTTATTTGCCGTTTTTTCATTGTCACCCGTCACCATGACCAATTTAAGTCCTTTATTATGGAGTTCCTTTACCGCTTCATAGGAGGACTTCTTGATGGTGTCTCCTACAAACAGCAGCCCGGCAGCCTTGCCATCCACTGTAAGAGCGACAGCGGTCTTGTCTGCCGGGATAATCCGGCTCCGACCAGCCATATTGATGACAACTTGCCGGCCATTAACCATTCCCTCTACACCTACTCCTGAAATCGATTTAAAGTTCTGCACAGCGGGAGTTGGGATATTCTTTTCTTTGGCAGCCCGGGCGATAGCTTTACCAATCGGATGTTCACTCAGCTGTTCTACCGATGCAGCTAAACTTAACACTTCATCTTCACTCCAGGGGGCAAAAGCTGTCACTTGTGCGAGCTTGAATTTTCCTTCGGTCAATGTTCCCGTTTTGTCCATGATCAGGGTTTTGACCTTCGCAAGCCTTTCCAGGGCGGCTGCATCTTTGATGAGGATGCCCATTTCAGCTCCCCGTCCCATGCCGACCATGATCGACATTGGGGTAGCCAGTCCAAGGGCGCATGGACAGGCGATGATCAGGACAGCGACAGCGTTGTGTACTCCATACATAAAAGAGGGCTGAGGGCCAAAAAATGCCCAAATGAAAAAAGTGGCGATAGCAATCAGAAGGACAGCCGGGACAAAATAACCGGCGACCTTATCAGCAAAAGTTTGGATAGGCGCCTTGGTTCGCTGCGCTTCCGAAACCATCCGGATAATACGGGAGAGGACTGTCTCATTTCCGACTTTTTCTGCTTTCATGAGAAAGCTTCCTGATTGATTAATAGTACCACCCGTGACTTTATCACCGGGTCCTTTATCAACAGGAATCGACTCCCCTGTCAGCATCGACTCATCCACTTCAGATTTTCCTTCAGTAACCGTGCCGTCCACTGGAATGTTATCTCCCGGACGGACACGAAGTACATCTCCGACTTTGACATCTTCAATGGATATTTCTATTTCTTCTCCGTTCTGGACGATGAAGGCCGATTTCGCGGCTTTCTGCAATAAAGATCTGATAGCGGCGCCAGTTTTTGCGCGCGCCCTTAGTTCTAACATCTGACCCATCAAAACTAAAACGGTGATGACGGCAGCAGATTCAAAATAGAGGGGCACCTCTCCATGATATTTAAATGATTCGGGAATGGATTGAGGAAAAAGCCGGGCAAAGAGGCTGTAGAAAAAAGCCACTCCTACACCTATAGAGATCAAGGTGAACATATTCAGTTGACGACTGACAATCGACTTCCATCCCCTTTCAAAGAAAGGCCACCCAGCCCAAAGGACTACGGGCGTCGCCAGGATCACTTGCAGTGTTTGCGATTGAGAGGGCTGGAGATAGTTCCCCATGTCAAGGACTAATATGGGAATAGTCAGGAGCAGCCCGATCCGGAATCGGAGGGACATATCCCTATATTCGGCATTGTCTTGTTGCTGGGCTACATCTTTCGGCTCCAAAGCCATCCCGCAGATGGGGCAGCTTCCCGGGCCTTGTTGGATGACCTCAGGATGCATTGGGCAGGTGTATTGTATATTTTTAGCGTCCATATTGCCGTTTCTAGGATAATGCCAGTAATAATTTATTATTGGTTGCTCTTATTCCGATCACTGATTTTTTGTACTCATTGATAGCTATATCAAATCCTAAGATTATGTACAAAGTCAAACATTTCATGCCTATCCGGTAGACACAGGTCTACCCCGGTAGGGGTGTCAGAAGGTAGCCCCGGGTTTTAACCCGGGGCAAGGTAGCCCCGGGTTTTAACCCGGGGCTACCTCCAAATACCCCTACCGGGGTGGACCCTGTATCAACCGGATAGGCATGAAACATTTTTCTTCACACTTGCTTAATACATGAAAATCGGTGTTCATAGATCTATGATTTGATTATATTCTTATTTACATAAATTAAAATGTATTTGTATAATAATATTAGGTAATTGCTTCATTTTGATCTATTTAACTTTGAGGTTAATTATGAGTATTAATCGGGATTTTGATATAACCAATGCCTACACTGAACAGCAGCTCACTGAGGCTGGCTTTGGAATGCCAAAGGCGGAAGGTCAGACAACACAGGGTGGGAAGATTACAAAACTCTTTGTTGATACACAAGGATTCAGCAGTCAGTTAACCCCCGTCGCCCATCTCAATAAAACCATTCAGATAATGGACAAACTAGTTCAAAAAGAACTGGATATTCAAGAGCTTGACAAGGCCGATCTGGCTACACTGGCAATGTACGAAAAACGGTGCAATTGCGTTCTGATTAATATTAAAACTCATGAAACAATGGTCAATCAGATATCGCCAGATCTCACTCCTCCTAAAATTGATCAACCCCTTTCGTCCCACAATCAGGAAAAAGATAAGGTAATTGATCATCTGAGAAAGATCAAAGAAGCGAGACAGACAATCATTAATGAAGTTGTAGCAGAAAAGGAGAGGGAGATTTTTTTTAAAGTTACAGCCCCCATTTTACCCTTGATCACGGATAGAAAGGCCTTAGCGAGTATTTACAAGAAATTGAACTCTGGATCAGAACCTGAAAGGAAGGATATCATTGACAAAGCGATTTCTCTTTCTGAAGGTATTACAGATATTAACGATATCGCATTCATTATCGAGTATATGCCTAAAACAGAAAAAAGCAGAGATGCAATTGTCAAAGCTGCAGCTCCCCTTATGCACGAAACGATGAATGGTTTTGTCAGAGGAATCATTCTCTGGGCTTTGAGAGAGTTAGAACCAAGCCATTGGGAAAGTTTCTCTAAGGCTCTACCCCCTCTTTTCAAAGTCATCACGGATGAAAACGCTATTACAGCATGTCTCAAGGCTTTACTAAGAGTACGAGTAGAGGAGATGGGAAATGTTGCTAAAATTGCAGCAGGTATATTGAAGGATGTCACCAATGTAAATGTTATACAAGGCACTATCATTGGGTTGGCAAGCATTAAAAAAGAGGACAGGCCAAGTGTCGCAAAGTTAGCATCTTCATTTTTAAAGGGGATTAAAGAAGAAAAAACTGCATCAAGGCTTTTTGTGAATTTGGCAAATATAAAAAAAGAAAACGAACGTGAAAGTGTTGTTAAGTATGCATTAAGCATGTTGAAGGACTTCCCAGATGAAAATGTTATAGTACCCATTATTGTTGGATTGGGAAACATTGAAGAAAGGAAGAGGGAAAGTATCGCCAAGTTTGATCCTTCGCTTTTAAAGGAATTGAAAGATCCCAATGTTATAGCAAACTTTTATTATTATTTGGTAAAATATGTAAACGAAGATGAACGGGAAAGTGTTGCCAAATATGCAATAATTGCATTGAAAGACGTCACCGATTTAAATGTTATAGAAGGTACAATTAAAGGGTTGGCAAGTATTAAAGAAAAGGACAGGCCAAGTGTCGCCAAGTTTGCTCCTCTGCTTCTTAGAGGGATTAAAGATGCCAATGTTATATCCGAAATGTATACAACATTAGCAAAGAAACAACTTAACGAGCGGGAAAGTATCTCCAATAGTGTAGCTCCTCTTTTGAGAGGAATTACAAATAGTTATGTTTTATATGCCGTTATGAAGATTGTGACCGAAATAGAAGGAGACGACAGAGAGAATTTCTCCAATTTTGTCATTCATTTTTTAAATGAAAAAATAGAGTACGACGATACAAAATTTACAATCATCAAGGCCTTAGCAAAAGTCAAAGCAGAGGACAGACAAAGTTTCTTTTATCATTCATCCTCTTTACTGAAAGGAGTAAAGAATATTTATAATCAAGTACGAATCATTACATTATTGACAGAGGTACAATCAAAGGATTGGGATAGTTTTATTCAGTATACAGCTAAACTTTCTCAAGTAATCACGCATGAGGACGATTTACCGGCTTTGATTGGACCTTTAGTAAAGGAAAAATCAGAAGACAGAGAGAGCGTCTTTAAGTTTGTGTTATCATTTTTGAATAGATTTAGGGATAACCGTTCTATTTCAAATCTTTCTGACTTTCTATATTTTTCTAAAGAAAATTCCCTGAAAAAAATGTCAGAATACGGCACTTTCTTTTTAGAGGATACTGACTCCCCTGAAGAGGGTACCGACTTGCTCAAAAAATTTTCAAAAATGGATAAAGATAACATTCCGGATATGGAAAGTTTTTCAAAGATGATGACGCCTATTTTGGAAGGAATCACAGATAGTCATGATAGATTTACAGCACAATCATTTATGCTTTTTTCCCTTCAACCGGTGGATAGGGTGAGTGTGTCTAATTTTTTGAGCAGAATTACAGTTCTCAATGTCAGATTAAGCGTTATGAAAGCTTTAATGGGATTACATAATACGCGTTACTTAAAACATTTAGACAGCATTCTTAAATATATTTCACCCTACTTGCAAACGATTACCAATAGCCAGACACTTGCGAGCATGATTATTTCGTTGCAGGATGATATCAGTGAAGACGACCGAGAGAGTGTGCTGGAGTGTGCCTTTCCTATTTTGAAAGAATCGGCAAATAATAGTGATGCAGTTGGAGCTATTTTACAGGGTGTGGCACGCGTAAAAAAAACGGATAGAAAAGCTGTTGCAGCCTCTTTTGCGGCCATTATTCCTTTTATCGGAAATAGTAGAAATGTTATAGAAAATATTTTTTATCATTTATCAGATTTTAATGCAGAAAAAATAGAAGGATTTTCTGACTTTATTAGGACGTATTTGTATGAAAATATCACTCCTGAATCGCTATACACGATCATCAACAGCTTAAAAAAAATAAAGGTGGAACAGAGGGAAGGTTTCCGAGAAATTATTGCTACATTTATGCATGAGTTGTCTAATAAATCATTCACGAAAAATATAATTGCCGCTATTGCCAATTTAGAACCTTCCGTAATGGCTAATTTTTCCAAATATGCCCTTCAACTTATGCAAGAGGGTAAAGATGATGAAGCTAAATTAGCCATTCTAGAAAACTTATCACGCGTGGATTCAAGGAACATCAAGAGTGTCTCAGAATGTGCCGCCCCTCTCTTGCGTGAAAAATCACCTCGTGCAATTAATGTTATTATTTCATGTTTAGCACAAGTACCCTATGAAGAGAGAAAAAGTGTCGCAGAGTGTTCCCATTCGCTTTTAAGAGGGATAACAAATGTGAATTTGATATTAAAAATCATTGAGGCTGTTGAAGAGGTGGAAAGTGGAAATAGAAAAGAATTTTCACGCTTCGTGAATTTACTATTTTCACGCTACTCGACTTTACAAGATGATGAGTACGCTAGAGCAGCTTATATAATTAGTCTGGCACAAGTCAATGCTGCTGATTGGGAAAGTGTTAGTAATTGTGTCATGAGCCTCCAAGAGAATTTCAAAGAAAATGGTATGATACCGGAGCTTGTCGAGACTGTTGTAATGATGGAAGAAGGAAGAGACGAATTCCCCCAGTTTGTCGGTTCCCTTTTAGAAGGTGATAAAAGCCCTGATAGAAAACTCAAAATTATCAAAAATTTAGCGACGTTGAAACCAAAAGAAAGAGAGAATTTTGCCAAATGTATCTCTGAACTACTACAAGTTGACGCTGACGCTGACGATGACTTTGACAATGATGATGTTGAGCCTGGAGATAATGAAGTTCCCATCGATATTTTGATAAATGTGGAAGCCGGTGGGAGAGAAGATTTTTCGAAGTATGTTAAATCTTTTATAGGTGGTATTGAGTCAGAGAATATACAGAATATTATTCAGGGTTTAGCAAAAGTTAAAGTAAATGAGAGAAAACATTTCTTTGATTGTGTCCTACCTTTCTTGGGTAAAATTAAGGATCGAGAGCTATCCGAGTTTATTACTTCCTTGGTTGAATTGAAAAATGAAGAAAGGAAAGTTTATTCCGAAGCTTACTTAAAGCTCATGAGTTTGATCCCGAATAGATATAAAAGGCCTGACATGATTTTTCTATTAAACCAAGTAAAATCAGAGGATAGGAAAAATATCTATGAATGCCTTGTTGATATTACCAAGGATAAAACAAGTATTTCATCCGAAATAATAAAAGAACTGTCAGTATATTTATTAATTCTACCGGTTAGCCGGCATCAAGAATTAATAAATTTTTTCGCTGAACATGCAGCAGAAGAAGAAGTTGATTCAGAAAATCTAAAGAAATCCTTTTTATCAATACCGGATATTGGTAATGTGGTTTACAACTATGTGTTGAGTAGGTTGAGTGAAGAAGACGATAAGAATGAGCCCAATGCTGTTTGGATAAAATGGTATGCACAGACAGTTGATATTTTTGTTGATGCATTTGAAATTAAAAAAGATTTAACTGTTTATAAAAAAATAAGTGAAATTAGAAATAGATATTCATATTCATCCGATATCAGCTTTGAGCTTCTAAAAAACAATCCTGAGAAGGTATTACGCTCATTACAATTCAAAATAACAGATGGGCGACTTCCGCATATACAGTTTTTAGATGAAAATCAGGAGCCTACAGAAGCGATAGATGCCGGAGGGCTTAGCAGGCAACTTCAAAGTACCCTTTTTGAAAACTTGTTCAATGAAACCGCTCGGACTAAAAAACTTCCATTTTATAACAAGAAGATTGCGGATGAAGAAGGCGTTCTTCCTCAAGTTCGCTTAGGGCAAGACGAATTTGGTGCGGATAAAAAAGCTTATCACACTCTAGGAGAGCTTTTTGCCATTGCAGCTACAGATTCGCTACTCACAGGTGTTCATTTCCATATTGGCCTCTTTGGTGCCCTTTCAAGTCTTACAAGAGGTGAACTAAAAGTTCTCTCTAAGAGAGACATAAATAGTTGGAAAGACCTACCAGAACCGGTATTGGTAAAAATTTTCGCTTCTTTGGATCCAAAATTCGCTTTTCTTACCAAATCTAAAGAACAGCGTAGTAAAACTGAAGGAGAGATGTTTAATGCATTAATGACATTGTACGATGAAGATTATAACGAAAGGACAGCCGCAAACTTACGTGAAGCTATTGAAAATTATTCCAAAGATAATGCAGATATTCCCTTTTCCGAAATCATCCCCGCTATAGCCTTTATAGCCCAAGGAATGTTTTCAACTCTTGATGAATATAATTGGAAAAAACTGGTAATGGTAACTCCGGCTGACTTGTCAGCAAAAATACAGGGAGAAATGATAACATTAGAAAAGTTGATGGAGAATATCCATTGGAAAGAGACAGAGTCTGCTGAAAGTAAACGCACAATTACTTTTTTAAAAGAATGGCTAATACAAGCTGAACAAACAGATCTAAATAAATTTTACGAATCGATAACAGGTTTAAAATCAATAGGTAAAGATGCAAAAAAATTAATAGTTAATTTATATGAACCGGAGGCTAAAGAAAGTGGAAAACTTCCTTCCAGCCACACGTGCTCTTTCGCTCTAGATTTGCCTGTTATTTATTCATCACAAGAAATATTCAATGTAAAGATGAATGAATTTCTAAAAAATGCATTTTATAAAACTGGTTTTTCAACGATGTAGGAGGTGTGTTAATGCAAACCAACCCTATCGAACCTTCATCCATAAATTATCAAGTTCCTCCCGGCAAAACCAAAATAGACAAGGAACACTCGCACCCCTCTTCTGTTGGCAATGTAAATATTACTATTTCAGCTCCCGATTTGTCAGTTTCTACACCTCTTGGAGAAACTCATCAGATAGAGGTACAAGATAAAAATGCTAATCCTACATTAACTAAATCTGATGATGTCTTTGAAACGACTAAACCTAAAGCTGTCGCTCCTTTGTATTTTCTTCAATCGGCAGAACTCATGACAATGAATAAAGAATTACTTGCTCTTAGAGGCAAGATTCAAACACTTACAGAAGATCTATACTTAGAAGAAGTCATTGAACAAAGAGAGGGGGAAATAAAAAGAATTACGACAGAAAAAGAAAGCCTTATCAAACAGCACACTAAACTTACTGAGTCTAAAGTGGTTTTTGTTAAATCCCATTTTCCGGACGATCCAGTCCTTGCTATGGCCATTCCGCAACATTTGGATAAAGGGATGAAATTATTCACCTCCGGACCAAAAGAAAGGATCCATCGCATTTTGAAAGAAGGGATAGTTTTTAATCCCGACAAAGCACCTACAGGATTAGATCCAAAGGCTCAAAAAAAGGCTTGGGAGGTGAGTGAAATGGGTGATAGAGGAATATACTTTAGCTTAGATCAACCTGCATATTTATCTTCAGGATTACCAAGGGCTTTAAGTTGTGAACTAGTGAAAAATATATCCGGCGTTTCAATTATGCCGATATCTGTCCTCTTAAAACAACATCACTTCACAGAGCATCAGATCAACAAAGCATTCGGCCGTTTGCAAAATGAGTTTGATTTTATACAGCACGACGGCCTATACCCTTCAAATACAGAAGTTGTGTTTGTCAGAAACAATAATATCTTTAGAATCAATAGCCAATTAGTGTTAGAAAAAAGTGAATTAGTGGAAATTATGATTCCATCTTCCGCTGAAATTCATAATTCTTGGAAACCCCCTCAACAATAGGTGACATTATGACAAGCATTTCTCCAAAGCCTCCAAAACATCAAACAAGTCATGTTTCATACTATGAGATTGAAAGGAGAAAATTTACTAATCAACCTTTCCACTCTTTTTCAGATCGGCATGACTTCGAATATCCCCTGGAAGAGTGGGGGAACTACTGCCAGGAAAATCGAGAATTGCGAAGGAGCCATTACATAACCAAGCAAGTTCAAACGCTTGATGAGGTCAAGAAATCAGCCCTTTTCCATAAAACAGTGCCAAATGCTGATAAAGGGACAGTAGATATTTATTTATGGAAAGGACAAATAGAAAATTTAGAAATAGATGCAATTGTCAATGCTGCCAATGAGACACTTCTTGGGGGTGGGGGTGTCGATCATGCTATCCATAGTGCTGCTGGTCCTTTATTAGTTAAGGAATGTGCACATATCATTGGAGGTTGTGACGTGGGGAACGCTAAAAAAACAAAAGGATATTGCCTCCCTGCAAATTATGTCTTGCATACAGTAGGCCCCATTCTGATTAATAACCTCTTTCCCAATGAGCAGGCACTCAAAAGTTGCTATAGGGCTTGTCTAAAGCTTTGTGAAGAGGCTAAAATGTCAACTGTAGCTTTCCCCTGCATTAGTTGTGGTTTCTATGGATACCCTGTAGAGCTATCAGCTAAACACGTATTAGAGTTATTACAGGAAGAATCCGGTCACCTGCTCTACGTGAAGAATGTAATCCTGTGCCTTTTTTCAGAAGAACAACAAAAACACTATTCGAAAGTGTTTTCAAGCCTTAAAATTGAAAATTCAATAGAAAAAAAGGAAAATGAATATGACGAGTCCGTTAAAAAATAATACTTGTGGGATTCATAGTTCAGCGGAAGAATGCAAGAAAAATATTTCTGATATTAAAGCTGAATTCTTTGGACGAAATGTGACTCTGATTTTACCGGAAATATCCGACGAAGAAATTTGCTCAAAATTGGAGATGAATAAAGATAAGTTATTCAATGCCAGTATCATTTTAGATAATATTCAAAGAGACACCAACGTGATTGACATCGAACTTGTTGAAGCCTGTACACCCATTAGAGTAATCAAAAAAGAAATCGCTTCTTTACTCAATCTAACAACTTCAGAAATTGCTATAGCGCAGTTCGCCACTTCGAAAGAATTAAAAGATAAGGTTAATTTGGTTTCTCATCTAAACATGACAGGATTAGGCGGCGAACAGATTCATGTCAGAAGACTCTAGGTCTTAGCTATTCTATACTATACAAACAAATATTCTATATGTTATTCAGATAATTCTAGAAACGGCGACTGGAAGGGGTTTCCAGACGCTGTTTCTAGGATAATAGGTAAATAATGAAAAAGAAATTCTTTCTCACAGTTTTAACGGTTGCCTGTTTTCTCGGCGCTATGATCTATACCTTTATGGGTATTGAACCTTTAGATAGCGTGCAATACGAAGAGCTGAAAAGAGGCAAGTTTTTTTGGCTATGGGATTCCCCCTATGGCAAACTCAAAACCCACTATATCAAAGCAGGCTCAGGAGAGCGTCATATCTTTTTAATTCATGGCTTCCGTGCTCATACCTATACATGGCGCCATCTGGTGCAACCTCTAGCCGACGCAGGGTATCACGTATGGGCCATCGATTTAATCGGATATGGCTTAAGTGATAAACCGGAAAATGTCCCTTATGATATCGAATTCTTTATCCATCAGATCACTGCTTTTATGGATGCAAAGCACATATCTGCTGCCCATCTTGGGGGTAACTCAATGGGTGGAGGAATTACTTTGAAAATGGCTCTAGAGCATCCCGAGAAAGTAAAATCGCTGATGCTGATCTGTGCTTTGGGCTATCCACTTAAACTCCCTGTCTACCTTGCCATCACAAGGCATATGCCCCATCTGTGGAAACCTTTTTTGGGCCCTACCATGATTAAAGAGACCTTGAAGTATATTGTCCACAAGACTGAAAACATCCACGACGAGCAAATCGAGGCCTACTATCTCCCTTACCGGATGCCTGGCGGAACCAACGCTACGCTGGCAACATTGAAAAATTATGATAATAAAAAACTCTATGAATTATGCCAACGCTATTCCGCAATTTCGCAGCCGACGTTGATCATCTGGGGAGAACAAGATGTTTTAATTCCTATTGACCACTTCAACAAATTCCAACATGACTTCCCTCATGCCACAAGCGTCCTTTTGAAGGAGTGTGGTCATATCCCGCAGGAGGAAGAACCTGGGAAAGTCATCGAGGTGATGAAAGAATTCCTCCTGGAAGTGGAAGACGTGGATTATTGACTTGCATTTGTTTGGTAACTTTGCTACCATTTATTCTAGCCTTTGACGAAAATAACACAGTTTGAATTTGATGCTAACGATGATTTGATTGCATGCTAATTTATTTCGTAGATGACTTCCATGCATTATAATAAATATCCACATCATTAATGAAAGGAGCATGGTGAATCTGCCAGCCTAGCAGACGCTTGATCCTGGAGTTGTTCACCTGCAGATCAATAGTCAGCCCCTGCACCATAGGACCAAATTGTTTCAGTGCCTGATCGTAAGATAATGAAACAATTTTTCCATGCAGTTTAGCACTTTGGGCGATAGCCTCAGCCATTTCCCTGACCGTTGCGCTAGAATCATCCACGACATTCATCACTACGCTGCTCAGCTCTTTCTCAGCGGTCGATACATAGGCATGGGCCAGATCATTGACATGGATCATCGGCCAGCGGTAATGTCCATCTTTGATCACAGTAACAGACTTATTCGTCAGCGAATTAAACAGGATGCTAGTCAACCCACCCACATTTCCATAGACGCAGCCGGGCCTTAAAACGACCGTCTTGAAGTTTGAAGTCGCTGCATTAAGCACCTTGTCTTCATGAGCGGGGCGCCACTTCACGATATCGATCGGATTAACAGGTGATGCCTCGTCGACAAGCTGAAGTCCGGCAGAACCATACACCCATATGCCCGACGTATAGATAAACTGACGAGGCAGTTTGCTTTTTGAAAAGGCAGCAGTAATGACATCTATTGTTTTGGCATCCTGCTCAACTCCTTTTCCGGTCGAATCGAAAGCGCAATGGACGGCCACTTCAAAATCATCAAGATACTTTTTAAAGCTCTCAGGTTTGCTTAGGTCACCTTTGATCGGCATGATTTCATCTAAACTAAGCATGTGGGCATCTTTATCATTCCGGACCATTCCCCATACACGATGTCCTTTGGCACGAAATGCTTTGGCGACTGCTTTTCCAATATACCCTGATGCTCCAGTAACTAATACTCTCATAGTGTTCTCCTTGAAATTGCCAATTTTCGGCATTTAGCCAAATAGAAGCAATTCTTTTTTTACTTCTGCAAAAATCTTGCTATAAGATATCCTCTTTCATACCTAAACAAACAGGAGGATTTATGAAATCACTATTTAAAACACTTATTGCTTTAGTAGCATGTTTTATCGGATCAACCACCTTACAATCAAAGGAGACAGATATGAAAGCTAATCCAGTCCTCGTAATTGAGACCAACCAAGGCACTTTTGAAGTGACTCTGAGACCGGATATCGCTCCCAAAGCGGTTGAAAACTTTACCAAACACGCCGAAGAAGGCTATTACAATGGCGTTATCTTCCATCGAGTCATTAAAGGCTTTATGATTCAAGGTGGCGATCCTCAGGGAACTGGCCGCGGGGGCAAATCCATCTGGGGCGCTCCCTTTGAAGATGAAGTGACCGATACTGTCAAATTTGACAAGAAAGGGGTCCTTGCGATGGCCAATTCCGGACCAAAAACAAACGGTAGCCAATTCTTTATCACCACAGCAGCGACACCATGGTTGAATAAGAAGCATACCATCTTCGGTGAAGTAACAAAAGGCTATGATGTTATTGAGAAGATTGAAAACTCAAAGACCGGCTCAGGTGATAAACCAGTTGAAGATATTAAGATCATCAGCATAAAGGCTAAAGGCTAAAGGCTAGGGGCGCGAAGCGCTTACGTAATGCGTAGCGATAGGCGTCGCCAAGAAAAAACCCATGCCTATCGCTGTGCGTTACATAAGAGCGTGGTGGCAACGCGGAGTCTTCGGCAAGCCATGCGCAAAAGCGGGTGTGCCGCCTTTAAAGACCTTGAAAGCCCATCTTCATCTTGGTGTAGAAGACATCTAATTCAGAGAGCCACATTTCATCAGGGATAGCTTCGCCATCTATAACTTTCGTTAAATCCCCTTCCATTTTTTTACAAAGAACGCAGATTTGTGGGAATCCATACGAACCAGAACTACCTGAAATCTTATGTACCTCTACTCTAAATGCATTAAGGTTTGTATTGGAAGGATCCTTCTGAAGCGCCAAGATCAATTTTTCGATTAGGTCTAGTTTGTCGTAAATCGTTTTTTCGTAGTTTTGTTTTAATTCATCCATCAGCTCAGCCGGAAAAATCTCTTCTGCTTCTGCAATGAAGCATAGCTGATGAAATAGCTGCTGCACCTCCTCAGGCCTGAGAGGCTTGTCTACAACGTATTTCACTTTCATCTTTTCTTTCAAAATCCTGAAACTTGCCGCATCCTGGTAGATGCGCGAAAGAAAGGCTATGGGAACTTCAGATCCTTTTTCCCCTCTGATCCACTCCACTAATTCAAATCCTGAACCGTCCGGTAGATGTCCATCGATGATATAAGCCTTATAATCTGACTTTTCATTGATCCTTTGTTTTGCTTCTCTCATCGTATAAGCCTTATCAGCTTTTATAGATAAGGTCACGGCAATCCTGTCAAGATAAGAGCAAAAATCGGGATCATCATCCACTACAAGGACTGTATAAGCAAATTCCTTGAGAGGCTCTGATCTTTTGACAGAATGGATTGCAGTAATTTGCAGCCACTTTTGGATTTGCACAAACTTATCAGAAAAAAAAGGTCTCATGTAAATAATCCTTTAACCTGGAAACGGCGATTGGAAGGGAATGCCAGACGTAAGATTTTGACTCATAATGCGTTGAGACGAAGAGGGCATACCCAGACGGGTAAGCTCACCTTCGTCTCAACGCATTCTGAATCAAAAGATTGCATCTGGCACCCCGTTGCAATCGCCGTTTCTAGGTTTAATATTTCTCAGAATACATTTCTTCAGATATGAAATCAATAAATGTTTAAATGGATTTAAATCGTTGATAAGGTATAAAAGAACTTATGAAAGCAATGATTAAAACTTATTTGCTCAGTGAGTTAAAACACTACTGGGCAGCCGTTGCCATTTTTTTAGCTGGCTCCCTGCTTACAATAGCAACTTACATCATCTATAAGAATGAAGAACTAAATCAAATAAAGATACAGTTTGACCGCTTGGCAGAATCCCGACTTCTTCTTATTCAAGAACAAATCAATGAGACGGTACAGCAATTTGAATTTATTAAACAATTATTCTCAGTATCGAAAGCTGCAGTGGAATCACATCAAATTTTTCATATCATCACCCACAATTCCCTCATTATAGATCCTAATATTGTAGCCATCGGATGGATAGAAAAAAAAGAAACCAGTCATACCAAGGAAACATCCCCTGCCGCCGCAGAGCTTTATTTTGCATCCAACGACCTTGAAGATCCCCGAAAAAATCAATTTTTCCCCGTCGACCTCCTCGAATTAGGCTATATCCGAAAACCTTTTTACTTTAACTTAGACGATTTTTCAAAGTTTGAGCAGGCATACAATGACTCACTAAAATCCCCTTCTTTGGTCGTCTCGAATCCTATCCGCTATTTCCAGGACGGGGAGAAGACTGGAGTATTCTTTTTTAATCCGGTTTTTGATGAAACAGCCACCCCTGTATTTTTAAAGGGCACAGTGGTCGGATTTACCGACCTAAATACCATTGTAGATACTGTTCGATCGAATATAATACCGGTTGGAATCAATTTTATTTTCTATCTAAAAAATGAAGAAAAGGAAACGCCTATTTTATTTAGTCCATCTATTATATCACCTGATCCGACAGAAATAAGACCCGACATTCAAGCAACTGAGGAGTCCTGGAGTGTTAATCGCTTCATAAAAGTCGGCAACCAAACTTGGAAACTTTCCGCACTCCCTACAGCTGGATACCTTGTAGAACATACGCAAAAGGTCAATTGGATTATCCTAATCATCGGTTTTTCAACCTCTTTCTTAACCTCCATTTATTTCTTAAACCTTGTCAACAGACGCATTCTGATTGAACAGCAAGTCCAGCAAAGGACCGAGGAATTAGCCAGGATCAACCGGATGCTGCAAGGTGAAATTCATTCAAGAGAGATAGCCGAACTAGCAACACTAAAAAAGCAAAACTATTTGCAGAAAAGGCATGAAGCTTTAGAAGAACTGACAAAATTGAAGATATATGAAATAAGATTAGCTATTCATGATGTCATAGAGAAGACGGCCGCTGTGATGCAAATTGACAGGGTAAGCATCTGGTTTAAAGCTGGATCTGAAGGCCATCTCATGCTATCTTGCGCTGGACTATATAGCCAGAAGACAAATACATTCACAGATAATCTTGAATTCGATTCAAAGTACTTTCCCAACTATTTCCAAGTGTTAACACTATATAAGGACCTAATCATTCCATCTCTTGATTATCCGGAAGTCAATCAAGAACTGGCATCTTATCTTTCTGCTTTCAATATTATTTCCAAATTAGACATCCCCATCATTTTTGAAGGGAAATTACTTGGAGTTTTATGCTGCGAAGAAACACGATTTCCACGCGAATGGGATCTGGATGACCATCACTTTGGACATACCATCGCAGATATCGTGGCCATCATGCTAGAGCAGGAAGCAAGGGTAAAGGCAGAGACAGCCATTACAGAAAGGGATGAAAGGATTAAATACATCACCAAAATGGCCTCTGATGCCATTATATCTGTTAATAAAGACAAAAAGATTATTATTTGGAATTACGGTGCAGAGCAGATGTATGGCTATACTGAACAAGAAATGATGGGAAAACCGCTCACTTTAGTTATTCCGGAACAAAATCTGATGCAAATGACTAACAAGCCATTTGAACTCATTAGCAAAAATAAAAATGGTGAATTCTTTCCAATCGAGTTATCCTTTTCTCAATGGAAAATTGGCGATGAGCAATACGATACCGTAATCATCAGAGATATTACAGAAAGGAAGGAAAATGAGAAAAAATTAATCAAGGCTATGCGTGAAGCCACAGCAGCCAATAGGGCCAAGAGTGAGTTTCTGACTGTCGTATCCCACGAATTGCGTACTCCCCTCAATGCCGTTATTGGATATAATCAATGCCTCCTGATGGAAATGGATGGATCGGTTACAAAAGATCAAAAAGCAAGTTTAAAAAAGATTGAAAAATCATCATTCCACCTTCTCAGCCTAATTAACGACATTCTCGATCTTTCCAAAATCGAAGCCAGCAAAATGGAACTAGAAATCTCGACCCTAAATATCGTTGAAACTCTTGTCTCTTGCGTTGATGAAGTGCAGTCCCTTGCCAGTCAGAAAAACTTAAGGATCCAGACATATTTTGAAAAGCCTTATATATTGATGGAATTTGATAAGACTCGCATTAGGCAGGTCATAATAAATCTGCTTAGCAATGCGATCAAATTCACCGAAAAGGGATCCATTAAAGTGATGCTCAATAACTTCGCAGATCATATCGAAATTCAAATTGAAGACACGGGTATTGGAATAAGCACTGAAGACTTGTCAAAATTATTTTCCTCTTTTTCTCAAGCCGATTCATCCATAACAAGAAAATATGGTGGAACAGGTCTTGGATTAGCTATCTCTAAAAAGATTGTCGAATTGCATAGCGGCACCATAGAAGTCACCAGCACGCCAGGGAAAGGAAGCATATTTATTGTTAAACTATCAAAAATACAATAGGTCATTCATGAATACAGAAAAAAAAGAAGTTCTAATCGTCGAAGATAATGAAGACAACAGCAGTCTTGCAGAAAAGATTTTGCAATATTACGGATTTAACACACACATTGCTTCACATGGTGATGAAGCCTTGAAATACTGTGAAACCCACAAACCTGATCTTATCTTGATGGACCTTTCCCTTCCTGATATGGATGGAATGGAAGTGACACGTCTTCTCAGGAAAAAAGAAGGATTTCAAAAAACTCCCGTTATTGCAATAACAGCACATGCCATGAGAGGGATCCAGGAAATCTCAAAGAATGCCGGACTGGATGATTTTTTATCTAAGCCCTTTCTACCAAATGACCTTATTGCGATCGTTAAGAAACACCTGACTTAAGCCCCTTTAACTGAATGAAGAACACGCAGCAGATAATAAGCTCACTTTCTATAACAGAAGGAGGATTCTTTACCACGGGCATCAACGATGATGCAGAAATGCAGGAAGAACATGCGAAAATCGCACCTAAGAAGAAAAATAAATTTTAAAATTAAGGAAGAAATCTATGACACGCATTAAACAAGTCACTAAAGATGAAGCAAAGGGTGAGGTTAAAATCATCTACCAGGATATTGAAAAGAAAATGGGAATGATTCCAAATATCTTTCAAAACATGGGCAACTCCCCTGTCGCACTTAAAGCCTTTCTCAATTTAAATGAAGCGGCCGGGCAAACTAGCCTAAGCCCTAAAATTAGAGAGCAATTGGCACTCATTGTTGCCCAAACTAACAACTGCAACTACTGCCTGTCAGCCCATACTTTGATAGGAAAAATGGTCGGACTTCCCGATCAAGAATTGCTGCTCGCACGCCAGGGAGAAGCCAAGGATCCAAAGACCCAGGCCATTCTTAAATTTGCGCAGAACGTCGTTAAGAATAAAGCGCAGGTGACCAATCAGGATGTCAGTGCACTAAAAGCTGCTGGTGTTACGGATGGCGAGCTAGTTGACATCGTGTTTGTCATCATCGTCAACATGTTTACTAACTACTTTAATCTCGTCACGGATCCCACGATCGATTTCCCTTTGGCGCCAAAATTAAACTAAAGGGTAAAGGCTAAGGAGATTTGACCGCGGCCGCGGTCGAATTTCCTTAGTTCTTTAGCTCTTCCGCAATTTCCCAATGGGCATGGAACTTTGGTTGCATGGTGTTAAAGGCAGGACCGATGATCTGTTCCAGTTGTGCGTCCAGGAAGATTTCTATCTGGGGATAGTTTTCTTTTACCCAGCGGCGCAGCCTATAGGTCTTGGTAAAAAGCTCCTGATGATAAAAATCGGGCTGCTTGTATTTGTTGTTGAGGATAAACTGGCCGATATCGATATGTATCGGCTGACCATCGATAACTCCGGTATTCTGTAAAAGAGCATGATCGTTGTCACCGATGCCACGTTGATATTCGTATACGATCATTCCTAGAAGCTTTGAGAGGATCTTCTCAGCCCGATCATTTTGCTTGGCCATTTTAAATTCTTTCAAAACATCTTCCAGCGGTGTGGCTCTTTTCTGAATGCAAAACTCCATCTCATCGAGATTCAACAGATGCCGGAAACCCATTTTATCATAAATGGTCAACTCTATATTCAGCTCTTTTGTCTTGTTAAGATGGACATAGATAAGTCCCGATTCATCTTTGAGATAGTCAAAAGCGATCTTCCAGCTTGTCACAAAGACATTTAACTTGTTCCATTTCTGCTCGATCTTTTCTTTGCGGTATTGATCAATACCAGGAAAATATTCCACCCAAGGCTGCAAACGGAAACGTTGGTACTTGAAAAATTTGATCACGTATTTACCATCATCGCTGAGGAATACATAGGATTGACATCCCTTCCCTAAGTAACGGTAAGGTTGATTCAAGGCAGTCTTCGTCTCACGTAATTCTACTGCCGTTAAGGGGCGGATCTGCCATTGGGGCTGAAAGGAGAAATCAGAGGAAATGTTCTCAATTGAAAACCCATCAGTAAGGCGGTAATAAAGCCTAATAGCACCATAGAAAGCCAAGAAGGCCAAAATGACCAGTCCTATCCCCTTCCACCATACAGAAATCTTTCGATATAAAGCCATTAGATTAATCCTTAAAAGTAGAAATCGTACCTAACAATTGATAAAAAGTCCACGTAGAATTATGATACTGGAATTCAGAGCAGGGACAGTATACTTTGGCGTAGCTTGCACCTACTCCGAATTACATTATGATTAACATCTTACAATAGGATGACCCATGTTAAATATTAATCTTAAAGGAAAAAAAGCATTTATAGCCGGGATCGGCGATGATCAAGGCTTTGGATGGGCTATCGCAAAGGTGTTGGCTGAGGCCGGGGCAGAAATCATCGTAGGGACATGGACTCCAATCTTAAAAATTTTTACTCAAAGCCTTTCTTCAGGCAAATTTGACCATTCGCGTCAGCTCAGCAACGGATCAAAATTGGAATTTTTAAAAGTTTATCCGCTGGATGCTTCTTTCGACAAGCCGGAAGATGTACCGGAAGAGATCAAAGAAAACAAAAGGTACAAAGATGTGGGCGGCTATACCATTTCTGAAGTTTCCGAGGCCATCGGCAAAGATTTTGGCAAGATAGATATCTTCGTCCATTCATTGGCCAACGGACCCGAAGTGCAGAAGCCTTTGCTGGAAACTTCCCGCAAAGGGTATCTGGCAGCCTTGAGCTCTTCCTCTTATTCTTTCGTGAGCCTTCTGGCACACCTTGGACCGCATATGAATTCAGGCGGATCGGCCCTCTCGCTGACCTATATCGCATCGGAAAAGGTAATCCCTGGATATGGGGGGGGAATGAGCTCGGCCAAAGCGGCCCTGGAAAGCGATACGAGGACACTGGCCTGGGAAGCAGGACGAAAGTGGAATATCAGGGTTAATGTGATCTCCGCCGGCCCCCTGGGCAGCCGTGCCGCCAAAGCCATCGGATTCATTGAAAAGATGATCGACTATGCCAAAGCTAACTCACCTCTTGCAAAAGAGCTGAATGCCGGCGAAGTAGGCAATGTGGCTGCGTTTTTAGCATCCCCCCTAGCGTCTGCAATAACCGGAACGATTATCTATGTCGACAATGGAATGCATTCAATGGGTGTGGCGGTGGATAGCCCTTGCCTGGCGAAGTGATTGAAGGATAAGTAGCGCGCAAATTTCAACGCAAAGATGCAAAAGAAAAGGTCTTTGCCTCTTTTATTTTTTGGTGCCTTTGCGTTTAAATTTTAGCGAGTCGTCACCCATACTGCCACCTTGATGCGCACTCTAGGATCCCTTCGGATTGTCCTCACAAAGAGATTCCAGTCGTAGGCTTCGAAGCGGAGGTCTCCGTTATGTAGAGCTTGCGAGGGCCTGTTGCCATGAGAAATATGCCCCAAAAACTGTCCAGAACCATCCACCACTTCAAAATTGAGGGATATTTTGTGATCGCCTAATTCGAGAGTGACTGCCTGTCCAAATTCAAAGGTTGTTGCTGTAAATCCATCAACATGGATTTCGTAATCAGGATGGAAATCAAAATAGAAATTAATCTCTCTTTGCTTCTCCTTATCCTGCAGATCGATTTCCCGGTCAAGGTCAAGAAACAACTCACATCCGTTTTCCTTCACCTGATACTCAATCGTTGAACACTTGCATCCCTGACAAACGAATGTATGGGCGAATTTGGAATCGCCCCACACAATCTTCAAAGGAGAGTATGTATTTTCTAGAGAGACCTGGGAAACTCTTTTCTCTAGCAAAGCCATTGAACTAAAAGAAACCCATTTTTGTCCTTTGTAAGTCCCTTCAGTACTATCTGCAGGCTTTAGCTGCACCGGATCGATCGGCTGAATGAGTGCTGCTTGCAAGTGATAGATATCTAAAGCCTCGCACCTGTGTGCAAAAGTTCCAAAAAAAGTACCCATGAATAAGTCATACAAATTGGGCTTAGGCTCTTGCTTAAGCTGCAATTCACGCACTCCGGGTCCAACAAAGGCGCACACATCCTGATTCCATGTATTGACGATATAATCCTTTAAGGGCTGCCATCTTTCTTCTGCAAAGAAATTGATGTCAGCCATCTGCAAAGCAATCAGGAGGTCTGACAAATACTCTGTTGAACACCAGGCTTCTCTTTCCTCGGCCAGCTGGCCGAGCATCAGATTTCCACCAGCTACCCACTCCTCGTTTTTCTGCAGCCTACCGACGGCAACCAATCCGGCAGCGAAACGGGCAGCCATCGAATAGGGCATTGGGTATTCTTGATGCTGGGTCAGGCCATACTGGATGAGCCGCTGAATGGAATCATCCAATTTGGCTCTGAGGTCTCCTCCGAGAACATGACCAAAATGTTTGATTGTCCAGTAAAGGGGGGCCAGGATGTCGATCCCGCCCAAGGAATCTCTACAGGCAGGATATTCGTGCAGATAAACAGGGAAATTGCCTTTTGGATGTTGAAAATGGAGCAGATTAGTCACCACCACTTTAGCTTCATTGATATTCTCGTGCATTTTCGATCGTAATAACGCCAACGCAAACAGGAAATTTTCATAAAGCGGGATCGCATGATATGGATCCCCTTGTTTCTGATGGGGGAAAAAATGGATGTAACCGGTCTGTGGACTTTGGAAATGCCGGCCGGCCTCAATCGCTTTTTCAATAAGCCCTTTGATCTTTTCAAAAGGGCCTCCTTCCAGTTTCGCTAGCATCATTATTATAGTTCTCCTGCTTTTACAACAGCTTTTTGCAATCCTTCGATGATTCCATTTACCAATGCTGATGGCGCCACGATATCAGCAATATCTAACAAAGACCTGGGTCCATTCGCCATGACAACTTTGACATCGGCAACCTCGAGCATACTCAGGTCGTTGTAGTCGTCTCCGGCAGCGATAATAGGGATGTGGTCGGCGAAATTTTTGGCAAAGTTTTTCAATGCTAACCCCTTTGTAGCTTCGGCATGCGTTCCCTGGATCACAAAATAGTTCCGATCAAACGGGTCTAGGTTAGGGGGGGCATGTAATCCCAATTTCTGGATAGCATGGCTTAAAGCAAACGCCTGCGGTTCATCCGCAAAACATTTGACGGAAGAAAAAACAGAAATGGGAAGACCATCAAAGGATTCGACGGCCTGGTATCGTTCTTTTAAGGTAGATGACCTTCGTTGAACATACTCAAGCAGGGACTGAGACATTCTATCCGGTCTGTAATAACAGATATCGTGATTCTCCAATCCGGAATAAATGATATAGTCCGTTTTAAATTGGGAACAAACTTCATTCATTGCAGGGATGATTTCGTTGCTCAAATACTTGCGTACGACAATTTGTTTCGATGGCAGCTCAATCAACAATGATCCGTTTTGCACTGCCAAGATATAAGAGAATGGCATCACATTTAAAGTTTGGTAGCTCCACTGAAAGGGACGCCCGGTAATAAAAATCATTTGCCAGCCGCTTCGCGCTAAAGAAGAAAGAAAATCAATGACTTGCGGTGCCACGGCATGGGCTTCCGGTGTGATCGTCCCATCAATATCTAAAGCGATAATTCCTTTTGGAGATTCAAATTTCATAGTAAAATAATTATTGTTAAGGGTAATGTAGAGTTTAACCTATTGGAGTTTATTATACCTATGATTCAATATCTTCTCATCTCTTTCCTATCTTTATTTATCGTCTCCACCCCTTTTTCTATCTACTCCCAAATCCAACCGCAGCATGATATCCCGATCATTCAAGATCACTCCATCGAGAAGGAAGAGCAAAAAATTAGCGTAGAGCCGGACAATTTCCAGGGGAAATTTACGAATATGCTCTTCATCCTCGCCCTCTTGATCGGTTTCATGATCGTCGCCTCCATTATGCTAAAAAGAATGACTCGCCAACGAGTTTTCAATATGAATACACAAAGTACTATCAAGGTAATGGAAACCCGTCACCTCTCCCCCCGCTCTACCCTCTTCCTCCTCAGCATCGCCGGAAAAGAGATCCTCATCGCCGAATCGCAAGCCGGCGTCTCGCATATCGCATCATTCAACGAGACCGAAGGCTTGGGAGTCGAACCAGACACAATTAAATAAAATTAATCATGTCACAGGCGTGCTACAAAATTAAACACAGAGGCACAGAGGTACGGAGATCACAGAGAATTTCGAAGGACAACAAAATTAATTATTTTTTTGTCCTGCGTCTTTCTCTGTGATCTCTGTACCTCTGTGCCTCTGTGTTTAATTTTTAGCGCGTCTGTGCTCTGAGTTTAATTTTCCTGAGATTCGGAGTAGGTACGAGATGCCAGAGGTCCCGTTTGGGTGTAAGAAAGAGGCTCGAGTAATGGAAGGGGTAGGGTGGTTTAGACTGGTTTACCGCAGAGCCGCAGAGAACGCTGAGACTACGCAGAGAATTTTGATCACTCTACTATTAGACCTGCCTTTTTCAATTCGTAACAAAGACAAGTTAAATAAACCGACTCTAGTAATCCAGGACCCATCGAGCGATGAACCTTTATCGCCAAACCTATTATTTGACCGGTGATGTTATTGAGGTTATTGCTATCGTAAATCATAAGCTTGCAACAATAAATGAAGAGACTACTTTTGTAAAGAAAAAATTCTCTGCGCATTCTCAGCGCTCTCTGCGACTCTGCGGTGAATTTTTCGTACCTACTCCGAATCTCAGTAATTTTCTTTAGCTCTTGAAACAATATCGCATTTGGGTTAAATTACTCTCAACTAAACCAAGGATTTCCAATGAAACATTCTTTATTTGCACTCGCTGCTTTATTATTTTTGACCGGTTGTTATGCAATGCCTTCAAACGACGAATTTTGCGTTGTCCCTACAACCAATAATCCATCCGTTACTAATGCTAAAAATGAGAGCCCCATCCCTCAGATAGGATATTAATATGATTAATCTGACCCTCGAAGCTCTGATCACCCTTTTAAAAAAACATGACTATGAACCTTCCATCCAGGAAGAAACTCAGCAAGTGTATACTGTTTTAAATGTAGAGAAAAAAGATTATCCTCTTTTTATGCGGATCTTCGACGAGGGTCATCTATTGCAACTGCTTGTCTTTATCCCTTGCGAACTCAAAAAAGAAGCCGTTAGCGATATGGCCCGGCTTCTTCATCTCCTCAACAAAGAACTGGACATCCCCGGCTTTGGCATGGATGAAAAAGCCGCTGTTGTTTTCTATAGGGTCATGCTACCAACGCCGCATAAAAAGATCGATAGTGAATTGCTCCTGGCCTATGTGAAAACAGTTGAACATGTCTGCCAGATGTTTGCAACACCAGTCGAAGCGGTCGGATTCGGCCATGCGACCCTGGACCAGATCCTGCAAAAAGCTGAAGAAATCAACAAAACAAAATAAGTAATATGGCACTCAGAGCAATCTTTTACGATACAGAAACGACGGGGATCAGGTCCGATAAAGATCGGATTATCGAGATTGCTGCCTATGACCCTGCCTTGGATCGCCGTTTTGAAAGCTTTGTCAATCCGGGCATCACAATCCCGCCTGAAGTGACAGCTATCCACGGGATCAATGATGAGATGGTCGCATCGGCTCCGGCGTTTGCCCAAGTGGCCCTTGAATTCACCAAATTCTGCGAAGGTGATACCGTCCTCATCGCCCACAATAACGACAACTTCGATGTCCACTTCCTCAGGAATGAATATCTGAGGCATCAGGTCGAAATCCCCACATGGAAGTTTCTCGATTCGTTAAAATGGGCCCGACGATATCGTCCCGATCTACCAAGGCATACTCTACAATTCTTACGTGAAATTTATGGGATCACCGCCAACAACGCACACCGTGCGTTTGACGATGTCATCGTTTTACACCAGATTTTTTCCAGGATGATCGACGATCTATCCATCGACGATGTCTTCGCCCTTCTTAACAAGCCAAGAGCCCTTCAACATATGCCCTTCGGAAAGCATCAGGGTGTCCCCTTAAGCCAGATACCGAAAAGCTACATCCAGTGGATGGCCGGCTCCGGCGCCTTCGATAAGCCCGAAAACCGGGAACTGAAAGATGCCTTTGCCAGGCTGGGATTGCTTTAAGTCAGCGCGAGCTGAAGGCGGCGCAGCCGCTTTGGAGCCCTTTTCATTCCCAAAAAAATATTAAGTAGAAAACTAAAGATGATAAAAATAAAGGCATCAAAAATAAATTGCAAATTTGTATTTACATTTAATTATAAATTTGATATAATCTAGTTTAACTTTATAAAAAGGGGATAAATATGTCATTTTTAACATCAATTCAAAACAGCAATGCTTACAAACAAGTAAACACATTTTGCCAAAGAGCAGATGTGAAACATGTGGGCAAAGCATTTCTCTATGCTGCGGGTACTTCTTTTTTTATTAACCCGACCATTAAATATGCCGGGACAAAGGGTGCTGTCGCAGCCTGTGCGACATCCCTATTTATTGGTATAAAAAATCGTTTCGTGAAGAAAGATCTAAACTTCACTGAAAGAGTGGTTTTGAAAGGGTTTTGTTGCCTGACTAGCTTAGGATTAGCCAGAACCATTTTAGGCCTTAACTTTAATACTCAACAAGAAATTGCACGCCAATTGATAGCTCCTTTGCTTTGGGGGAACCTTAATGTAGATTGGTATAACACCGCTATCCCTAGTTTCTAGACAGTTAATTTTGGCCCTTCAATGGGCTAAATGTTGCTTGCGAAGCCTTGGAGTGCGGTGCTCTGCACCGCCTTCTGGCGCGATCGTAGCATTGACAGACGTTAGCGAATTGCGAAAGTGGCACTAAAGGCGAGACTAGAATAAGAATGGTCTTCACAATTGCGCCAGAAGGCGGTGCAGAGCACCGCACTCCAAGGCTTCGCAAGCGAGCTTCGCCTAGCGACGTCATCCTTCATCCTTCATCCTCCAGCCCTTAGCCTTTTTTTAACCGTCTTCCTTATGTAACAGCTCCCACATGCGCTTGAAGGCGGGGCAATCGCGCAGCAGCTCGTCTTTGGTCCCTTCGGCCAGTTTCTCACCTTGATCCAGAAAGATAATTTTATCGGCATCTTCGATGGTCGAGAGCCTGTGGGCGATGATGAT
Organism: Chlamydiota bacterium; assembly: GCA_013287815.1. Lineage (GTDB taxonomy): Bacteria > Chlamydiota > Chlamydiia > Chlamydiales > Parachlamydiaceae > JABDDC01. The sequence continues at coordinate 127,192 of JABDDC010000001.1, forward strand.
CTGTGTTATCTTGCCATGAAGCTGGTGTAGGGCTGTCTTGATGTGGTCTTCACTGATGGCGTCAAGAGATGAGGTTGCCTCGTCCATGATTAGGATAGGAGCTTTTTTGACCAAGGCCCTGGCTATAGCCAAACGCTGCTGCTGACCTCCAGACAAATTTTTACCCATCTCATACAAGGGTGTGTCATAGCCTTCCGGCAAATTGAGTATGAATTCATCCGCGCAGGCCTGTTTGGCAGCTAATTCTATTTCGCTTTTAGAGAAAGGGCGTCCGAAGGCGATGTTAGCCGCAACGGTATCGAGGAATAGAAAAGGCTTCTGCGGCACAAATGAAATATTTTCCCTGAGCGACTTCTGTGTGTATTTGTTTAGCGTTTGGCCGTCGATCCTGATCTCCCCTTTCTGGACATCATAAAGACGGGGCAACAGCTGCACGATTGTCGATTTACCTGATCCGGTCGGGCCTACAATGGCCACTTTTTCTCCGCGGTTTATTGTAAAGCTGAGCCCTTTCAAGATCCATTTGGAGTCATATTTAAACCAGACGTTATCAAATTCGATTGTGTTTTTAAAGCTGACCATATCCTGGGCATCTTTATGGTCGCTAATATTTGGCTGCAAGCTAAGCACTTCCTGCATCCGTTCCGCTGCTGCCACTCCCCTTTGGATATGGCTATTTTCCTCGGCAAATTTTTTGATCGGTTCGTAGAAGACAAACAGCAGGCCGCAATAGACTAGTACTTCAGAAACATTCATCTGCAGGACATAGAGTCCATAAAGCAGCGAGGTTGCCAGGAAGAACATGCCGATGGTATGGACAATCGGGCGTGAGGAAACATCGTAGCGGGCGCTGCGTCTTTCCAGGGTGGCCATTCTAGTATTTTGCTCGCGGTATTTTTTGAGGGAGAATTCTTCCATGGCAAATACTTTTACCGTCTGGATACCCGCGATAAAATCAAGCAGTACAGAAGCGAAGATTTCCTGATTTCCCTGAATCTGTTTAGAGATCTTCTTGACCCTTTGGGCTAAATAGAGGATGGGGTAGATGATGACCGGGAATCCTAAAAAGATGATCAAAGACAGCCTCCACGAAGTCACGAAACAGATTGACAATGTAGTCAGAACGGTAAAAGGGGTCTGCAGATAATTGACCAGACAAGCATTCAGTGCTTCTGCGACCAGGGCAGCATCGCCAACGACTCTAGAAGATATGCTTCCCATATTATACTGATGGTAGAAGTCCATGGGCAAGGACTGGATATGCTCAAAATAGGTGCGACGTAGCTCGCTACTGATCTTGATGGCGACCAGCTTGGCAGTGAAGCGTTGACAAAACAGCGAAATAGCTTTGAATACAGCGACGATGATGATAAATAAAGCTAAAGCCTTCAAGCTGGTGGCGATAGGCAAGATCGGGTTGAGGAAATCGGTCACCTTCTCGATGAGGTCACGACCCTTGTATTTAGCTAAAAACTGGGTGGTCCCCTCGTGTGTTACAATCCCTTCAGCATTAGGATAGAGCTCTGGCCATCTTTTTTCAATATCTTGCCAGCTGATTTCAGCATTACTCGTTAGGTTTCCATTTTCAACTGAAGAAAAAATCTCAAAGAATCCGGGACCTTTCTTAGTGATGACTCCAAGTGTGAGCACTTCCATCTGAGAAGCGAAGGTGAGCATAATCATGAACAAGATGCTAAGCAAAATGAGTCCACGATACTGCTTTCCCAGCAGTGCTGTTTTAATGAGTTCTCGCATGGTTCCTTAAACTTCTGTGTATTGTCCCATCTGGCGGAACTTGAGGTAACGTTGCTCAAGAAGAATATGATCGGGTATTCGTTTGAGGATCTGCAGCTGTTCTTGCACGAACCGTTTGACGTTGATATAAGCTTGCTGAGGGTTGTGATGGGCGCCGCCAAGCGGTTCGGGAATGACAGCGTCGACTACTTTCAACTCGATTAGATTTTCGGCGTTGAGCTTCAAGGCCGAAGCCGCTTCCACATTCTTGGAAACATCTTTCCAAAGGATCGATGCACACCCTTCAGGACTAATTACAGAATAATAAGCGTGCTCGAGCATTGCAATGACATCACCGACTCCCATTCCAAGAGCTCCGCCTGAGCACCCTTCCCCAATGACGACTACAATAATCGGAGTCTTCAATCCGGCCATCGCGCGTAAGTTTTCGGCGATAGCCCAGCCTTGGCCGCGTTCTTCCGCTTCAAGGCCGGGATAGGCTCCGGGAGTATCTAACAAGGAAACTACCGGCAAATGGAATTTTTCAGCCATCTTCATCAAACGCAGCGCTTTACGAAATCCTTCAGGATTCAACATTCCAAAGTTACGTTTGACCCGGCTTTCCGTATCGTACCCTTTCTCCTGGCCAATGATGATGCAGTTGACTCCGCCAATGGTGGCCAGTCCTCCGATGATGGCCGGGTCATCGCCGAAATTCCTGTCTCCGGACAGCTCAACAAATTTTTCTGAAATGTTTTTGGCGAAATCGAGTGCATGGGGACGCGATGGGTGGCGGCAGATCATGATCCTCTGCCATGGGGTCAGTTCAGTATAAACTTTTTGTTTCAGCTTTTCTAACTTCTGTTCAAGTTTGCGAATTTCAACATTAAAGATAGGATTGTCCTGATTCTGCTTCTTGAGGTGTTCTATCGTTTTGATATACTCATGAATTTGCTTTTCATGTTGTAAAATATCCATAAGTTTCAGTCCTCGTACTGGGAAAGCTTGGAGTTGGCTAAGTCACGCACGATCTCGATGATGGTAGGCCGTGAAATGATAATCGAAAACAGTTCTTCTATATCTTGTGTCGAGAGGCGGATACAACCGTCGCTTTCGTACTTGCCCAAGCTGCTTTGGTCATCGGTAATAACGCCTACGTCATCATATTTCCATGGCGTGCCATGGATTCCAAATCCTTTAGCAGATGCAGTAGTGTCTCCTAATTCCTTTTCAAACGGGATCCACCTCGTTCCGAAGACAGTGATCAACTCTGTTTTATTTCCTTGATGGACTCCCGATACCTTTGGTTTGTAGATGGCCACTCTATCCCCAAGTGAATAAGTTCCAAGAGGTGTCAACAACCCAGAAGTCTTTGAAGGGTCGCTCCTGCCAAGGCCAAGCTTATAAGTCTTCACCAATACCTTTTGTTTGGCATCAAGGTCGATATAGTAAAACCACATCTTGCAGCGTGATGTGTCAACCAAAAGATAAAACTCAAAATTTTTATCTTTGCGCAGCACATTGAATTTATCCCCTTCCGAAATATCCTGCTTGACGTAGTCAGGCTTACCATTCAAACTACGGGCAATGAAATGGCGCGAGGTCTGATAATAGTTGGCGTAATCTGACAGCCAAGCCGGCCTCCCCTTTTGCCAGGAAACATTACTTTTGTAAGTGACCGTCTCAACAATTGGGAATTTGGGCTCATTCTTATTAAAGAATTCTTGTATCCTATCTACTTCAGGATGATTTTTTTCAAATGGGGCCGATGTCTCATAAGGATATGGGGGCGTCTCAATCTGTTTTGGAGCTGCTACCGGCTTTTTTGGAGCTGGGGGAGGAGGAGGTGGAACTATTTTTTTAATCTGATCCGCTGACTCTTTATTCGGAACTTTAGCAGCAATCTCGGTTTTTGGCGCGGCTTTCTTGTTTTTCACAATAGCTGCAATACCAATAGCTCCAAACAAAAGCACCGTCACGATAGCAAGTATTTTTGGTAATGTCATAATATTGTCTCATTTTGCTTAACATCATAAACGGTTGCCAATTAAATGAAAAGAGAAGGTAGAAGGTATAAAGACCTCTCGTTGGATTATTCTACTTAAAGGATAGACAAGATTTAGGGCGGACGGGATGGTTAGGATGGACAAGAAATTCCTCATTACTAAAAGATGACGCCTTCTTTTCTCAGGGAGACATATCTTTGATGGCCTATGATAAGGTGGTCATTGATGGGGATCCCGACGAGGCGGCCAGCTTTGATAAGTACCTGAGTGAGCTCATAATCCTCAGGCGATGGTGTGGGATCACCGCTGGGATGGTTATGAACGCCTATCAGGCTGGCGGCTTTATGCCTGATGGCGGGGTAAAAGACCTCTCTGGGGTGAACTAAAGTTTGAGATAGGCTGCCGATGGAGATGATTTCATGGCAAATGACATATCCCTTGGTATCGAGCAGGATTGCGATGAATAATTCCCTTTTTTCCTTTTCCAGATCATCTTTAACAAGCTGATAGGCCTGATCAGGATGTTCGACACGTACTTTCTCCTGAATCACTTGCCGTGAAGCCCTTAATCCTAAGTTAAAGGCTGCCTGAAGCTGAATAGCTTTCGCCAGTCCTATCCCTTTAATGGAGCATAACTCAGCTAAGGTAGCGTTGCAGAGGCTATCCAAGCTGCCAAAATGGGCTACGATATGATGAGCCAACTGCAAGACTGGTTGAGACTTTGTGCCGCTTCCCAGGATTACTGCAATTAGTTCAGCTGTGGACAAAAAGTCTGGCCCAAACTTAACGAGTCTTTCTCTAGGCCTATCCTCCCGGGGTAGATGTTGCACAGAATTCATCTTCTAACTGTCTCCTGTCTCCTCGACTCCGTCTCCTTTTTCCAGATAACGTGCAAATTTGGCAGCCAGGACATTGGGAACATCGACTTTCAAAACGACATCATTTTCCTCATATTCTTGCTTAATGATATGACCCAAACGAATGATTTCGCTGACGGCTGCGTAATCACTTTGCGGTATCCTGAAATCAGCTAATTTTCTTTGTTTGCTCAATTCCTGAATGATGACATCCTGCAATTCGTCCAATCCTTGACCTTTTAAAGCAGATATCTGGATGTTTTTCGGATAGGTCATCCTGATCTTTTGGATCATCAACGGATTTGTGCAGGCGTCAATCTTGTTAAGGACGGTTATGATCGGCTTTTTGCCGGCTCCCAGCTCTTTCAATACCTCATGGGTTGTGGCAGCTTGTTCTTCAGCCATCGGGTGGCTGACGTCGACCAGATGAAGAAGAATATCAGCCTCAACAGCCTCCTCTAAAGTACTTTTGAAGGCAGCAACAAGCAAGTGGGGCAGCTTGCGGATGAATCCGACTGTGTCCACTAGAAGGATATCCTGATGATTTTTTAAAGTGAACTTGCGCGTCGTGGTGTCCAACGTAGCGAACAATTTGTCTTCAACAAAAACTCCTGCATTCGTCAGAGCATTAAGCAAAGTCGATTTTCCGGCGTTGGTATATCCGACGATGGCAAAGACAGGAATTTCAGACTTGACGCGCGCCAGGCGAAGTGTTTCACGGTTAGCTCTGACTTCATCGATCTCTTTTTGGAGGAGTTCTATTTTTCTTTTGAGGATACGACGGTCTATTTCAATCTGCTTTTCCCCCTCACCTTTAAGGTAACCTCCGCCTCCTCCTCCGCCTCCTCCGCCAGAAGTACCTGATTGTCGAGACAGGTGGGTCCAAAGGTTTTTCAAGCGGGGAGCTTCATATTTCACCTTAGCCAGCTCGACCTGCAGCTTGGCCTCTTTGGTTTGCGCTCTTTGCGCAAAGACACCAAGAATGACTTCTGTACGGTCCATCACCGGGATGCTGAATACTTCCTGCAGATTTCTTTGTTGGCCTGGGCTGATCTCATCGTCGAAGACGACTGCATCGACTTTCAATTCTTTGGCTATAGTCAAAACCTCTTCCAGCTTTCCTTTAGTAAGAAAAGTTGAGGCATCATACCTGCGTAATACGCAGGGGATCTTACGGGCAGTCTGCATTCCAAAGGTGTCGATGAGCAGCTCAAGTTCAGATAGATGTTCTTCGCAAACAGTTTTTTGGTCAGCACCATGGTAAGCAGAAACCAGTAAGGCCTTTTTATTCTTGTCCTGATCGTGCAAGACCAGATTTGATTCATCCCTAACAATTTTATCTTCTTTCATGTTCCCTCTTCAAATTCAAGTTCTAATCCATCATAAGCGAGTTGTACGTGAGATGGCAAGCAGGCATTCGTTTTTTCATACTCCAAGTCGTGTGAGGTATGTGTTAGCCAACCGCGGGCTGCGCCGGATCGGTTGACGAAGTCTACTGCTTCATCCACGGACAAGTGGATGAGGGACGGTGTGTAGCGCAATGCGCTAACGACTACCGTCTTTACCCCTTTGAGCCAGTCAAAAATATCGGATTGGTAATCTTTGATATCCGAAACATAGGCCAGATCGCCAAAGCGGAAGGCATTGACTGGCATATTGTCCTGATAGTAAGTATAATAACTGATTTCAACATCTTGAAATATCACCTTCCCCTTCCTTTCCGGCAAAAAGAATTCCTTCAACCTAGCTGTATTACCATCCAGGGTTGGTTTGAAGAGGAAATAAAAGCGCTTTTTGATATCCTCGATCGTTTCTTGTAAACCTAATAATGGGATGGGAGAGTCAGTCATAAAATGGAAGGGACGCAAATCATCAATACCTGCAGTGTGATCATGATGAGAATGGGTATAGAGGACCCCTGAAAGATGCTCGATGCCACCACGCAGTGCCTGATAGCGGAAGTCGGGTCCGGAATCAATCAAAAAAGACTTTCTGCCAATCTGAACTAAAGCCGATGTACGCAACCGATTGTTGAAATGGGAAGTAGAGCAGCAAACTTCACAGCCGCATCCAATCATCGGTACGCCTAAAGAGGCTCCTGTTCCTAAAAAAGTAAATTTCCCTTTCATCCTCTGACCACAAAAAGTTGCATGACTTGATTGTTAATATTGGATTGGTAGAAATAAGCCCACTGGTCCGAATTTTGATCGGAGTGGAGCAGAACTCTAAAATAATCTTCGGAAGTTATCTCTACGACCTGAAATACTTTTGAAGAGGTGTTTTCCCCTTCACGCATGGTTGTCAGCAGACGGCTGACATGGGGTCTGTTAAATGAGGTGATGACATCAGCGGTCACGTTTTCCAGACTTTTATCTTTTTCTATCAACGGATAAAACCGTTGATAAGATTCCAATGAAACAGGCACATGCTCCATCAGTCTTGTTTTGGAGTCATAGTAAGTGAAATCGGTCTTTTCAAAGACAAGGCGTTCACTCTTTCCTTTATGGGTCTGGCTATTGATCTGATCCATCACTTTGGGATCAAGGATCGTCTGCCCTGCAATGTACCGTCCTGTGTGATTATAATTGTAAAGCATCACCCCTGCCAGCAGACAGCCAGTTGCCACCGAGGCAGTCAGCAAGACGACGATCCGTCTGACATCCTTCCTTGCCATTTCATTCATAATTATTCCTTTTATTTATCTACTCTACAGCGCATACTGATTTAAAAAAAGAGGAATTGAAACAGTCTGTTGATTCGGAGTAGGTACAATTGGTGAAGTGAAGCTTGTGCTCAGTCCCGATAGGGACGGCATATATCTGTGGCGACTTAGACATATGCCGTCCCTATCGGGACTGAGCGCAAACTCCGCCAGGCAAATTTTCTTCCTGTCTCCAGTCTCCCAATTAGGACAAAAAAATGTACAGACGAATTGCAGTTATTGGTGCGGGTTTTTGCGGATTGGCAGTGGCATGGCATCTGTCTAAACGGGACCAGGTCACCTTGTACGATACACTAGATATTGGAGCAGGGACTTCAGGCATGGCCTCGGGCTTACTGCATCCATACGTCGGAGTACAATCTAAACTAAACTGGATGGGCCGTGAAGGGTATGCTGCAACTGTAAAACTTCTCAATGAATCGCAAAAAGTCTTGGGCAAACCTGTTGTCAACATGAATAAAGGTATCATCCGGCTAGCTTTAGTTCAGGAACAGGAACTCAATTTTCGCGCGAGTGCAGCAACATATCCTGATGTCGAATGGCTGAATGCCGATCAGATCCGGGAAAAGGCTCCAGATGCTGCCTATTTCCCCGGCATCTTCATCACAGAAGGACTGACAGTTTATTCCTCGCTCTATCTGGAAGGATTATGGAAAGGTTGCCAACAAAGAGGCGTTGCTTTCGAAAAAAAGAAAATCAGCAGCCTTGCTGAAGTCGACGGCTATGATCTTGTTATCATCACGGCTGGTGCTTTAACACAAGAAATTCCTGAACTTTCAGCACTTCCCCTGAATCAGTTAAAGGGGCAGTTGCTTGAATTGAAGTGGCCGCAAAATATACCGCCGTTAAAATATCCACTGAATTCACACGTCTACTTGCTTATGACAGAGAATAATCATTCATGCATTGTCGGAGGAACCTATGAGCGAGGCTTTACTCATGCAGGGCCAGACATTGAAAAAGCAAAGGAGGAGCTCCTTCCTAAACTTAAAGTGATGTATCCGCCTCTAAAAAATCCTGAAGTTATCGCCTGCCGAGCCGGTATCAGATCCGGCGCACCCAACCGCCTTCCCTTTATCAAACAAATGGGCCCGAAGCATTGGGTCTTGGCCGGTATGGGCTCCAAAGGGCTGCTGTACCATGCCCTCATGGCTGAGAAGTTAGTCTCGCAGGTCTAGAGTGATGCTAAAATTTAACGCTTCTGTAGCAGGACATGCGCTTCGGCGGCGAAGTTGAAGAAGAAGATCACTCCAGGCGTCAGGAACGCAGCAAAAGGGATCATGAAGAAAAACCATTTCATAGTTGTCTGCACTGGAGTGCTGCAGTCGATGCACAGGGTACCGGTCAAGTAAGCTGAAATCGATAATAACACTAATATTAAGGCAAGCGGAAGCAAAGCAACCAAAATCAAAACCAGGTTGGCAAACGGATCCACTTCCATCCTTTTGACCGCTGCTTTGAAGATCGCCTGTCTACTCAGATCTTTCAAAGCCAGAAGAGGTGCAGCCACAAAAAGTAAGCCCAGACTAATCACACACAAGATAAGAGTAACGAGGTTGATCATGAAAGGGGCAAAAGAAAGGATCAAACTAACGAAATCACCAACGGCCGGTATCTCGCGTAGCAACACAAAAAACCCCAGCAGCATCCATAACAATAAGTAAGCCAGGATAATCGGTACGGCGAAATAAGAGGCGCCGATCATCATCTCCCAAGAATTGGACAAAACATTCTTATAGTTTTCTCCCCGATTCTTCACTTCGTCATGATATACCCTGATTAAGAAAATTCCGGTCGAAAGGAAGATGCCTGTGCAGATAAAAATGGGTATAAAAGTCAGGCTGAGCTGCACCCATTCGCCCGCATGGAGCGATAATCCCCTAAAGAATACAATCAATAGACCTGACAAAGCAAGGATACAGAAAACAGTGAGCAGCTTCTTTTTAGCAAATGAAAACGAAAGTGCACGGTTAAAAATATAACCAACTGATCCGAAGTCCATCTAGTCTCCTATAACAAAGTACGAAGGTTTAGAGATTATATACCCACAATGACGCCTAAAATTAAACACAGGGGCACAGAGGCACAGAGTTCACAGAGAAAGTAATTTAGTTTTTTTTGTTAAAAATCTATTTAAATTAAATTTTCTCTCTGTATTGTTATTTAAACAGCTTTTTCTCTGTGCTCTCTGTGCCTCTGTGCCTCTGTGTTTAATTTTTACGCGACTGTTTAAACGGATAGCTGGGCCGCACAATAGGTGTCCCCTTACCGCCGCGAGCCTCTTCCCTTTCATAAACGATTTGTCGGCCTATTCCGACGACGCGGGCCATTCCAAACAAAACGGTGTAGTATTCGGGATAGGGAAAACCGGCTGCGGTCAACAGAATACCCGACACTGCATCAACATTGGCATAAGGATTAGATATTTTGGGATTTTCTTTCAACACCTTGCTGCCGACCTTACGTAGCAGCTGCGACATCTTCACAAGCGGAATATCCGGATAATATTGGCTTGCCACTTTATAAAGCAAGGTGGCGCGCGGATCTTCCACTCTGAGAACGGCATGTCCAAAGCCAAAAACCAGCTCATTATTCTGCAATCGGCGACGGATTGATTCTTCCAATTTTTGTTCGCTGACGTTATCGCCCAACTCTTTAATCAGGTCCTGGACAAAAATCAAAGAGTCCTGATTGGCTTTGCCATGGCGCGGACCGGCTAATGCTGCCATCGCCCCAGCAAGCGAGCCATACATATCTTCCAGCCCTGAGGCGATGGCTTTACCGACGAAGCAAGAGAGGTTGCCGCCGCCATGGTCGTAATGGAGTATATTAAACAACTTTAGGACACGGGTCAGCTCAGCTTTATTGACGTTAGGAACATTGAGCATGTTAACGAAATTTTCCATGTAGCCTAATTCCGGCTGCGACGGTTTAGACTCTCCCCAACCGGCGTGGTAATTGATCACTGCAGCAGCTATCTCGGGTACTTTGGCGATGATATTTAATCCATCTTCACGGTAGTTATCAGTTCCTTCAAAAGCATGTGCCAGCAATAATGCAGTCGTAAAGAGTTTCATTGGATGGGATTCGCGAGGCAATAAGCGGATATACTTGATGAGCTCAGGGGAACAATTGGAGCGTTTAATAAGTTCTTGATTAAAAGCTTCGACCTCCTGCTTGCTCCCTTCTCTTCCATTCCATAGAAGATAGATCACTTCGATTGGCTCTTTCTTCTCAAGATCGACTAAGGGATGCTCCATATAGAAGAGCCCTTTTTGTGGATCAACAAACGAGGTGGTGCAATATCCGCAAGGATATCCCCTCAAACCTGTCTCAAGATTTTCTACCTTAATTTCAAATAATATATCTGCCATAAAATACCTTAAATTAGTTGTCGGACTAGGTCACGCTCTTCTTTTAATTCTTTTTCGGTCTGTCTTATTCTATACTCTAAAAATTCATTTAAATGAAGCCCTGAGACAATTTCACTTTTTCCAGGTGTCTTAGTGACGCAGGGAAACGAAAAAACGAGGTTATCATCGATGCCATAAGAATTTTTTGACGAATGGATCGCAGAAGAATACCAAGTTCCTGCTTTGGTGATGTTAATTTGATCTTTGATGGCATCGATTAAAGCATTGGCAGCCGATCCAGCAGAAGATTTACCTCTTGCGGCAATGATCTCCGCTCCCCGCTTCTGCACCTTGGTAAGGAAGTCGTTCTCTAACCAGTTTTTATCTGTGATCACCTGATCAGCCGGCGAACCTTTTATTTCAGCATGAAAAAAGTCAGGCACCTGCGTCGTCGAATGGTTGCCCCAGATGGTCATTTTAGTGATATCGTTGACGCCTACTTTGGCTTTATTTGCCAACTGATAGATCGCCCGATTCATATCAAGACGCATCATCGCTGAAAAGTTGCTCTTTGGCAGTCGTGGAGCATGGGCCATGGCTATCAGGCAATTGGTATTGCATGGATTACCCACGACTATGACTTTGGCTGTTTCTTTAGCCACTTCATTTAAAGCTTTGCCTTGCTCGATAAAGATTTTGCCGTTGGCTTGCAGCAGATCACTCCTCTCCATCCCCGGTCCGCGTGGCGTCGCTCCAACCAATATGGCATAATCGACATCCTTAAATGCTTTTTCAGCTTGATCTGTTACTAACACCGAATTCAACAAAGGAAAGGCGCAGTCATCCAGTTCCATCTTCATCCCTTCCAAGGCCGGCTGCATGGGCGGCAGCTCCAATAGATGAAGTGCAACAGGCTGATCAGGTCCAAACAGCTCGCCGCAGGCAATCCTGAAAAGTAAATTATAAGCGATCTGGCCGGCACTTCCTGTCACGGCGATTTTTATTGGGGATTTTAGCATCGTTACCTCCTACCTTTGCTTCACTATATGTGGTAAAACTAAATTTGTAAAGGAGGTAGAAGACAGGCTGAGATTCGGAGTAGGTACGAGAAATTCACCGCAGAGTCGCAGAGAACATAGAGCGAGGGTGGCATTAGTGTCGATGTTTACAGTAAGAATGGTTCTCACAATTGCGCTAGAAGGCGGTGCAGAGCACCGCACTCCAAGGGCTTCGCCAAGCAACTTTTCTTCCTCTCTCCTATCTCCTCGCCCTGCCTCTTTACCGGAGAGGCTTGGTGTTTTTCAGGAGATTACGCATCTCTGCTGAATTCCACCGAGCCACTAGTACTGTGTCGAACTTTTCTTCGATGGCACCACCGATTTCTTCTATGAACTTCAGGGCAAGCCTAGCCTGCAGATTCTTTTCAGGGGCCCTTAAGTGAGGATAAATGATGTTATAGGATAATTTTTCAATCTCTTCTGAGCTCATCCTCCCTAAAATCCACTTCAAACTCAATGGATCAATGCCTGGGGACTGTTCGGTTAAATGTTTTGGAGTGAAATCATCGACATGTTCGGGATCTGCAATAATCTTCGTAACAAAATCACCTTTCTGATCTTTGGTCAAAACCCTGATTGGATTGCTTGAATGGATCCTAATTCCATCTATATTTAATAGTAACTGGTTACTATAAACAACACATGCTACCCTTTGTGCCCCTTCCTCCATTGGTGAGGCATCCACCAAGGCAGCACCTTTAATTAAGTGAAGAGCTGTCAATTGATATAGATTTTTTTTAGCTTCTGCTTCATTTATGTTAAGTTTAGAGATAGCCTTATAGCCGCTCTCAACAAAACAAGTGCAGGCATCCACAAAACACGCCTCAACGACCTCTAAAGAAGTTTTTTTACCATTGACGGCGTCTGCATAACGTCTATTACTTTCATTTAAGACAACAAAATTGTTGTTATCTAAATTTTCATTAATCCCGGGAGCCCCGCAAACGTTCATGTCGTCCTTAGTTCTTAGAAAGCGTGGCGGAAGATGTCTAAGTTTCTTTTGGTCTAGTAGAATACCCTCAACAACATTTTTCTGTTTTAGAAGAGAGCTTAAATCCACATCAAGTTTATATCGACCTTCATTGTGCTCAACTCCTGTCCGGATATTCTTTTCTAACGTTTGAATCCTGCTTTTCAAATTATCACTTTCAGACGTCAGCTTTTGGCTTTGCTCTTCCAATTCTTTATGTTGAGCCTGCAAAGTATTATAAGTCAAAATTTTCTCATTGATAATAGTGATACATTCTCTGGCTGCATTCACATCTACCGCTTTTATCTTGGCAATAAAAATATCTGCTGCTTTGGCTTCTTTAAGAAGGTTTAGTTGGCCCTTCAATGCCTCAGCCTGAACTTTAATGTCTTCATTGATCATCTTCATCAAAGGATTAAGATGTTTATTTTGCAATTCAGCAATTTTTCTCTCGAACAAATAATTTTGACATAAGGTAAACAATCCTAAAGTAAAATAAGAGAGCGCATAGGTCATAATGCCTGTCACTAGATCCGGAAAGAGAGTGTTTTCCAATTGGCGACTCTTGGTCTTGCTATTTTCTAAAGCCATCTCGCAAACATTTAGGAGCTGATCAAATTTGATTTCATTCCACATTTTATTGACTATTAACGCTCTACTCATTTCTGGGATTTCGTCAGCAATCTTTTGAATTTTAATCCAGCTGTCTCCAGCTATTTTTCCTATCCTTGAAATCTCTTTCTCTAAGGAATCAAGCTTACCATAATTAGCAAAAACTGTTGCAGGTCCGCTCGAACCAAATGATAAAAGATTTCTGCTAACAAAATGGAGGCTCGATTTTGAAAATAAATCAGGAACCGCAAAATTTGTCTCGTACTCTTTTTTTAGTCTATTTATATTTGTCATATTTCTACCTTCATTATTTTGCAGTTTTCCAAAAATTCAACAGGGCGTTTATATGATTATTAGGACTAGTAAACTTTAATTTAGGGAACAATCCGTAAAATGAGTAGTTCGTCTGGTTGTAAAGGTAAAGCCGCTCTTTGGTATTTGGACCGAAAAAGAATTTCGGCTGGAGGAGTCCCGTTTCCTTATCAAGGACGGTATCCCCCGGTCTAAACATCCCTATGCGGACACCGGCGACTCTGGCACAAAGCTCAATTTCAAGCTGTCCGAGATCATTCGCACCTAAATCATACCCTCCTGGCAACCCTCTCAGCCATAACCGATATCTTTTAAGACCTTCATCATAATTTTTTTGAGTAGGTCTGAAAGCTCGATCCTGATTATTAGGTCCATAATCCGCAAGGATGGCCTCTTGAAATTGCCTGGCATTATTTTGATCGTCTAGATAAGTTGCCATGGCCTCTTTCATTTTCGCTACATAAAACTTTGCAACATCACACGAACTAAGATAGGTGTGGTCAGTAAGAAGAATAGCTAAAAGATTGCTCAACATGCATCCATCATGGTAAACATAATGGCTATGATGATATTGATTGTCTAATCCATTTGCCGGCCCATTAGTAGGATCAATTATCTTTTTCTTATCAAATGGTGTGACCACATTTTGTCTAGTGATATTTTCGAAAATCGCGATCTGTCGGGTTCTTGCACTTTTAAGTGCATCTAATAATGCAGGCGAATTGACAAAATACTTCTCTTCTATAGTCCAAGGTACTACCGGAACTGCAGTAAAATCGACTTCACCTTTTTTACTTAAGGGTGTTAACGCTTCAGAATCATCATCCGCAAATTCTGTCCAAAGAACACTGAACACATCTTTATATCTACTAGAAAAAGCTTTACTGATATTTCTAATCAGGTAGGCGGCTTCCTGTATAGATTTTACCTTATCAGAATTTTTTATGATGTAATCAGCTTCCTCTTTAGATTTTGCCTGATTAGTTTGTTGAGACATGAAAAGTTGGGCTTCCTTTAAAGCAGGACTTCCGTCACGCATAAGTGGAGACATTAGCATTGTAAAAAGATATTTTTTCTGTTTTTCATCCAGTGTCTTCAGAATTCTTTTAACAGTGAAAGGATCGATACCATCCGGAAATTCATCTACGCTTAAAGGAGAAAACTCATCGATATGACTGTATGAGATGATATGCTTTTTACCAATGCCCGTGATCTGTGGCTGCGATGCTCCCAGGACTACATTACTGTCATTCAATTTTAAGTATTTTTTGGATTGATCTTTTTTTAAGTGAGCCTGGTTGATCAGATGAAAGGCCATAAAATAATATACCGCTTTTCTATTTGCAGCGAAGTCATCCCACTGCATCCAAATCTTATCACTTTTATTTAAGACGATATTCTCCATCTGAATCAATTCTTTAAAGGAATTTTCGAAGCAGGCTCTTAAAATATCTACTGCATTATTCTTTCCTTTCAGACGTTTATCATAAAGACTTTCAGATCCAAAAATATTAAAAGCTGAAAAAAATTTGGCAAAAAATCCTTTTTTTTCTTCTTGGACTTTGAATTTTGATTCGATTGCTCCAAGGGCATCCCTCATTTTAACAGCTTCTTCTTGGTGTTTGAGATAGTGCTTTAGGCCATCAATCTTCATTCTTATTTCATCCATTTCATCTCTTTCTGATCTAATGTCAACCATAGTGTAATCGAGATCATCCTCTGTCGCAAATAATCTGCTATTTTCTACATTCTGCCTTACAATTTTTAATTCTATAGCTTTAATTTTAATCCTTAAATCATCAGTAACATCACTTACTATATGAATTGAAGTAGGTTGGAAATAACGTTGTGGTTGTGCAGCGACACATACAAGTGTATCAAGACGGGCATTAGCCTCATCAAATTCGCGGGAAATCGTCCCTTGCGGGGATGCAATTACTTGATCTTTCGTTATTCCGAGCTGGACTGTATGATTGATCAATTCAATCGTTCTTGAAAAATGGGCTGATTTACTGGTTAGACTATTGGTCATATCCGTAATTGCTTTTCGACCGGAAAGATAGCGTTCATAGAACGTTTTTTCCTGAGCTAAGTTATGGAATACACCGAATATACCGACGGTGACAACGTTAAGCAACCAGGTTGCCGTTACTATAACGACTATCTTGGCTAGCGGTTGCACTGAGGCTTGTGTAAAGCTACTAGGGTCTATTTGAGAGAACTGTTGGTT
>JABDDC010000002.1 GCA_013287815.1 Chlamydiota bacterium
GTGCTGTTTGCTCGAGTACTCAGCGACTTGTTGATCAAGTTATGGAAAGAATTGCAATTCGGGGTCAGACCCACAATTGCAATTTGGATTCTGAAATTGCAATTGTGGGTCTGACCCCGAATTGCAATTTTATTGCCAATAGGGGGGATTGGTGAGGGCGCCGTCGGCATTATTGACGTTGACGACGTTGACTTGGCTGATGTTGAGGGCTTGCATGTAGCCGACGACGAGTAGGGGGTTGGAGACGGCGACTTCGGAGAGGGAGCCTTGGTTAATATCAGCATCTGTTTTGCCAGCGAGTTTGAGGACAGCGGTCTGCAGTTGATCTTCTTTGACGTTGGAGTTGTTGACTAGGGGCTCGATACCATAGTTGAAAAGATTGCCGACCGCCAGTACGACTGTTTTTGGGGCAGAGAGTTTACTTTTAATAAATTGTGATGCTTCGTCTGCAGCTTGAGCGGCATATTGGATAGACATTTGCATATCGGCGGTGCTGATGGGGTTGGGAGACTGTACTTGTTTGATATCTTTTTGTTCCACTTCCTCGATAATGGTATTTTTGAATGGGATGGAAGCAGTTTTTCCTTTTTCGACATGGTAGGTTCCATCGGAGGTGAGGGTTGTCAGCTGCATGCTGCCGCCACCGATGTCCCAGACGACGACATCATCGGGAGTGTAGGACGTAACGGCTAAGGCACCGCGGAAGGCTAGGATCCCTTCTTCATCTTGATTGATTATCCTGACATGGACGCCGGTTTGCTTTTCGATCTCGCCAGAAAATTCTTTGGCATTGGCGGCTTGTCTAAAGGCCGCGGTGGCGACAGCGACTACTTTTTTGACGTGGTAGTTATCGGAGGCTAGTTTCAGTTTACGGATACCTTCTATCCCTTGAGCTTTGATATCTTTGTTGAAGGTGTTATTGGAAGAAAGCTCCAGTTCTTTTTGATAAGGGACTTTGATGCTTTCCTCGTAGAGTGTAGAGATGATTTTATTGGTTTTGGTGTCGACTTTAGCGATTTTTAGATTAGTAGCACCTGATCCAATGTCCATGGCAGCTCTGATTTCGGTGGTATCTTGTGTTCCTTGTTGCATTGGTATCCAGAATGTCATTAGAATGATGAAGACAATGATGATCAGGATTAAGAAAGTACGCTTATTCATAGCCTTCTCCTTTTTTCATAAATAACCAGGACACAAGTGCAAGATTGATGCCAGAGGATTAAATGGACGTTGAAGAATTACAGAAGATAATGATTATAAAGGGTTTAAAGCTTAGCGTGGCTGAGTCATGCACGGGCGGTAGTTTGAGTGCCACATTAACGCAGATCCCTGGTTGTTCTAAGTATTTTCTTGGGGGGATAGTAGCCTATTCTAACGATTTAAAAAAGAAGTTATTGGGAATATCCCCAGCTGTGCTTGAGAAAGAGGGAGCGGTTAGTGAAGCAGTCGTTGTGCAAATGGCTGAGGGAATGCTGCGCTTGAGCGGCAGTGATTACAGCATTGCTGTATCGGGGATCGCTGGTCCAGAAGGGGGCACGAATGAAAAACCCGTAGGCACTATTTGGGGAGCCATTGCGCAAAAAAATGGCAATACTGAAACATACAAGTTTTTGTTATCTGGAAAGCGTCAGGGGATCTTCCAACAGACCTGTGAAAACTTGCTTGCTAAATTGTTGGAAAAGCTTTATGAAGAAGAATTACCAATGGGAAAATGACTTATGGCCACACAATTTGTCACTGGGATTGTTTCGACGGAAGACAGTTACAAAGCCGGAAAAGAGGTCGCCCGGCAGACCCTCAATAAGATCAAGCACAATCAAAAGCCGGACTTAGCAGTCATATTTAGTTCGGCAAAGCATGATTCTGATGCCGTGATGCGCGGCATCAAAGAAGTGACAGGGGATCTGGCAATTATAGGGTGCAGTTCAGCCGGTCAATTTACTGAGGATGGGACGTTGAAGGACGGCCTAGTGTGTGCCATGATCGCGTCGGACAACCATCGCTTCTATACCGGCCTTGGAACTCATCTCAAGAGCAATCCGGTAAAAACTATCAAAAATGCTTGCACGTCTTTGCCTGGGCCCAATTATTTATATCCGGAACAGTCGGCGATTTTACTCATTGATGGACTCGCCTTTAAAGGAGAGGAGGCGGTCCTGGCAGCCTCGAGTGTACTTGGTCCGAATGTGAAGTTTGCCGGCGGAGCCGCCGCTGACAACCTGGCGTTCAAGGAAACCAGGGTATTTGGCAATAATCAGTCTTTATCTGATGCCGCAAGTCTTTGTTTAATTCAGTCGAAAGATCCGGTTATTATTACTCTTAATCATGGCCACAAGCCAATTTCAGAGCCATTGCGCATTACTAAAGCCAAGGACCACATCTTGTATGAAGTAGATGGCAAGCCTGCTTTGGAAGTATGGAAAGATTGCATCCGCGAGCGGGTAAAAAAGCAGGGCATTGATGTTGATCGGCTTAATTTAGCTGAGCTTTCGAAGCTCTTTTTGACCTACGAGGCAGGGCTCTTGACAGGGACAGATTATAAGGTCCGTTTTCCCGCTTCATGCAACCCAGACGGCTCGATGAATTTTGTATGTACGATGATGGAGGGAGCCGTCATTAAAATCATGTTCAGCGACCCGCATCATCAGATGGAATCGATCCGTCTAGCCTGTCAGAAGGCGTTAAAGGCTGCCCATGGGATTGATATTGCCGGCGGCATTGTCTTTGATTGCGCTTGTCGGGCGATGATTTTACAGGACGAATTTCCCAAAGCAGTGGAGCTGGGCAAGAATATGATTGGGGGAGTACCCTTTATTGGCTGTGAAACTTATGGGGAAATTGCTATGGAAATTGGCGAGTTGAGCGGATTTCACAATACGACAACGGTCATCATGTTGTTCCCAACATAAGAACTATTAGGCTTTAATTTATGAACCCTTCCAAAATAACGCTTCAGGAGCTGATTGCCAGCTACAAGGAAAGCCTTGGAGTGGAAGGGGCTGAGCAGTTGATCAGACAGGTTTTGGTAAAGGCTTGTTTTTCCTCAGATCAAGGTGAATTTACTAAAAGTGAAGCACTCAAAATCTGCAGGGTATTAAAGCAATACCCAGGTTTTATTGGCATCGTTGGCGGAATTCTCAATTCCCGCATCATGATTAAATAACTGGAACTTGGACAAGATTTTGGTGCGCTGATTCATCTATGCTCACTCCTTTTATAACATGATTCCAGAGGGTGTGTATGTGGTGACCAATGCATCTGCCACTAAATCGAAAGTATTTAATACGCCCATCGGCACATTTGATTACACCTATTTAAGCCATTACCGTTACGCCGTTGGGATCGATCAAAAAGAAAACGAGGCCGGAAGATTTCTTGTTGCTACGCCGGAAAAAGCACTTGCCGACTTAATTCATTTCAAAAGCAGGAAATTGGAAGGCAAAGATTTGTTAACCGATTTATTAGAAGCTAGAAGGATTGATGAAGATCTTCTTAAAAACCTCGATAAAAAACATCTGTTTGAGATCGGCGATCAGTATCGCTCAAAAGCTGTCACAAATCTAATTAATGTTCTAGGTATGTTATGACTAATTCAAATATAAAAAGTATCTACGATCGATATCAAAACTCAAAAATCAGCGAACAGACAAAAATTCGTGAAATTCTTCAGCAAACAGCCCTTTTAGGGCTAGAGAGGCATGGATTTTTCGAAAAAACCGCTTTTTACGGTGGCACTGCTTTGCGTATTCTTTATGGTCTCGATCGCTTTAGTGAAGATTTAGATTTTTCTCTTTTAAAACCTCATGAAAATTTTGACTTTGCTCCTTTTTTTAGAAGGAATGAGAAAAGAGCTCTCATCATTCGGTTTTAATATGGAATATCCAAAATAAGATTCCTTTAAGCCTTAATTATTTAGAAGCCTGTATAAAACAATCGGGAAATCTCGAACCTACGAAAACTTTGGACCGTCATCTCTTGATCGAGATGTTGAAGGCCAGAATCTGTACAATTGATTGGGAAAGTGCAAAGGCTGATATGAGGTCATTTATTGCAGATTCTCAGAAGCTCGACATTTGGTCCCCTCAATTTTTTTCTGAGCTAATTAATCACATGCAAATAGAGTGAATGAGCTTTCAATTATCTTTTCGTTCTATAAAGATTTTACTGTCGGTAGAAGGATCTGTCACATTGAAATGGGCAATGCAAGCCCTGCCCATTTCATAACAAACCCCTGATCCATCCCTTTGTAGAGAAAAAAAACCGCAAGGTTTCCTGCAGTTTTTTTTATTACTTTTAGAAGACCTTTTCGATTATTTCCATTGCCTGTAGGCAATAGTAGCGACGGTCAGGCAGCCCAGCGCAAACCAGGTTGAATTGAATGGAATATTAATGCTTCCAATGAGTCGTATAACTACTACTGCAGCCTCATAAATGAAATTAAAAATAGGCTTCACAACTTTCCAAATGGCTTCTAAACAAGGGTCAATCACGTGTGTAAAGATAGGAGCAATGACATAGTTGCAAAGAGCTTTAACAGTCTTATGCATCACTTGCCACGTAAAATAGGAATTTTGATCGCTGCCTGCAAAAACAGCATAGACTGTCGAAATGATTGCAGCAGTTCTAGCAGCGCCGGGAATTGGATTCACAGCACATAGACCATAAAATAAAGCACCGGAAAGATCTTTGCTTAGATCATTTTGATTAATAGTTTTACCCGAGAATAAAGATCCGATGGTGCGTGCACCCATTTCAGCAGCGTTAATACCACACCAAACTGAGCTGATTTGTGTCCACTGGGTGCTTGTAGGTAGATATGATCCCACAGTTGCAACATAGGGTTGGATTGTAGATTGATAGTTTTGTTGTAAAGAACTTAAATTAAACATAAAAACTCCTTTTTGTTTTGTTAATCAATTTAATAAAAACCAGTCTAACAAATAAAAGTATTAACGTAAAGTAAAAAAATAACAGTAAAAAAATAACAAAATTCTATTTACAAAAAAATATCATTTGATGTAGAATTAGCCCTTATTATTTCTTTAAATAATCTTTAAGGTTATTTGGTATATTGGTTAAAAAAAACAAAATAGGATAAAAAATGACGATACAATTTATTGAAAACCCCCCATTTGTCGTAGATTTAACCCAATATACTCGTGGGAAAACTCCTGTAAAGGAATCAACCCAGCTTAAGAAGATCGGATATGTGACCTCGACTATTCTCTCCTCCTTTGGCCGTGCCCTTTTTTTAACACTCTCGACGAGCGCCTCATCTTTTAAAATCAACGTATTGGGATTTTACGGTTCCTGGACCAATTTCCGCTTAAATCAGGACATCGTCTTATTTTTATTTAAAACGATCATCTGGTCAGGACAATTGACCTGGTGTGCCGCTGTCACAACTCTCCGTTTGGCAAACGAAAGATTTGCACCGATGGAAGAACAGCGCCACTCTCTCTCTCATTATAATCCTGAAATTGACATGGGCCATATCCAAACAAACGAACTGGAATTAAATGCTTCTTCAGTACCAAAAAATGTTAAAGTCAGTGATTTGGAAACGTTTTTCGATGCGATCAATTTCAAAAATAAAGACCATCCAGGCTATATTCCTCCGACAAGTCGCAGAGAAGCAACTACAGAATATACTGTCGAGGAATTGAAGGAAGGCTTGTTGAACTTCACTTCAAAAGTGAACAATAGAGTTGCTTTCCTGGGTACTCCACCCGCTTACGACACTCCTCGCCTGCTTGCCTTCTATCAACAGATCGAAGATGCCGTCCGTTTGTCAATCCACAAATCAAATCAAGATCTCGAAGCTTTTCAAAACCAGAATGGAATGGACATTACTGCTTATGACAGACGTACAATGCAACTTTACAAAAATATTCTGGAAGACCGCGCACGCATGGTCCTCGACCTAGCTATTGCAGGCAAACACTGTGGTGCCCGTTTCATGGGCGAAGCGATGAGCGTCCACAGTAACTTTTATGGCGAAAGTGTGTCCCAGGATGGCACTCTTGGCGACCATATGATCGAGCTGCTGGCAGCCAGAAGAAACGTTCTTGCCCAAAGGCAAATCGAAAAGGAATTGGGATTTAACACTCACGCCTATACAATGTACTATCAGAATATGGGCCCCATTTTGGCCCTACCCGGATCAAAAAATATCATCGAGCATCTTTCCAAAGCATTCGATAAAGAGAAACATTTAAAAAGCTATTTTAAAGAATACACTGTCAAATTCGTCATCGATACGTTCCAGGAAGAAGTCAAGAAGTCACAAGCTTTCAGAACTAAACTGATCGATTGGATGAAAGAGCAAATTAACACCTGGAATGTCGAAGAGATCCAACAGCGCGCTCCTGAAATATTGAGAAGAATTTTACCTGTCATCAATGGGACTTATGAACTTGATCAGACAACTAATGAAGATGTCACTGCGTTCTTTACAGTCCTTGCACACCTTCAACAAAACAATATTGCCCTTCCAAGCATAGATAGAGGTTGGGATCAATTCTTATCCGAACTCTTTGCCCTTGACCAAGTCAAAGCTCAATTCCCTGGCAAGCCTGCTGAAAGGCTTAAGAAATTCAAAAGAATTAAAGATCTGCTATCTGAAAAAACACTTGGAAAAGAATTAATTTGTCAGCTTAAAGAAAATATCTTGCTCTATCGTGAACAAGTGATTCAAAAATTAAGCCAGCAACAAAAAATCAATGAAATCAAGAAAATGATCCATCTTCCAGATGAAACCATCGATCGAATCCTCTCCGGCAAGGCGCAGGCTGAAACTGTCATCAGGGATAACCTTGATATCGAACGCCGCAATGAATTTATTAATCATATGAATGTCGAAGAAATCGAGACCAATGGGCTCTCTAAAGCGATCATGGAGTGGTTGCTCGTTTCCCATCATATATTTAATCCAAAGATCACCGGCGAAAAACCATTAACCTGCAGAGTAAATGTTCTAGCTCCCGGTATTAAACAACATATTAGTATTGTCTATGGAAGTTTTGAAAGAGATTTGAATAATCCAAGTGAGACACTTAAAAAAGAACTAGAGAATAAGTACCTCATGAATTCAAATGTCAATCGGGAACAATCAGAAGCTCTGGCCTCGAGAATTATCACTGAAAACCCTCACCTATTCGCTTCGGATAGATATCGCTTTAATACTGATTCGCGAAGGGCAGAGGTTTTAACTTATTTCTATGAAAGTGCAGCACAAAAGAACTCGGATCTTTCGAATTACGCTTTACCTGATCCAAAAGTCGAAAAGGTCATCCATCAGAAATTTAGAAAGCTTAAGGTTTACGCATATATTAATAATACAGTAGGAAATGAACTCTTTAAAATAACCTTGAGCTGTATTGTTGCCTACGCAACCTGGAACATAATGAACCGCCATTATGCGCAGACGGCAAATCTGGCTGGCAGGGCAACCCAAATCATCATCAACAATGCTCCGGAAACCGTCAAAGTCCTCAATAAAGCGATGGATATTAAAAAGTATGTCTTAGAAAATTGGTTTATTATTATAGGCGGAATAATAATTGCTAAAGCAGGTTTTTCATTGTTACCAAAAATACCTTATGTTACCGAAAAGATCAATTCCATCAACCTATTTGATCTCTTTTTACTACCCTACACTGCTACGCAGACAGTAACCAGCTATACTTTTGGTAAAATAATTGAGTCTTTAGCTTTTACTTGGAATCAGTGCAATAATATTACCACGTTTTTTCAAAGCAAAACAAGGACTGCAGCAACTGAAATAGTGAATCTTCAAAAAGAGCTGTCGGCAAGATCCTGGAGAACCATAGTCAAGGAAACAGCTCCGGCAGGTGTTTGAAGAGGTGAAAGGAAAATATGGACTGACCAGATCAGACCCCTATCACCCATCACAAATGTGCCCAAGTGGCAATAGGCCTTGGATTAGAATCCGAAATGATCGAGATCACCCTTTCTTTGACAGAGTCAATGATGGTTACGTGAGATTGGCCGGAGATTAATTCGAATTTGCTGTTGGGCAAATTAGGAAAACTAGTTTCGCTGGGAGCAACTCTCCAGTCAGATGCTGAGGCCATAAACACTCTCTCAACGACCTTTCCGGTTTGTTTGTAACTTCGTGATTTTTTTCCCATTCTACTAAATAATCGGTTGCCCATCTCCCACGAAATTTTAATTCTTCAACCATGTTAGAAGTAAAGCCAAAACATTTTGACAACCCGAGATTATGGGTCCAATTGATTAATTTAGTTCCGCAATGTGGTCCTGCAATGGATATTAACTTGATATACAAAGAAATAGAGAAGCGCTCTTCATTCGATTGAAGAGTGAAAAACAGATCTTTGGGAATGGTAAGAGATACATCAGAAAAAACATGTTTGGAAAGACCAGGAAAGTGATCCGAGATTTTCTTATTCGCCCCTAAACGATCTACATAGAAGTCAGGATTCTTTTGCATATTTATAAAAATCTCTGTTACTAAGATTGCATATGGCTTGCTAGAAGCTTGCAGCTACGACTGGACGGCTGCATCGACTGTCTCTTGCCTAATGTAGCTGTTGCCGATTGAAAGTCCCAAATCAGAACCTGAAGATAATCTTGGATCAAAACTCATTATTAATCTCCTTTTAATTCATAGTGATGTTTCATAACAAACTAGATTAAAAATAAATTTAATTATAAAAATTGTAATATTAATTTTTTAATAAAAGTATTTTTCGAGATAAGATTATTTTATGCTTAATCCAACACTCGATATACAAGTATTAGGTCTTTATTTTAACACCAAATCTTCGGCATCGTCGACGTGCATCATTTATCTCACTGGAACCAATAAAATTTTCTCTAAGGTTTACCCCTTTTAACTGGTTTAAAAGGAATAAGGTGAGATGATTGAAAAATGCCCGGTTCGTTTCAGCCTAGCCCAAACCTCGAATTTCTCAAATTTGGGGTTCTTTTTAAGAAGATATCCCTTGCAGTTTAACTAAAAAATTGTTATGAGTTTACTTATTATTTTCTAATAAAGAATAGCATGAAATTTTATTTTTCTTTTCTCTGTTTGGGTGTTGTTATTTTGTCTAGTTGTAGCAATTGGAAGGCGGAATCTTTGTATCCGGTTCCCTCGCAGGCGTTGACATCTGCGGTAGATAGAGCTGGAGGAAAGTCCGGATTTGAGCAGGGAGCTCTACCGGAGGATTGGTGGACCTTATTTAAAGATCCGCAGCTGAATGAATTTATATCGCTGGCATTAGCGCAAAGTCCATCGCTGCAGAAAGCACGGGCACAGATTACTTTTGCAGCCGCATCGGCCGATCGGGTGAAAGCTGCCTTATTTCCCACCTTGAACTGGAATGCCGACACGTCGCGTCAAAAATTGAGCACCACTGGTGTAATCCCCTTCGGCACTCCTTCGTCTACAGGTGTCCAGCCGATAGTGGCCCCTACAACTTCAAGCATTCCAGAATACTTTACTCTTTATGAAACAGAGTTAAATTTTGCCTATGAGTTTGACTTCTGGGGAAAGAATAGAAATACCTTCCGTTCAGCTTTAGGGGAGGTGCAGACTAGGGTTGCAGAGGAAGCGTTTGCGCGATTGCAGCTTTCTTATGCTGTAGCGCAAGCCTATTTCCATTTGCAGACCGATTACAAAAGAGAATCTGTTCTAAGCTCGCTGGTTCAAGAAAGGATGGAGTATCGCGATCTGATCCAGAGGCGGATTAACGCCAATGTCGATACAGCTTTGTCGTTACAGAATGCCGAGTATTATTTAGCGCAGGCCAAGCAAACCCTCTTGGCCTTGCAAGGGGACATTGCGGTCACTGAAAATCTGCTAAAAGCCTTGATTGCCGGTAACTTTGAAGAAGAGATTTGGGACGTCACTATACTGGATGAGCCGCTACCATCGGTTCCATTGCCGCGGGACCTGCCGCTGCATTTAATTGCGAGAAGGCCCGATATCATTGCCCAGCTTTGGGTGATTGAATCGGCTGGCCGGCAGATTGAAGTGGCCAAGGCTGGATTTTACCCTGACTTCAACTTGACCGGATTTTACGGGTATCAGACGATCCATTTCCGCGAGTGGTTTAAATGGCCCAGTTCCTATTTTGATGCTGATGTGGCAGTCAGTTTGCCCATTTTTGATGGTGGAAGGCTGATAGCCAATCTGAGGGGCAGCGAGGTCAATTATGACCTGGCAATAATCAAATATAACGATCTGGTGATCAATGCAGCCAGAGAGGTGCTCGATGGAATTGCGGTATTACGCAATCAGATGGATCAGCTGCAAGTATTGGAAGCAAAAAGTAGTACACAGGAAAAGCTTTACAATTTAAGTGCTCTGCGCGTTGAGCATAATATAGATACAAATCTCGATAAATACCTCAGTCAGGGCACCTATCTGGTATCTCAGGATGAAGAAGTTGTTGCTGAAGGAAATGCAGTTCAGGCGATGCTTGCATTAATTAAAGCCCTTGGAGGTGGTTATGACACATGTTATGAAGGTTAATCATGAATGATAGCAATCAAGTTAATCCTGAACAAAATAATGTGCGCCGGAACAAAGTCATTATTGGGTTTACATTTTTTCTGGTGATCCTCGCCATCGCGTGGCTGATTCTTTATCTTCTCTATTTCCAGTTTTATGAGTCTACTGATGATGCCTATGCTAATGGGTGTCAAATCGATATTAATCCAGTGATTTCTGGCTATGTCGCAGCCTTTTATGCCGATGATACCGATTTGGTCAAGGAAGGTCAGCTATTGGTCCGTCTGGATCCAACCCCCTTTCAAATTGCCTATGAGAAGGAAATTAGCAACCTTGCAGCCACTGTATTGCAAGTGAAACAAATATACGACAATGTGGATGTCAGCCGCTTTAATGCCGAAAATAAAAAAGTCGCCTTGTCTAAAGCACAATTTGATTATAACAACCGTCAAAAACTGGTAGGGGTGCAGGCTGTCTCGAATGAGGATTTCATCCATTCAGGTGATACTCTGACCACTGCCTTCAACGAAGTCAAAATTGCAGAGTATCAATTGAGGGTGGCTCAGGATGCAAGGGGGGTGACCGACATGGAACATCATCCCATGATTGAGCAATCCAAAGGCAATGTGCGTCAGGCCTATTACTACTTGAAACACTGCGATATATTGGCGCCAGTGACAGGCTATATTGCTAAGAGGTCGGTCGATGCAGGTCAGTGGGTGACTCCAACGACCGCCATGATGGCATTGATTCCGCAAAACTATGTTTGGGTGGATGCCAACTTTAAGGAAACGCAACTTGCCTATATGCGGATTGGACAGACGGCTACAGTTTGGCTAGACATCTATGGATCAGGCATCAAATATCAGGGAAAGGTACTGGGTATTTCGGCTGGTTCAGGTAGTGCATTTTCACTGATTCCACCACAGAATGCCACAGGGAACTGGATTAAAATTGTGCAGCGTTTGCCTGTCAGAATTAGTCTTGATGCTGAAACGCTAAGCCATTATCCTACGCGTATTGGATTGACAGCGAATGTCGATGTGGACATTACCGATCAAAATTTGCCAATGCTCGCTCAATTCCCCACTGAAAGGCCTTTGCAATCAACTACCGTTTTTGACATCGAACTAGGCAAAATCAATGCTATCATCGATGAAGTCATACAGAAGACCATTAAATGAAGCCCTATTATACTGGTGGACTGCTGGTACTTTTGAATGTGGCGCTTGGGTTGGGAACTTTCATTCAAGTCCTAGATACTTCTATCGCGAACGTGGCTATTCCTTATATTGCAGGCAACTTAAGTGTCAGCGCTGATCAAGGAACGTGGGTTATCACCTCATTTGCTGCCAGCAATGCCATTGTATTGCCTTTGACAGGATGGCTTTCAGATTATTTTGGAAGTGTGAAATTATTTGTCTGGTCGGTGCTGCTTTTTGCTTTTTTTTCTTTTCTCTGCGGGTTTTCTAGCAGCTTGACGATGTTGGTCATCTGCAGGGTCTTCCAGGGAGCTGTTGCAGGCACTTTGATCCCATTATCTCAAAGTCTTTTGACAGCAAGCAATCCGCCGGAGAAGCAGGGATCGGCCCTGGGGTTTTGGGCAATGATTGTCGTTGTGGCACCTGTGATGGGTCCGATTGTAGGAGGCTATCTGACCGATGAGTACTCCTGGCCGTGGATTTTTTACATCAATATTCCGATCGGCATATTTTCTGCAGGCGCCGTCTGGTATTTTTTAAAAGACCGCGAAAGTGAAATAGTGCGCAATCCGATTGACTGGACCGGACTTGCCCTTCTTTCAGTTGGTGTTGGCAGCCTTCAGGTCTTGTTAGACAAGGGTAAGGATCTGGACTGGTTCGAATCGAATGCGATCATCGCTCTGACTGTTATAACTTGCATTTCTTTGGCTTACTTCGCCATATGGACCTATTTTCAGAAATTTCCGATTGTAGACTTTTCTTTTTTCAAAAACCGCAATTTTGCCATTGGATGCGTGCTAATCACTGTTAGCTTCATGCTTTATTTTAGTAGCGCGGTGACAATGCCACTATGGTTGCAAACAGAGCAGGGGTACACGCCATTTTGGGCGGGAGTAGCTATTGCTCCGGTAGGCATTCCTGCGCTATTTTTAGCGACCACCATTGGGAAAAATTTAAATCGGGTTGACCTACGTCTTGTATCTGCCATGAGCTTTGTCTTTTTTTCAGCCGGATTTTTTTATCAAACTTATTTTACGACACAGGTCGATCTTGTAACGATCATGCTATCACGATTTTATCAAGGTTTTGGCATCGCTTTCTTTTTCCTGCCGTTGGTGCAGCTGTCCTTAGGAAATATCCCTAAAGAAAGATATGCAAGCGCTGCAGGGATCTTCCATTTTGTCCGTATCCTTGTGGGAAGCGGTTTTGGCACTTCTCTCTCGATTGTCTTGTGGTCGCGGCTTGAAATCTTCCATCATGCCCGTTTGTCTGAACTTGACACCATTTACCGCCCCATCACGGACCAGTTTTATGATTACATGTATAACTTTAGTAATATTTTTACCATGCCGGTGGTCAACCGCATACTCGATCAGGAAATTGAACAACAAGCCTACTTGCTATCTATCAATGACCTGGCTTGGTTATCAGCCTGGCTGTTCCTCCTGCTGATCCCGTTTGTCTATTTCTGCAAATCAGTCAAACCAACCACTGCCCCCGCCCCGGCCGCCCACTAAAAAAATTAAACACAGAGGTACAGAGGTACAGAGATCACAGAGAGTTCGCTAGGATAATACAAATTAATTCTCAAAATTAACTTTTACATCATTACTTTCTCTGTGATCTCTGTGCCTTTGTGCCTCTGTGTTTAATTTGTCAGCGACTTTTTTGCCAGCAGTCTTTGGCGATCTGAAAGGCTTCCTGGGTGTGGATAAGGAGGACGCGGACCTTAGAATTGTCTGCTGAAAGGACCGTGTCTTCTTTGCTGTTGAGATTGTCGTTCAGTTTGATATTGAGGAATGAGAAGTTATCGCATACTTTTTTTCTGATGAACGGTGAGTTCTCACCGATGCCGGCGGTGAAGATGAGGAGGTCAATGCCTTGTAGCGAGGCGCTCATGGAGCCGATGCAGGCATTAAGTCTATGTAGATAAATATTTAAGGTTAGTTCCGCACGTTCGTTTCCTGCATGTGCCAGTTCGAGGATGTCGCGCATGTCACTTGAAATATCTGAGATGCCCAAGAGGCCAGATTTCTTATAAAGTTCGGTATAAAGCTCTTCGGCCGTACGATTTTTTTTCATCATCAGGTAGAGCAGGATGCTAGGATCGACCGATCCGGAGCGGGTGTCCATCATCAATCCTTCGAGGGGAGCAAATCCCATGGTAGTGTCGATGCTTTTGCCGTTCTTGATAGCGCAAAGGGAAGCTCCGGAGCCAAGATGGCAGATGAGGATTTTAGCGTGAGATAGTTTTTCGTTGAGCACTTTTTCGGCGCGCGAGTAGCAATATTGGAAGCTGATACCATGAAAACCAAACCGCTGGATTCCTTCTTCGTATCTTTTATAGGGGAGGGGATAAATCTTGGCGGCATCGCTAAGGGTATGATGAAAGGCAGTATCGAAAACTGCCATTTGTGGTTTATTGGGGAAAAGCTTTTCCATGATTTCGATGCCGACCAGACCGGCCGGATTATGCAGTGGTGCGAGTTCTGAGAGTTCGTGGATTTTATCTTTCACTATTTGATTGATGAAGACGCTTTCTTGAAATTCTTTTCCCCCGTGAACGATTCGGTGTCCTATCATATCGATTTCATCGAAGGAGGAGATGACGGCGGTTGATCCATTTTGCAAATATTCGATCATCGTCTTAATGGCGCTGTCAGGGGATTTCTTTCGTAGTTTTTGTGTGACTGATGCACCATTATAACTGGTCACCTTCAAGTTGATATCATCGCTAGAGCTCTTCCATTCGAGCTGTCCTTCCCATAATGGGAGCATCGGGTCGTCAGGCAGTTGTTGAAATTCGTAAAGTTGGCATTTAACTGTGCTTGATCCGCAGTTGAGCACTAATATTTTCATCATTTATCCCTTTTCTTATGTTATAATTGCTTTTCGCAAATTTAAGTAACTCTTTTTCTTTATTAGGGATTGGATGATAATGGGAAAAAAGGATGGACCATGAACGAGCCGTTATCGCCTGAACTTTTGCAGAAGATAGACAGCTATTGGAAGGCAGCTAACTACCTTTCGGTTGGTCAACTTTACCTATTGAAAAATCCGCTTTTGCGTGAACCCTTGAAAATAGAGCATATCAAACCGCGCCTCCTTGGACATTGGGGCACTGTCCCAGGATTGAACTTCATTTACGTCCATCTGAACAGAATCATCAAGCAGCATGATCTGAATATAATCTACATCACCGGACCGGGCCATGGCGCACCCGGAATCCTTGCCAATACATACTTAGAAGGAACCTACTCAGAGTTTTATCCTGCCATCTCCCAAGATGAAGAGGGGATGCGCCGTTTTTTCAAACAATTCTCTTTCCCCGGAGGCATCCCCAGCCACACTGCACCTGAAACACCGGGATCCATCCACGAAGGGGGCGAGCTGGGCTATTCATTGGTTCATGCATATGGAGCCGCCTTCGATAATCCCGATCTGATCGTCGCTTGTGTGGTAGGGGATGGCGAAGCTGAGACCGGTCCTTTAGCCGGCAGTTGGCATTCGAACAAATTTCTCAATCCTGTTATCGACGGCGCCGTGTTGCCGATCCTTCATCTTAATGGCTACAAGATCGCCGGTCCGACAGTACAGGCCAGAGTGCCCAGGGAAGAACTACACGACCTTTATTATGGCTATGGCTACAAACCTTACTTTGTGGAAGGGTCTGATCCCAAAGAAATGCATCAGCTGATGGCCTCGACGCTTGATAGCGTGATTGCTGAGATCCAATCCATTCAAGAAGAAGCAAGGAAAAATGGGTTCAAAGACCGCCCCCGCTGGCCGATGATCATCCTCATCACCCCAAAAGGATGGACAGGACCCAAATTTGTCGACGGATTAAAAATCGAAGGGACTTTCCGCTCGCATCAGGTCCCTATTTCCAATTTGGATAATCCGGCCCATTTAAAAATGTTGGAAGAGTGGATGAAAAGTTATCATCCTGAAGAGCTTTTTGATTCCAAAGGAAAATTTGACTCGAAACTAGCCGAGTTGGCCCCCAAGGGTACTCGTCGAATGGGATCTAATCCCCATACCAATGGTGGACTCCTTTTAAAGGAATTAAAGCTTCCGGACTTTCGCACTTATGCTGTCGATGTACCCATGCCAGGTAATGTTGAGGTAGAGTCGACACGTATCCAGGGCGATTTTATCCGCGATGTTTTGAAACTCAATGACGATGTGGGAAACTTCCGCGTTTTCAGTCCCGATGAGACCAATTCAAACCGCTGGAATGCTGTCTTTGATGTGACCAACCGCTGCTCGACCGCCAAGATCATACCTATTGATGATCATATTTCACCGGATGGGCGGGTGATGGAAGTGCTCAGTGAACATATGTGCCAAGGGTGGCTGGAAGGATATTTGCTCACCGGACGCCATGGCTTCTTTTCTTGTTATGAGGCATTTATCCATATTGTCGATTCGATGTTTAATCAGCATGCCAAGTGGCTGAAAACCTCCAAGAAAATCCCCTGGCGGCTGCCGATCGGCTCCCTGAACTATCTTTTGTCTTCCCATGTGTGGCGCCAAGATCATAATGGCTTTAGCCATCAAGATCCCGGCTTTATCGACCTGGTGACTAATAAAAAAGCTGATGTGGTCCGGGTCTACTTGCCGCCCGATGCCAATACCTTACTGTCAGTGACAGACCATTGTCTGCGCAGCCGCAGCTACGTTAATGTGATTGTGGCAGGTAAAAATCAGGCGCTTCAGTGGCTCAATATGGAAGAGGCTGTCAAGCATTGTACCAAAGGAATCGGTGAATGGAAATGGGCCTGCAATGATAATGGATCTCCCGACCTCGTCATGGCTTGTTGCGGCGATATCCCCACCCTGGAAACACTTGCTGCCGTTGAGATCCTTTACGAACATTTCCCACAGCTTAAAATCAGGGTGGTCAATGTGGTCGATTTGATGACATTGCAGCCAAAAAGCGAGCACCCTCATGGCATCAGCGATGAAGATTTTGATGACTTATTTACAAAAGATAAGCCTATCATGTTTGCTTTTCACGGTTACCCTAAACTGATCCATTTACTTACCTACCGCCGGACGAATCACGACCGGCTGCATGTGAGGGGATTTAAAGAAGAAGGGACAACTACGACTCCCTTTGATATGGTGGTTTTAAATGATCTCGACCGCTTTCATCTGGCCCTGCATGCGGTCCAACGCGTTCCGCAGCTTGCCGGGCAATTGGAGCCATTCAAGAAGTTTGTTGAAGACCAGCTTACCAAACACCGTAACTATATTTGCGAATACGGGATCGATCTTCCCGAAATCCGGAACTGGAAATGGACTATAACTAATTGCGGAGCCAGTGTTTGATGAGTGGATTGCCTTGCGACCATTCTTTAATCATCAAGTTGTATTGCAATTCAAATCCCTCGCCTTCAAAATCTTTAGAAAAATCGGTAACATAGAACTCGTACTCTGTTTTGCCACTTTTATTCGTCTTTTTGATGAATCTGAGGTTATCGGGCTTGAAATCATCAATATATTTAGATGGATCCTTCACCATCATTTTGATTTTTTTCTTACCGTACTTCAAAGCAGCTTTGGCATCTTGGCTTAAATTTTTAATCGCTAGGTTGGCAAGTTTTGTCAATAATTTGGCTTTCTTTTTATCACTTAAAGAATCATCGATTTCCATGCTTTCGATATATTTCCATGCTTTGGCATCGACTTGTTCGGGGATTTTTTGGACAATCCAGATGTTTCCATCAACAATTTTTTCAGGAGGTTTTTTAAAAGCGTTATGGTAATCAGGCTTGACATAACAGGCAGGAAGCAGGAAGTGTCTATGGGTTTCTTGAAGTTCGACTAGCTTAGAAAATGCTTCGGCGGCATTTTTTGTGATGGTCTTAGCTATTACCGGTATTTGGCTATGTTCTTCAATTACAAGTTCTTTTGCTATTTTTACAACGACCCCAGAACGGGCCACGGTTTTGCCGTCAATGACAATCGTTTCGTTTGCTTCAGTAGTAATAAATTCGTAGACATTGTGAAAATTTCCATGCCCTATGGGTCTAATGAGATAAGTTTTTCCTGCGTAATTTAAGGCGTATATATTAACCACTTCAGAGTCAATAACGGTGGGATTGATGGTAATGCTCGCTGCTGTTGCCGGTATTTTGATCTTATCTTGAGAATGAACTTGATTAGTGTATTTGGGATTAAGAGGAGCATTAGGGCAAACCAGTTTAGTTCTTTGTTGTTCTGGTGTTCCTTTTATTTTTTTTGGTGTAGAAGATGGTGATTCATAAGAATAAGTTAATGAAGATGAATTAGAATTGTTAAGTTGTAAACTAGGACTACTAATGCAAGTTGATGAAATGCTTAAACTATCTTTAAATATAGATGAAGAATTTGATTCATCAGAAGTAATGCTAAATATATCATGATTTGTATTATGAGAATCATCAATAAAAAAATCAGGCATCTCACTGGAAAGTCGAAAAGGTGAACTTAACATTTTTAAGAAGGATATATCGTGTCTAATCGGGGAGAGGTCTGAGGTAAATCTTTTTCTCTTTTTCGCACTAGAATCAGCTGAAAAATGATGATTTATAGTGGAAGAGGGTGTTAATGCCAATTGTAACGTACCCGTCCCAACACTTGATACAAGATTTGTAAAAGTGGAGTAATTGTTAAAACTTTTTTGATCATTTATTGAATTTATCGGTGATCCAGATTGTAAAGAAGAAGGTTCCATATGATTGCCTGTGTATAAAATTAACGAGCTTAACTTAAGAAAACAAAGATAACATAAATTAAAATATAAATGCAATGAGTAAAATCACTAAAATTATTTATTATTAATAATCGTTAATTTTTAGGTTTATTAAAGGTAGATAAAATTTTATTTTTAGTAAATTATTTAACCTGGAAAGAACAGTTGAACCAAGCCAATAAGCATAAGATTTTGATCCGCAATAACTTGCGATTTGGCTTCTTCAGCGTTTGGAAATGTTCAATCCTCATCTCCAGTGATTCCTTAAATATGGGATTTCATCAAAACCCTTATTTTTGTTAGTATGGAGTCATGTTAGAAATTACCAGCCCACAAAATCCTAAAATCAAACAAGTCCTTCATCTGCGCGATAAAAGAGAGAGGGATCAGACCGGCCTTTTTCTTATTGAAGGGTACCGGGAAATTCTCAGGGCCAGCGACGCCGGCTGGCAGATATCCCAATTGATGATATGTCCCGAATTATTCTTAGGCACCAATGAACCGGCCTTAATACAGAGATTATCAGATAAAAAATGCGAAATTATTTCGTTAACTCCAAAAGTATTCGAAAAAATATCGTACAGGGACCGTCCTGATGGCCTTCTATCCATCGCTCCGCAAAAAAATCTCCAGTTAAAAGACCTTGAAACATCCAAAAAAAATCCTTTCTACGTAGTTGCTGAGGCAATCGAAAAGCCGGGAAATTTGGGGACGATCCTCCGATCCTCGGATGGTGTCGGCGTCGATGGCCTGATCGTTTGTGATCGTTGCACAGATATTTATAATCCCAATGTGGTCCGAGCTAGCGTGGGAACGCTTTTTACTGTTAAAACAGTCCAGTCAGCAGGGGATGAGACACTGCAATGGCTGAGAGATCAAAAAATTCAAATTCTGGCTGCAACGCCATCTGCGACCAAAGAATTCACAGAGGTTAATCTGACAGGGCCTATCGCCATTGCGGTCGGCACTGAGCAGCTGGGTCTTTCCGAGCGGTGGATGAAGGAAGCGGCAATTCAGGTGCGCATTCCAATGCTTGGAGTGGCCGATTCACTGAACGTTGCGATGGCCACCACTTTATTGCTTTATGAAGCATTACGTCAAAGGCGCCATGCAAACTGAACTTCCTGTTATTTTCGAAGATAACCATTTACTTGTAGTCAATAAGCCTGCGGGGATGTTGACGCAACCGGATGATACGGGCCAACCGAGCATGGAGGAATTGGCCAAACAGTGGCTGAAGGTCAAATATAACAAGCCGGGCAATGCCTTTATCGGAACGGTTCATCGCCTGGATAAGCCTGTCAGCGGAGTTGTCATTTTCGCCAAGACCAGTAAGGCGCTTTCGCGGCTCAATGCTTCGATGCGTGCCAAAATGACCCATAAGGTCTACTACGCCTTGGTAGAAGGGGGTCTACCAGCGAAAGAAGGAATGCTGGAAAATTACCTGGCCCATGACGATTTTAGATCGCGGGTTGTTTTGAAGAACGATCCTGACGCTAAGTTGGCCAGGCTAAAATATCGTGTGGTTGAAAAACGGGGCGTCAAAACACTTGTCGAAGTGGAATTGGAGACAGGTCGCTATCACCAGATCCGGGTGCAACTGGCAAATGTGGGCTGTCCTATCTGTGGCGACACTAAATATGGGAGTAAGATGGCCTTTCATGGTCGTGTGGCTTTGCATCATGCCAGGTTGAGGATTCCTCATCCGATTACGGGGATGGTGTGCACCTTTGAGGCAAAACTTCCTGAAGAGTTTTCTGCTTAGGACAGGGATAGGGCCACAAGATATAGAGCGGACAGGATATAGAGCGGACAGGATAGCTAGGATGTTAAGGATAGGCAAGATTTAGAGCAGATAGGATGGCTAGGATATTAAGGATAGGCAAGATTTAGAGCAGATAGGATGGCTAGGATATTAAGGATAGGCAAGATTTAGAGCAGACGGGTAGTAGGCCCTATAAGCTTGAAAGCTTTGGCTGCTCTATATCCTATTTATCCTAAATATCCTAACCATCCTGTCTGCTCTATATCCTATTTATCCTAAATATCCTAACCATCCTATCTGCTCTAAATCTTGTTTTGTGGTGCCCATACTCATTATGCCCGAATTTATACGCCGGGAGGTAAAGGAGGAACCCCGATTTCATCTCCCATCAATGGAATAGGAGGAATCCCTCTCATCACCTTGTCAAGAGTATCCCATTCATCCAGTACACGGTCGAGTTCCGCTAAGATGACCGGAGTATCCGGATGCTGAACCATTTTTTCCGACTGAAACAGCATCTTGATTTGCAAGAAAGGTTCTTTGAGAATAGAGATGCTCGTATCCTTGTGCTTTTTAAATGTCCCTTTCGCCAATGCATTTAATCCGGTGATGATGGCTCTGAAAGGTTCTTGCAGCTCTGCATAGGCAATATCAATATCCGTCATGATGGTCTTGGCGATTTCAGTCAGGGAGCTGGTCGTCAGCATCGCCACCTCCTCATAATGGTGCTGCTGTGCTTTTAATCCAAACTTGGCCAGAAAATGGGTGGGAAAAGCCACCATTGATAAATCAAATTTGGCTGCATAAATGATGATTTTGCTCAATGAGGTCACCAGCTGCCGGACAATTGTTTCTAAGCGATGTTGCAAGGCCCTGTCGTTAATGAGTTCCAGTCTCTGCAGCAAAAAGTAAACTGTAAAGCTGGCCTCATCCAATCCGGTTTCTTTTTCCACTTTCATATCCGGATTAACCCTCGAGATGCTTTTGGAAAGGTGGAAAAACATTTGATAGATCTGTGGAAAGGTTTGCAGTGCTTGTGTACTTAAGGCTATGCGACTTTTTTCAATGGACCTGAGGCAGATTTCCGAGATGCCATCGATCGACTCCCATAATTGTTCGTCTTTTTCATTTTTGATGGCTCTAATTGCCTCGCCTTCTAATTGCTTCACCATATAGCTAGGATTTAAAAAGTCGACGACGCTTTTCCAGCTATGCCTAAACAGGTCGATGACAAAGCCGAACAAGATGATCCAACCGAGAAAAAACCAGGTTTTGTGTGGCATAGTGGGAGCAATAATCAGCGCTGCAATGAAAAAGGAAGCGACAGGAAAAATAAAGAGCACCATCCGGCAGAGCCTCAATAGACTGTTTTTTTTAAATATTTCCATCAGGTTTGGGACCAGCTTTTGCTCGAGCCTTTCGAGTGGACTTAAAATCATGATATAGAAAAAGCTGGTCAAGAACAGGATCAGCGCTCCACCGCCTGCAATCATGGCAGATAGCAGTCCATCATGTAGCTCTATAGGAAATCTTTCCGCATAAAACAAATACCCAACCGCAAAAAGGATAGAAAAAAATGTCACTAACATAAAAATACTCCTTATAAAGTTTATAAGCGTACATTAGATGATGTGCATTTTTTTTAGAAGAGCGTTTTTATTGACAATGGAACATAAGTAAGGATGCTAGAAACGGCGATTGGCCTACCTCTTCGATACCCTCTATTGAAAAATATAACTATATCTGCTACAATAGTATTTAGGGAAAAAGGGAGGTTATTATGACAATTCCTTCTAAATCGAATGATCCATTGCCTATAATTTCAGACAGCATGGATCCTAATGATCCTACAAGTATTTTGTATGATCCTTCTCTACTAGATAGGAAAAAAGACGTTTCTGTCGATAAATCAGCTGATAACTCTATAGCAAAAGTGGGTGGTGCTGGGGGCTCATCTGTTCCTCCTACGGGTATT
Source organism: Chlamydiota bacterium (assembly GCA_013287815.1). Classification (GTDB taxonomy): domain Bacteria; phylum Chlamydiota; class Chlamydiia; order Chlamydiales; family Parachlamydiaceae; genus JABDDC01. Next base: position 22,183 of record JABDDC010000002.1, read on the forward strand.
GTATTACCTGAAGAGCCAGATATGAAACCCAAATCCGTCCATAGACAGCATAGGGGTTTGAAGAATATAGAGAAGATTACATAGAAATTGCTGTTTATAAGAGTTTATAGAGAGTAGCGATATGTTTTGCGTTTCATGAGTGTGCGTAATACAAAGCGCCGGCGGAGCCGGCGCATTCCAAAAGCGGCTGCACCGCCCTATTTTTTCACTACCAGTAGTTCCAGTAGGAAAACTGGGGCTGTACGTAAACTTTAGGTGAAGAATAGTAATTTGAATAGCTGGATCGTTGCACGGCAACTTGCTCATAGTAAGCAGGGGTTTGATAAGTAGGTGCTTGATAAACGGGTGCTTGATAAACGGGTGCTTGATAAACAGGAGCAGGCTCATAGACCGGGTAGTAATAAACAGGCTGTGGCTGTACATAGGTGACCCGTTCTACATATGAAGGGGTTGGATTCAAGTTTAGGCTGAGTCCAAAGAAGGAGCCGCTGGATTTATATTTTTTTGTAACAGTTTTATGGCAGTTGTGGTTGCGGTGGTGATTTTTTGCGCTTAGGTCAGGTGTGAAGGCGCAAACCATTAATGCAACTAAGAGGGCAATGGAAGTAAATTTAAATAATTTCATGATAAAAACCTCGTTTTAAACGGTTGGAACACTATTCATACTACACTCTCAGCGAATATTTCACAATGAAAATATTCTAGATTCCGTCGTTTGCCATTCCTGGGCTATCTCCCGGGTGCAATTAAAAGGGTTTTGAAATTGCAATTCGGGGTCAGACCCTCAATTGCAATTATGGCCTAAGTCAGGTCAAAACTATACTAGAGATAGCCAGAATTGCAATTGAGGGTCTGACCCCGAATTGCAATTTCAACATCTATACTTATTAATCTACTTGATTCTTAAATTCGGCTGAGGGACAATGGATTATACTGCAACGCCCTCGCAGTATAAACCAATAAGTGAAAAATATGTCTGGTAAATTACTTAGCGCCATAGATGATTGTATACGTGCTGTTGAACAGCTGAAACGTCCCACGTCCGTCAAATTCATTCAGGAAGTGTCTGGATTGATTGCTGACTGTTTTAAAAACGGCGGTAAGGTCATCCTTGCGGGAAATGGGGGAAGTCTCTGTGATGCGGCCCACTTTGCTGAAGAGCTGACAGGTTTTTTCAGACATAAACGGCGCGCATTGCCGGCAATAGCCTTGACTGATCCAGGATATCTCACGTGTGTGGCTAATGACCAGGGCTATGACTGGGTTTTTTCTCGCGGCATTGAAGCCTACGGCGTTCCTGGAGACATTTTTATAGGTCTGACCACTAGTGGTAATTCACCTAGTATTGTGCAGGCCTTTGCCCAAGCTAAAAAGCAGGAATTAAAGACTGTGGCTTTTCTGGGCAAGGGAGGAGGTAAGCTAAAAGGCGAGGCCAATTACGAATTGCTGATCGATGGATTTCAATTCTCAGACAGAATTCAGGAGGCACATATGGCCGCCATTCATTTGATCATTGAACAAGTGGAATCGATCTTGTTTTATCATCCTGCTGAAGTTTTAGTGTCTGACAATGTTAAGTAAATTTGAACTCTACGCCAAAGACATCATTTATGGTAGGAAGAAGGGGATAATCCCTTTTCTTTTTAAATGTTTGCTCCTACCTGTCAGCTGGGTTTTCCGAAGTGTCGTCGTTGTCAGAAATAGACTTTACGACAAGGGTTGGATGCGCTGCTATATCCCTCCTGTCCCTTTAGTTATCAGCATTGGCAATATTGTAGCTGGAGGAACCGGCAAAACTCCTGTTACCCTATTGTTGGCCAAAACATTTTATGGAAGGCATTCGCTTGCCGTCTTGTCGCGGGGCTATCGGTCTAAAGTAGAAAATCTCGAATCACCTGTTATTTTATGCGAGGGGAACGGTCCTTTATTTCCTGCATCCTACTGCGGTGATGAACCTTATATTTATGCCAATCGTTTTCCAAAATCGATTGTCGTTGTCGGGGGGAATCGCAAAAATGCTGCCAAGATGGCAGCTAAAGAAGGGGCGCAAGTCATTTTGCTTGATGATGCCCTTCAGCATCGCCGTATTGCGCGCGATTTTGATATCATTGTCATCGATGTTGGGGATCCCTTTGGGCAGGGCTACTTCTTGCCTAGAGGCTTTTTGCGCGAAGACATCAGTTCCCTTTCTCGTGCTGACCTGATCATCTTAAACCATATCATGGACCAACAACAGTTTAAGGATGTAAAAAACCTGCTAATAAGATATACTCAAGCTCCGGTTGTAGGGACGTCAGGTCACGTCTCGGCCATCCTTGATCTGACAGGCAAAAACATTGGATCGCTGCAAGGACGCAAAGTAGGCATGTTTTGCGCGATCGCCCACCCCGAATATTTTAGAAGAACACTTGAAAATATGGGAGCGGTGATAGTCACTGAACTGTCATTAGCTGACCATGATATCATTAAAGAAAAAGCACTTGAACACTTTGCCTTTCAAAGTGTACAAAAAGAGGCAGAGTATCTGGTCTGCACGGAGAAAGATCGAGTCAAATTAAAAGATGATTGCAAACTCCCTTTACCCATTGTCTGGATACAAATGGAGCTTACTATCGTTGAAGGGCAATCCGAATGGCAAGATTTCTTAAGTATGGCTGAAACAAAAATATATTAATGGTTGAATATGAAGCTCTGGGCTAAAATTTTAATAGGAATCATCCTGGGTGGTGCGACAGGCCTTGTTTTGGGTGAAAACGCCATTTACATCAGGCCGATTGGAACCCTATTCTTAAATATGATCAATATGATCATTGTTCCACTTATTTTAGCGTCGACAACGGTCGGCATCACCAGCATTCACGATCCAAAAAAGCTAGGACGTATCAGCGCTAAAACTGTTTTAGTTTACGTTATAACCACTTTTTTTGCCTTGCTGACCGGCCTTGCGCTAGGTTATGCATTTGAGCTTGGTAATGGGCTTGGACTACATGCCGAAGGTCATATTGAAAAGCAGGCCTCCTCCATCGGAGAGATACTGACTTCGATGATTCCGAGCAACTTCTTTGCAGCTCTTGTTCAAGGTAACATCCTGCAAATCATTGTTTTTGCCCTTTTTCTCGGCATGGCCATCAATTTTTCCGGCGAAAAGGGAAAACCGCTCCTTCGCTGGCTGGAGTCGTTAGCCGATGTCATGTACCGGCTCACATCGATCGTCATGGAGTTCTCTCCCATAGGCGTTTTTGCCCTCATGGCATGGGTGACGGGGACCTTTGGATTGACTTTGCTGAAGCCGCTGCTCATCTTTTTAGGGATCTACTACCTCGCCTGCTTCATCCAGTTCTTTGCCGTCTATGGAACGCTTATCCGCGGACTTGCCAGACTGCAGCTTGGCCCTTTTTTAAAGGGGATGAGCGATGCCATCATGATGGCCTTTTCGACTGGCAGCAGCGCCGCAACTTTGCCTGTCGCGATGCACTGCGTGCAGGAAAATTTGGGTGTCTCTAAAAATATTTCCGGATTTGTCCTTCCGCTAGGCCTGACCATGAATATGAACGGCACGGCCATTTTCCAGGTGATGAGCGCTATCTTCATCGCCAATGCTTATGGTATTCAGCTTGACACCTATGCCTATCTGACACTGGCCTTGACAGCAGCTTTATCAGCCTTAGGAACAGCCGGTGTACCAGGCGGCGGTTTCATTATGCTTTCAGCTGTTCTTACTTCGGTTGGACTCCCTCTTGAAGGGCTGGCGATCATTGCCGGAATTGACAGATTGCGCGATATGGTCACCACCGTCCTCAACATCCTTGGCGATGCCGCCGTCACCGTCTACATCGCTAAGAAAGAAGGCGAACTCGATGAGCAGCGTTATTACCATCCAGAACTCGTCGAATTACAAAACACTACACATATCTAGTGGCTGTAAAATAATAATTTCACACTATCCAATCGCCATTTCCAGGATTATTATTTCCCAGCTTCTAACTTCTCGATTCCGCCGAGATATTTCTGCAGAGCCTTGGGGATGTTGACGGATCCATCGTCGTTTTGATTATTTTCGAGGAGTGCGACCATGAGCCGTGAGGTGGCAAGTCCGGAACCGTTGAGGGTATGGACGAATTCGAGTTTACCATCGGCTCCGCGATAGCGGATATTAGAGCGGCGTGATTGGTAGTCGGTGCAGTTAGAGACTGAGGAGACCTCGTAGTATCTATTCTGTCCGGGAAGCCACACTTCGATGTCGATGGTACGAGCGGCTGCGAAAGAGGAGTCGCCAGTGACCAGGAGGGCATTGCGGTAATGGAGTCCTAGGCCTTTGAGAATATCTTCGGCGCTTGCCATCATTTCATCGAACACTTTGGAGCTGTCTTCCGGTTTGGTGAAGCAGAACATTTCGACTTTATTGAACTGGTGGACGCGGATAAGGCCCCGTTCTTGCGAACCGGCCGCTCCTGCTTCTCTTCTGAAGCATGGGCTATAGGCGCAATATTTGAGGGGGAGTTCCTCATCAGCTATGATTTCGTCGCTATGGAGGCCATTAAGAGGGACTTCAGCAGTGGGTATCAGGAAGAGATCGTAGTCTTCATCGGTGATTTTGAATTGCTGGTTTTCGAATTTAGGCAGCTGGCCAGAACCGAAAACAATTTCACGGCGGACCAACAGCGGTGGGATCCATTGCATAAATCCGTTTTTGACTTGTGTTTCGATCATATATTGGATCAGTGCCCATTCGAGCCGAGCGCCCATGTTGCGATAGACAGGCCATCCGGCGCCGGAGATCTTAGCACCTCTTTTGAAATCGAAGATGTTGAGTTTTTCATTCAGTTCCATGTGGTTTTTGAAGGGAAAATTAAAAGTAGGTTTTTCCCCGACAGTTTTGATGATGACGTTATCATTTTTATCCTGAGAGACTAAAATATCGTCTGCAGGGATATTAGGAAGGCTGGCAAGTTCACAAATGAAAGTCTCTTCCAGTTGTTTGGTCTGATGGTCGAGGGCGTGGATTTCATCTGCTGAAGAGGCGACTTGTTTCATTACTTCGGTGGCGTCTTCCCCTTTTCTTTTCATTTCTCCGATTTTTAGGGAGATTTCGTTGCGATGAGCCTTGAGTTGCTCCACTTTGGTTTTGCCTTCGCGGATTTTATGGTCTAGTTCGCAGACCTTGGCGAGGCTGATACTAGGGTCTTTTGTTTTCAATTTAGCTTCGATGGCTGCCGGATCTTTCCGGATGAGGCGGATGTCTATCATAGTAAATCCTTTATTGAGTTTGAGAAGATTATAATTGAGTAGCTACTTTAATACAAATTCGGAATTCGGAATTGCTTTAGAATTGCCTAGGAAATCGACAATAATGTATCCTAACAACCTATAGGAGAACTTCTCATGCGTTTAAAAAAGCTTGTGATTGTGGGATTCAAGTCGTTTGCGGACAAGACCGTATTGAACTTTGACGCCGGTATTTCATGTATTGTTGGACCAAACGGCTGCGGCAAGTCAAATATTGCCGATGCATTTCGTTGGGTGCTCGGCGAGCAGTCGGCCAAGTCGATGCGCGGCAACAAGATGCCTGACGTGATCTTTGCCGGGACGAACACTCGCAAGCCGCTCAATTTTGCCGAGGTCTCCTTGACCATGGCAGATATCCAGGGAGCGCTGCCAATCGATTATGAAGAGGTGACGATTACACGACGGCTGCACCGCAGCGGCGAGTCGGAGTATTTTTTGAATGGCAATCTAGTCCGTTTAAAAGATCTGCAAAACCTCTTTCTGGACTCTGGTGTTGGCAGAAACGCCTTTTCGATCTTTGAGCAAGGCAAGCTGGACCAGGTGATCAGCTATACTCCGATGGAAAGGCGTCATATCTTTGAAGAGGCAGCCGGAATCAACCGCTTTTTGCAGCGCAAGCGCGAGGCTTTGAAGCGACTCGAGCAAGCTGATCTGAACTGGTCAAGGATCAAAGACATCCACCAGGAAGTGGAAAAACAGATCAGGACGCTGCAGACACAGGCAGAAAAAGCTATTCAGTACAAAGATAACAAGATCTTTTTCGAGCGGCTGGAGAAAGCCAGTTATGTATTGCGCTGGCAGAGCCTTGAGCAGAAGATGGAAAATGTTGAGACTAAGAATAACCAGCTGCTTCAGAAGCTTGAGACTTTAAAGCAGGATTATCTGGCCAGGCAGGAAAAATGCCGGGAATCGAAAGGAGCCATCCAGGACAACGAGAAAGCCCTTAAGGGTAAGAATGAAGAGCTTTATAAAATCCGAAACGTCCGCGAGATTCAGCTGAGGGATAAAGAGACGTTGCAGGAGCGGATGGCTGAGACGCAGCAAAAAGAGATTAAAGTCAAAAAAGAGCTGGAAGAGCACGAACAAAGCCACAGCGTACGCTTGAAAGAACTGCAGGAGCTGGAAAAGAAGCATAAAACTGTTGAGTCGGAATTTGCCGACGCTGAAAAAAACATTTCGCATCAGAGCGAGAAGGTCAAGCAGAAAGAAAAAGAAGTTTTAAACCTTCGTCAGGAACTCCATTTCAAGCATCAGGGTTATATGAAAGCCATGCAGCAAGAGAGCCAGATGGACAGCGAGATCAAGCAGCTGGAAATTCGTTGTGAGAATAGCTTAGACAAGCAAAAGCAGCTGCAGGAGCGCAAGGCATTCATTCAGGAAGACATCACACAGTTTACCAAAGCCACACAAGAAAAGAAAAAAGCTTTGCAGGAGGCTTCAGCGCAGGTCGACACTCACAAGGCCAAGCTGACCCAATTTGAAAATAAGCTGAAGCAACTGGCTGCATCGTCAAGTGAAAAGCAGAAGGAGATGGATACGCTGCAGCGCAAGATGATGGAATCGAAAGCCCGTGTTCAGGCCTTGAAGCGGATGCGCGAAGATCGGGAAGGATTCTCATTGGGAAGCAAGCAGCTGCTTAAAGCGTCTGAAGACAAGAAAAATCCTTTTTATTCCTCACTCAAGCCTTTATATGAGTACCTCGATCCGCAGCCGGCCTCTGCAGAAGCGGTCGCGGCGGTGCTCCGCTCTTATGGTGAAACATTGGTAGTCGACACCCAAAAGAATTTAGACTATGTCATCGAATTTGCCGAAAATCAGAAAATCCAGGACTTTTCCCTGGTATGCCATGATCTCATAGAAAAAGGAGAGCGCCCCTCGCCCAAGGGCAAAGGGACCATTTTAGACCATGTTGCCGCCAATAAGGTCGCCGAGCACTTTTTGATCGATATTTCCTTAGTCGATAAGCATAGCGATGCTCTGGAATTAGCACAGAAGGGAATGGCGGGCTGGAGCAAACAGGGAGTCTTTGTTGACCTGCGAGGAGTCTTCTTTAAGGTCAAGGCAGGTGCCAACCAGGTCTTCATGCGCGAGGCTGAATTGAAAGAGCTGGAAGAAGAACTCCAAGTTAAAGACGAAGAAATTCAAGTGCTGGACAAATTGCTGCAGCAGCTTTTAGACCAGAAAGCGATTGTGCAGCGGGAACGGAGTGAGCTGGACCAGCACCTGCGTAAAGAAGAGATGAAGCTCGTCGAGATCAATTTCGGATTGCAGCGCGGCATAGCCGACTTAGGCAAGCTGCAGGTAACTGAAAAGCAAAATGAACAGGAGATAGTTATTTTGCATGGTCAGGCCGAACAGCTAAAAATGCAGCTCAAGAACCTCCAGACCAAGCACCATTCCTATAAGCAGGAGCTTAAAAGCTTGCAAGAATCCAAGGATGCCTGGCAGCAAGACCTCGAGAAGCAGGAAGGGACGCTGAGGCTGCAGATGCAATACCATAAAGAAAAAGGGGATAAGTTCCAGGAAATTTATGATACGAAAAGGGCCCTGCAACATCAGCAAAACTTGTTGGGCGTCAAAGAGCAGGACCACGGGAAGAATAAGCAGCGGATGACCGAAGAAATCAAAGAAGCTATCGAAATGCAGACGCAGTTTGCCAAAAAGGAAAAGGAAATCCAAAAGCAATTGATCCAGCTGGAAAAGGAAGTCGAAAATACCGAAGAGGTCTGTGCCAAGCTTGACAAAGAAGTTGCCGTCAAGAAAGGCTCCCTTGCAGAAGTAGAGAAAGAGATGATGCGCCAGCAGGACACGATTCGAGAAATAGAAACCGAGACCACCCAGAAACAAATTCAATTGGCCCACCACCAGGCAGCTGCACAATCGCTTGTGGGGGAATTGGTGGAGCGGTATCAGCTTTCGATTGAAGAGGCTAAAATCGAAGCTTTGCCCATCGATATCCCCCTCGACCAGATTGAAAAGCAGATGCGTTCGCTGAGACAAATCCTGCAGCAGGTCGGCGACGTTAACCTAGCCTCCATCGAAGATTTGGAAACACAAAAAAACAGGCATACTTTCCTTGGACAGCAGATGGAAGACATGCACAAGTCCAAGCAGGAGCTGTTGCAGATCATTACCGAACTGGATGGAGAAAGCCGCAAGCTTTTCAAAGAAACTTTCGAGGCCATCAGGATCAACTTCAAGAAGAACTTTCAGATTTTATTTAGCGGCGGCGAGGCCGATCTTCAATTCACAGAGTCGGAAGATATTCTGGAAGCGGGCATCGAAATCGGTGCCAAGCCTCCCGGAAAACAGATGCGCTCGATTTCGCTGTTGTCAGGCGGGGAAAAATGTTTGACGGCTGTGGCGTTGCTGTTTGCCATCTTCGAAGTCAAACCTGCCCCCTTCTGTATTTTGGACGAGATCGATGCGCCCCTAGACGATGCCAACGTCGACCGTTTCGTCAACGTCGTCAAGCACTTTGTTGGACGCTGCCAGTTCCTGATCATCACCCACAATAAGCGGACCATGTCGATTGGCGACGTCCTCTTCGGTGTTTCGATGGAAGAGAAGGGTGTCTCCAAGCTCCTCTCTCTCGAATTTGCCCATGAAGTCCCCTCAGTGGCGATTGTCTAGGCGCTGCAGAGCACCAAGGCTTCGCGCTCCATTTTTTTGCTTGCGAAGCCATGGAGTGCGGTGCTCTGCACCGCCTTTTGGCGCTATTGTGAATAGTATTCTCATCTCAATAACAGACTAATGCCATTCACGGGGTGTGATTATTATGCCGTCGGCATCTAGGAGAGTACAACATTTAATCACACCCCCATTCACCCATTTATTTGACACGAATGAGTACTACAATAGCGCCAAAAGGCGGTGCAGAGCACCGCACTCCAAGGCTTCGCAAGCAACGCTTCGCGCTCTATTTTTGCTTGCGAAGCCATGGAGTGCGGTGCTCTGCACCGCCTTTTGGCGCTAATGTGAATAGTATTCTCATCTCAATAACAGACTAATGCCATTCACGCATTTATTTGACACGAATGAGCACCGCACTCCAAGGCTTTGCAAGCAAATTTTACGCAGTAAATCGTCACTTTTCAAGTTGGTACATAAAGTGGTCTTCTTTGTTGCTTTCAACTTTGGAAAGGTCCTTTGGAGCATTGCAAGCGATAATTGTAATAGGATTTCCGGGGGCGTCTTTATTGAATGGCGGTTCTGAAAAATGATAAACTGTATGGACAATTTGGATTGGTACATTAAAACGATAGGCCAGCGCCATTATCATAGCATTACCACTGTAAGAATTGGACTTTTTAATATGTTCAATATAACTTTTGTTGTTAAACAAATTTTCTTCTTCTCTTTCTATCCTCGCAAGTTGATTATGGTAATTTGTTTTGGCAAGATCAAATGCTATTTTATTTGTTTCATTGCTCACGACTTGTAAAATCTTCCCATTCTTTTCCAATTCTATTTTCAAAAAATTCAAAGTTTCCAGATCGGGTGCCATCGCTTTATTTTCTTCTCTAATATCTTCATTGAAAGCAATTAAAAATTCATTATCTACTTCTGTTTCAGGATTGTTCACATGTTCTTCTAAGTATTTTGCAGCTTCTTGTCGTAAATAATCTTCAACACCATTAAATAGTGATAGATTCTCTGTCATTCCGCCTGTGAGCTCTTCTGGATCGATAGTCCATCCAAATTTTTCTCTAAATTCCTTTCTCATTTCCTCAGATTGTTTATAAAGGCCAACTGCCATCGAATAGAAAAAGCAATTGCCGTTGGCAGGGACATTAATGGCATTAACAGGAATTGAAAAGGGCTTTTTAGGCACAGCAGGTTTGACTGCCTCAGCTGTCTTAGTTGAAGTGGGATAATAAGGCTCGATGACAAATGCTAAGTCTCCGGATGTCGATACCTGACTGGATTCTAGTTCTAAATCGATACCTGTCTCATATTCCCAGTCCCCTTCATTTTTTTGAAGTAGAGGGGTCTTTGCATGTTCAATTGATTTTCCGAAAATTCCGCTAAATAACCTACTACCAAACCAACCTTGAGATTTTTTGGTCTTGCCGGGCGCAGCTGCCGCGCTGGAAGCCGCAAGAGATGATGAAGCAGACGATTTTTCAGAAGACTTTCGAACACCATTTCCGGAAATGGGTATTGGCCTAGCCATTGTTGGCATTTTATTAGAGAATTGTTCTGGAAGAGGGGAAACTCCAGCAAGTGGAGATTCGTGTTTATCTTCTTCAGAAGAACTTTCACTTAAAGGGGGAGTTGAACTACCTGATATTGGCGTTGGCGGTGTTGGGGTTCGACTTGGTATTGAAAACTCTGAGAGGAGCGGAGGTGCTTTCTTCATTCCTGTCTGACGTATTGGAGTCTTTGGTGCTGCCGTAGTTGATGAGCTTGCAAGAGTAGCTGAGAGTGGTGTTTTTGAAGTAGGTGGTGATACTACAACTTGCTTTGTGCCGAGAGTTTGCTTTGCAAATTCATTGATTTTATCTACCATAGATAGGAATTCAGCCTTATCTGCTGCTGTATGGATTATCGGAAGTTTTTCTGCTTGTTTTGTTTCTGTAACTTGAGTTTGATCTTTGGTAATTCTGATTTTTTCGATTTTATTGATATCTTTAAAGACATCTTTACGTTTAAGGAATTCTCCCACCAGTTTTGCCATCTCATCTGATTTGCTGACATCAATTTGTTGGCCGCCTCTGAGGGCTCTGACGGTAAATTCTTTATCACCGACTTTAATGATTCCAACCGCAGGATTTTCGGGTGATTGTTTATAGGTAAACAGCGGCTGAACTGGTGGCACTGAATTCGAGCTGCTTGGACTGTTTGAAAGTGGAGTACTCATATTTTTTCTCCATTAGTTATGATTAATGATTTATTAATTTTTTCCCGTAACCTCATCGATATGCAATCTATATATATTACCCTTGTAAAAGGAGCTGTATTGTATGAGTGTAATCGGTTCCCCTCTACCATTTTTATTGAAGGTTTCCGATGGTCTATCTTTATAGATAACCTTTATAGGCATACCATATAGATGTGCTAGAGCAAAGATGGCTAATGGTCCACCGTAGAGGTCATTTTCTGATTCTTTAATATATTCTTCCGGTGACATCTTTATTAGTTTTTCAAGGTATGCCTTCTCTGTATCCCTTTGCTTTTTTATTAATTGATGGGATATATCTTTGTCGGTTCCAGTCTTTTTTAAAAAACTTTCTCTTGCTTCGATTTCTTCTTTGATGAGGCTCTTAATCTTGTTTTTATAGGAATCAATTTCATAGAAAGCTCCTAAATTTGCAGCCACCTCAGTACGTAATCTCTGTGCTCTTTTATTAAATATAAGCTTAATTTTCCCATGTCTGTAAGCTGTGATTTCCTGTTTATAAGCTTTGATATCCATCGGCTTTTCGAGAGCAATGGCTAGTCCGAAGTAAAGGTTATTTTTATTGTAAGGCAGGTCGATGACATCTTCGACTTTTACATTTGCAAATTCACTGACGGTACCTGTATCTGAAATACCTGACATGGGAACTAGAGGAGATAAACCTTGCTGGACTGGCGGCGCAGCCAAATGTTCGTTTGCGGTCTTGATTTTATCGCGGGAAAATCCATCGATTAAACTGCACATGTCATAAAAATCTTCTTTATCACGAACGCCATGGCCGGTCTGGTGGTAAACTTCTTTTCCCCAGATGTCTGTCCTTTCTTCAATAATGCTCGAACCAACCGGGCCGCTCATGGGTGTAGTAAATACCCCTTTACGTAGAAGAAAAACAGCGACTAGGCTTGCCAACTTTGTCATTTCTGTCACTTTAGCTTGTTCGTCGCCGATAAAGGCTTTCACCTTAAAGGTTCGTTTGCCGTACCTGATAATTCCCACGTTATCTTTTTGTTCGTAGGTAAAATCTTTCAACTTTTCTTGGATTTCGTCGTCTTCAGGCGCTCTCAAGATATGTTGGCTGCGGCTTATGCTTGAAATTGGTTTAACCATGTGACCGTCTCCTTATTTCGAATAGCCTGTCGTAGGCAAGAGTTAATCTTTGCCTATTTACCTCTGGATTTGTTTGTAATTTTTGGATTTCTGTTTCCATAGCTGTAGTTGTCTTGTCTTTATATTCATTTTTTATGCCATCTCTGATTTCTCTCTGTGCTGCTTCTCTTATTGCCTGTTCCTGGAAGCCGCTTAAAAGGCGTAAAACGTTAGAATCTACTTGCTTATTATTTATTTTTTCTCTTAGTTGATCTGGAGAAAGTTTTGCATCTGAATAGGTAGGGTTGCTCTTAATTAAACTATTTAGAATTTTTTGCATGATTTGATTGTCAATCGGCAGTTCCTTTTTCTCAGCCAGAGCTTTCATTGAAGAAGTACCTGGAATATTTTGCCTTACCGATAATAACGGTGGAGGTTCAGGTTTATCTTCTGGAACTGATTCTTGGTTGCTTGCTACTCCGACAGGTTCATTAGAGCTTTTCTTTTGCGCTTTATTGAGGATAGGTAGGGCTATTGAATTTCCTTTATCAGCTGAACTGATAAAATCACTAAGGTGTTTAAAGTGTGATTCAAAGTCAAAGTCATCTTTTTCTATTTTTTCAAATTTTTCAATATCTGTTGCGGCAGTTTTGAGAGAAACTCCATCTTTTGAAATCTTAGCACCGTGGAAATCGGGCTTATCAGTATCAAAAGCTCCTGCATTTTTAAGTGTGACAAGTACTCTGTTAGCCAATGCTCCCAAGTCAGTGACAGTTCCTCTTAAGACTGTAATCTTAAAGGTTTTATCTCTAATGGTGATTGTTCCCTGACCGGTAGTGATATCTTTTGATTTTAGCTGATCTTTAACCTGATTGATAATTGTATCATCAAAAGGACTTGGTCCACCAATATTTGGATTAACTTGGTTATTAATAGAAGACATGATATTAACCTCTGTTTTTTTAAAAAAACAAACTCAATTTCATCTACTCTCATTATAATCAATCTGTAAATAAATGGGCAATCTATTTTCTTCTATAAGAATAATTCACTTTTAATAAATCTTATAATTTAGTATAATTAAGGTCTTTTTAACACTTTAATCAGTTGGTTTTATGACTTTTTCTTTGCCAGAATATCGGCCTTTCTTTGATATCTTTGCGCAGGCGCGCATGGAGCAAGAGCAAAATAACACCCTTCAGGAGCAAAGCTGGATTAAAAAGGGGCACCCCTTCGAAGAAAGCGAATTTGTTGATTTTAAGCTTTTATCCATGATAGCCGGCGATGCCTTTATCGCAAAAAACCCGCAGCTGGAAGGGGGTTACAGCCTCGAAATCCTATCTTTTTTCTTAAATTTCTTTAGACAGCTTAAGGGCCCTGACGCCGAACCGGAAGTGACCGAACTTCTGGAGGGGGCAGTCGAAATCCAAAAATTGATGACCGGATCTTATGCAGATTTTGAGCGGGATATCCCAAATATCATTAACGGTAGGGAGCGGATTTGGTTTCCTTCAGGATGGTCAGATCAAAACCACTCTGCCCATGCCGTCTTGCTGGAGATCGATTATCGGAGCAATTCTATCACCATTTATAATACCGGTAGCGGTCTTAGTGATTACCATCAGCAAACCGGACTACTTAATAAAACGACTGCCGGCCAATATGACCATCTGCAAAGTAAAGCGGATAAAGCTCAAGGCTTCATCAAAATAACGGGATGCGATCCGGCGAAACTCAGGAGTCCAGAACTCTATCAATTTCTATATGAGCTCTGTAACCGGCACCGCGAAGATCCAAACATAAAATTGGATTACACAAATGTGATCGAGGGGCTGAAAAAGTATCTTGGGGGCCGACTAGCCGGCGATGCCCATCTTGAAGAGAACCCATCGCTTTTACGTAGACCGCAAAGGGCAGGCACATGTACGGCAAGAAGTCCTTTAGCTGCCATTTATTACACCTTATTTTCCAGGCATCAAACCGCAGGCAAATATAAGCGCTTAAAATTCTATTGGCAAACATTGCTCCTGGTCCAAGTGATGAAACAGGGAATCACTCGTCAAAAAAAGCATCTCGTCCAAGATATTGCGTCCAATATTGCCAGGTCTCTCGACAAACATAATTTGAAAGGGATGCTGAAAGAAGATGACCTGCATGGATGGGAGGCAACCTTACTTGACATCGAAAAAAGGTTAGCCGAAATTAAAGATCCACTCATGGATGAAGATACAGATATCGTGAGCCTCAAGAAAGATCCCGGTATTTCTGACCACTGCAGACTTGATCTAGACAAGCCTTTTGCCCTACTCAGCATAGCAAGTGGCAATATCGATGCCGGCTTAAAGGCCTTTAGGCCTGAGAATGGAGAGGCCATAGAAGTTGATCATCTATCGATTGTTCAGGCGCTGAACAGGCTGAAGGAATTAGCTGCAACGATCAAGAGATCCCCTGAGAATATCGGCAAGATGTATCTTTTGTATGCCTATATCGTGAGGAGAGCAAAAGAAGACCCTGCCGCTCAATTGGAAGGCTATTCCTTTGATATTTCGTCATTGAAAGCTCATTTTGAGAATCCGGCAGTCCATTATACAATGTCTCAGACACATCGGGCCTTGCAACGGGCCTATGAACAGCTTAAGGGTCATGAAAATGAAAAACAGCTCTTTTGTTTGGACAAAGAAGAGGCCAGAATCTTGATTACCGCCGAGACAATGACGAAGGATCCGACGCTTATCTATTTGAGTCAATTTTTGGCCGACGACCCTCGCGTCAATAGGCTCGAAGCAATGCTATATTTATTAACCCATCCGGAATTGATGCCGGAAAGTGTTCGGTGCTTCTATGAAGCGTGGTACACAGCAAATGCGATTTTTTTGAGTGTGGATGAATCTTTGGATTTCCGCCCTTTTGCTCCCCTCCCGGTTATAATTCAAGCCCATAATCCTAAAATGCTGGCCGTTGATTTTGCCTTTCGGACAAGTAACAAGCCCGTTGTGTTGCCGTTTCGCAATCCGATATTTGAAAAAATTGTGAATGCCACAAAGCCGCAAAATGAAATTGTTGCTAAAGACAGATCTGATCTTTTTATATGCCAAGAGACATGGACGGATAAAATAATGCAAATGATCGGACTCGACAGGATCGATCTGCCTAACCGTTTAGTCGCATTTTTCTCCAGGAATATCGATTTGTTTCTTCACGATGGCATGTGCTCGTATTTTCTGTCACAGCTTTTGCGCCCTTGTGTCCTTTTGAATCAAATAGAAGCCCAGCCTCTCTTTTTGGAAAAGCTTGAAAAGTTTTGCCGCGACGCCATCGATCAATTCATACAAAATGGGGCCTATTCTACTGCCTTAAGTTGTATGTTGATGACCAGAAAAATCGAACTGTTTCTGGGAAATTTTCGCCCTGTTAACTATCGTGACAAAATTGTGGATGAAATCCTTCCGAACGTCGCCGGTACTCATAAGAATCCTTCTGTGGCCGATCTGCTGCGTTTGTTGTTGTCTGAATTTCATGACGATCCGCATGCTCCTGAGTATGAGGCTGACTTGGCTGCCTATATTCTTGTCGAGAGGCCTATTAAGATTTCAACCGAACATGAGCAAGAATACACTGCCAGGATCGAAGCGATCAAAAATCATCCGGGGATTGAAAACCATATCTTGCGTTGCTTCAATTTGACAGGCGACGATCATCTGTTGAATTTTGACGAAAGGAAAGTTTATCGAAGAGACGGCGCCCCTCTTATAGGCCACTCTGGATCGCTTCACAATCATCCTGTATATAAATCTTACTTTGGAAGTCAGCCTGTCGTCCGGGTTTCTTCATCAAGGAATAGCACTTTACTAAGGAATACTGACGGAAGTAAAGAGCTGGTCATTGTGGAAGAGGATTCTAAATTCAAATTTGTAAGAAATTACAAAGGCCAAGCCTATGAATATGTGGATGATTGTAGCCAACAGGCATTCGCAATTATGCTTGGTTATTCCAAGGGGACATTGTGGAGGACTCAAAAAGGCGGATATGAAAACATCTTGATGGATGAAAATGGGATCCCTTCATTGCTTGTTAGTGGATTTTATTACTTGGGGGAAGTAAAAAGGCTTTCCGATGAGGCTAAGCTTCATCTCCATTCTGAGGATTTGATTATCTACTATTGGATCGATAAGAATAAGGATGTTGTAGAATATAACTACGGAGATCTGAATTTTAAACGGCAATACGTTGATGGCAGTCAACGCCTTTACTGCCGTCAATACCCGGGATATTATTGGGTTCAAAATGACTCCACCCTCGGATTGATGGATGTAGGCGATTATTTTACCCTCCGCAATATGGCAGGCAATACGATTATTTTGGCGATTGATCCTAAGATCAACAAGGATAAGAAAAAGCAAATTGTATTTCCTTTTAAATATGCCGACGGTGAGTTATCGGGCGAAACGGTCAGCGCCCAACTCTATCTGATTGAACACCATATTGAACACCATAGATATGAAAAAGCTTTTGAGATTGTAAAGTCTTTAAACATGTTGGAACGTTTTCAAGATAATTACGCTCAACATACGTGTGAGGTCTTTCTTTTCAGCAGGTTGTTTGATGATCTCGCCAAGAAATGGCATCCAAACGAGCTCGCTATTTTCTTGCATTTGACCCTGATCTGGTTAGAAAATATGGCTAAATTCCCCGCTAAGGTGGGAGCTAAATTACAACGCAAACTCCATGAAGACCAGACATTAAAAGAGGCGCTTCAAAGATATTTAAATCTCGAAAACAATTGCACTTATTGCCGCTTAACACGGCCGCAGAAGTTGAACCTGGTTGCATTGATTCAAGAAACATTAGGGATCGATGATTTTAACAGCATAGTCTCTGAATGGAGCGGAAGAGTTGTCTTTCCCCGCGAGTTTGTGAACCCTGTAATAGATGGCCATTTAAAGAATAATATGTTTTCCAATAGTTTCTCTAAATTAGAGTTCCAAAGAAGGTATTCAGGCACGTTTGTTTTTTCGCGATCTTTTTTCAACGATAATTTCGACAATTTGTATGCTATTGCCCTCAGTGGGACTGCAGAACAAAAGGAATGGCTGAGAAAGGTCCTCAATTTTAACTATGCCTATTACAATAATTCTCAAGCATTCACTGTCATTTATCATAAGATCCGTTTTCCCTATCTCCCTTTTATAGTTTTTGCATTCGAGGCCAAACTGCAGATGGTTGTTTGTTGGCTTTTTAAAACAGCTGTCAATTACTTATTAAGAAAATGGGGACAAACGCAATATGAACATGGCAAGCTACAGATGCCCGTCGTGCAATCGCAGCCTCTCCAAATGGATCGAGATGGCCTAAGGGCTGCTGACGCTGAGTTTGATGCCTATTTTAAGCAGCTGCGCGATACCCATTTTAAAAAATTAGAAGAAGAGGAAGAGAAGAAAGTTCAGGAAGACTTTCCTAATCTTCCTGTCGGGCACGCCTCCGGTAATGTTGCTTTGAAGCTTGAACAGGAACAAAGGGATCTGGACTATTTTCGGGAAAACATCCTCCAACCTTCTCATGAAATTGTTTTGGTGGATATTGAAGGACTGCAAAAAAATCTCAAGGCGACGATCAGCGATTTATCCGGTCGGCTGAAATCGATGAAAGCGGCCCTTTTATGGCAGATCAATAGCGGCCATACATTTCAGCGGATCGCCAATCAACGTCAGTTAAAGTGGGAAGATTTACAAAAACTTTCTCTTCGGTGCGATTATGACCTGTTTGTCAAAATGACAGGGCTTGATCGGGAAAGTGCCGAGAGAGCGATATCGGCGATCGGCAACTACCTGGTTTTAGAATCCCGGCTCAATCAAATGGTGACTGTCAAGGAGACCCTGGTACAAGTTCAGAAGCCTGTCGCAGGGTCATCTAAAATGCAGTCGATAAAAAACACAGCTTATGCATACATCGGGCTGTTTTTCAATCAAGTGACGGAGCCTATTGCCGAAGGTTCGTCCAAAAAGCGGTTGATGACAGACAAAGCTTACGAAATCATGAGCATGTTCCCTTCTGAAAGCCGCGATTACAGCCAGGTCGATCGGCTTTGGTTTGAATGTGCCAATAAATACCTCTACCGAAAGGAACAAGTTGCCAAGTTGCAAGAGTTGCAGGAGGGTCAACAACAACATTCCGAACTCTTAGCTGAAATGCCTACGGGGTATGGAAAAACGAAATTGATGGTACCCACCCTTAATCAGATGGTCAGCAAGCAGGGCAAAGCGGTTGTCAACTGCTGGCCGGCTACCCTCGAAATGACTAATACAGCTGATATGAAAGTGCAGATGAAAAAGAGCTTTGGAAAAGAGGTCGACCGCCTAGCCTTTGATCGGGCCAGCAATTTTAAAGCAGAAAACCTCAAAGCGATCTACCGAGCACTCCTCGCTGATATCAAAAACGGCCGGTCGATTAACTGCTGCGCTGAATCTATCCGGGCCTTAGAGCTGCACTTTTTGCTGACCCTCGACAGTGATCCTGTGGATGACGAGAAAATGACCTATTTTATTAAAATCCTCAAGTTATTCCGCACGGTTGCCTGGGTCTCAATCGACGAAGAGCACATCTTGTTAAGTCCGATGGACCGCTTAATCTATACGCTGGGCAAATCGTTCACACTGCCGGAGCGCGAAGTGGATATCGTGCAAAAATTCTTCGAAATGTTAATGGATGCACCTCTTAATGCTTCGATCAATCTGATGGCCAACGCTAATCATAAATTAACTGACCAACAGTATCAAGCTATCGCTAAAGAGCTGGCCATCCTCTTTAGAAGCCATTTGGCATGCGACCGATATGGCGATGAATTCATCGCTTTTGTCACCGGGCCGCAGGTTCAAATACCGGTCTGGCTTCACGTCCATCCCAAAAAAGAAGAGATCTCCCTGGTCAAAGGGGTCTTGAGCTTCATCTTGCAGCGTGCTCTGGAAAACTGTGTAGATGAAAATTTCGGTTTGAGCCGGAAGCATTTGCAGAGCTGTGAATTTGCGATCTCTTATATCGGGTCCAATTCACCCAAAGAGACCGATGAGTCGCCTTCACAGTATCGGAACCCTCACGAAACACTGGTCAAGACCCTTATCACTTATTTTTATAAAGGGTTAAGCAAAGAGCAGGTGCAAAAGCTGATATTCGATTTGCAGGAAAAAGTGAAGCAGGAAATGTTGCTTAGAGTGCCTATTGCAAACATCGATGCTTTCAAAGTTTATCGGAGCTTTAACATCTCTCTGAAAAAGCCCCTAATTCAGCTCGACCGAAATGATATCGACACCATTTCACAAGAAATGAGTAAAAACAGATTGGCGATCTTCCACTACATCAAGACCATGGTTGTACCGCAAATTAAAATTTATGAAGAGTCGATCGTCAGCGATGCTCAAAATTTTCGCAGTCAGCTTGCTTCTTCTCTTTCACTGAGTGCCACTCCTCAGCATAAGGCCACGCATGGTCCCAATACCCATTTTGTCCCTATGCGGGGGACATCTGGGCAAGTGACCCACCTGCTTTTGACTAAGTGTGGAAGCAATGAATCTATCCATAGGATGCATAATAATGGACCCCTTGAAGCGATCGACGAGGTAGTGGATATAATCAAAGGAAGAGACGATTTTAAAGCCATTATTGATATCGGAGCCCAATGTAAGGGCCTGAGCAATCATGAGGTTGCCATTAGATTGACACAAGATAGCGATGTCAGAGGTGTCGTTTATATGGATGAAAAAGATGGGACCTTTAAGATCTTTGATAAGGTAACAAAGTCTGTCGTCGACTTTGCAACAGCAAAGGTATTACCCGAACAGCGCCACACCTATTATGATCAAAACAGATGCTTCGGATCAGATATCGAGCAGGCTTGTGACGCTGCGGCGCTATTGTTGACTAGCGAAAGGAACACCAAAGCGGAGATCGGTCAAGGCATGGGAAGGATGCGCAAGCCAAAGGGACAAACATTTGCAGTAGGTGTTCCTGCCAAGTTAGCGCAGCAGAATGTCAAAGAACTGCTCGTGTTCTGGATTTCCAATCAGGTAGAAGAAGAAGGTCAGCTGAACTACCAATCACAATTGCAGCAATACGATAATACGTTGCGACGTAAACTGCTCGATTTGATGTTTGAATATGATGAAAGCCCGGGTAGAGCTGTTACCATCTTTAGGAATAATCGGGATATTTTTATTTCTAAAGAACATTTTTCTCCCTATCTGCAGTATGCTTCCACACCTAAAGAGGCACAGACGCAAACAGTCCTTGAACAAAAAAAACAGTCGGTAATCGCTCAGATCAAGGCAGCTTCCGGCTTATCTTCCAACCAGCGCGATCAGTTAATCAGGCAGTTGAATGAATGGGATGCGGGGGAGCTGTTCTTGCCCGAAATCGTTTCAGGCAGCTCCAGCTTAGGGATGGAATGCGAAGTCTTGCAGGAAGTCGAGATCGAAGTTCAACTGAACATTGAAAACAAAAATCAACTGCAAGATGAGGTGTTTTACCGATCGCCGATGGTTTGGGATAAAAAGCTTCGACTGTTTAAAAAAGGGTGGGAGCGCTCAGGTACTATTTTCCCTATGTTTAAGCGGTTCTTAAAGGTTTTCTTGAAACGATATCCCGGCTCTTTAACCGATGAAACCATCATCCTTTCGTCAGGGTTTTATAATCTGTCAAAATATAATGTGATTCCTTTGACAGCCGTGGCTGTACTGTGCACGGTTTTAAACAAAGTTGCGCAGGCTATTTTAAAAGTTAATCAAAATATATTGCCTATTATTGGAAATTTATTTTCTCTCTATAACATATTATTAATTACTTTTAGTTTAATTAATGAAATCATTGCCGGAGCACTAATGACAGCTGCCATTCTGGCACGCACTGCTTTTATTACTACAGCAGTCACATGGGCGACATCCTATGTCGTAAAAAATGTGACTATTTTCTATGCGAAGAAGTTTCATGCCGACAACTACGTTTGCCGTGTGAATGAATTGATAAAAATGCATCTCTCCGGTTCAAAAAGTAACTATACCCGGTCGTTGAGCCGAAGTGCGGCCATTTTCTCAGATCATTTCTATGCGACTAATAACTTCTATCGTGCCGGCAGCCTGGATGATTTGGATAAACTCAAAGTTATTAAACCCCAAGAGCCGCTTAATAAAGATCAGAAGCCTATATTCGAAATAATGTTGATTGAAGATGCAGGGTGGTTTGGCAGAAAGCACCTTAAAGCGATAGCCATAGATAAGAATGACAGCGTCTTTTTCAGAGAGAAACTGCAAGAAGACAGCCGGGTGGAAGCATCTGAGGCTGCCAAAAGGACCCGCAAAGTGGCTATTTATGATCCTGTTAATGATTTGATTGTCGCCCAAGGAAAGAATGCCATATCCCTCGAAGAGCTGAAGCAAAGAAGAGAGTTCCACGAATTGACCGCCAGCGCCAAGTTCTTGAATGGCGAGATCAAATATACAGACCAGGAGTTGGATTACCTAGAGGAAAAAGTGAAGCAGATAGGCAAGAAAAAGGTGCGGGAATTCTTCATGGGACGGATATTGACGCAATTTCAGCCGCGCCACCTCAACTTCCTGAAAACACAGAAACACTCCCGCCTCTACAAAATCCTCGCCGGCAAATTAGAGCTCTGAAGGGGAGGCAGAAGTGTTTCTCCGGGTTTAGCGCGGAGTGCAAACCCGGACGACTTTTCGGGAGCAGGCACGCCTTTAGCCTTTTTTCTTTTTATGGCATACAAAAAGCGTAAATCTCCCTCTTTTTTTAGCTAGTATCTAATCGCCATATGAGATAGAATTGTTTCAATTTATTAAAATAAAACAAACCATAGGGGTTATATGATTATAGGAATTCCCAAGGAAATCAAGAACCACGAATACCGCGTCGGTGCGACACCCAGTATGGTGCGCCTTCTAGTAGAAGCTGGGCATCAAGTCCTGGTGCAGACCCATGCCGGCGATAAGATTGGCTATACGGACGCCATGTTTAGCGCTACCGGGGCTAAGATTGCCAATTCAGCCGAAGAGATTTATCGTTGCGAGATGATTATTAAGGTCAAAGAGCCTCAGGAAAGCGAGTTTCCCCTATTAAGAGAGGGGCAGATCTTATTCTGTTATCTCCATTTGGCACCCGATCCTGAACAGACCAAACAGCTTCTTGAAAAGAAAGTGGTTGCCATTGCTTACGAGACAGTGAGTGATTCCCACGGAAGATTACCTCTATTGGTTCCGATGAGCGAGATCGCCGGCAGGATTGCCATTCAAGTAGGTGCGACTAGCCTCCAACTCAATCATGGCGGACGTGGCGTCCTCTTGGGCGGCGTTCCAGGCGTGCCCCCAGCTAATGTCGTCGTCATTGGCGGAGGAGTCGTAGGTACAGAATCGGCCAGAATGGCGATGGGGCTGGGAGCCAACGTCACCATTTTGGATAGAGATTTGAATCGCTTAAGGATGTTGGATTCTTTATTTGGTCCTAATTTAATGACTTTATATTCTTCGCCATTGGCTATTGAAGAGTCTGTTGCCAAAGCTGATCTGGTCATTGGAGCCGTATTAATTCCCGGTAAGAAAGCACCCAGGCTCATCAAGCGTGACATGATCAAAAACATGGCTGCAGGATCGGTGATCGTCGACGTGGCGATTGATCAGGGCGGCTGCACAGAGACATCGAAGCCGACGACCCATGCCGATCCAACCTATGTGGTCGATGGAGTGGTCCATTATTGTGTAACGAATATGCCCGGAGCCTGTGCAAGGACGTCGACGCAGGCGTTGACCAATGCGACAGGAGACTATGCTTTGTTGATTGCCAACAAAGGATGGAGAAAGGCGATGTTAGATCATGTCGGACTGCGTCATGGATTAAACGTTTGTTATGGACAGGTGACGAATGAGTCGGTAGCGCATGACTTGGGCTACACGTACGTATCGGCAGAGAGCCTTCTATCATAACCTCAATGCGCTACATCATTGGAATAGATTTAGGGACGACTAACAGCGCCGTCGCTTTCGTGGACACAGCGAAAGCCCATTTGCCGGTGGAAATGTTTCCCATTCCACAGCTGGTTGGGGAAGGTCATGTAGAGACCCGGCCAAGCCTTCCTTCATTTTGTTTTTTGGGTGCGCCGGCCTTTGTCGGACAATGGGCAAAGGAGCAAGGGGCCCGCGTCCCGACCAGGTTGGTACAGTCGGCTAAGAGCTGGCTCTGTAATGCCGCTGCTGAGAGGCGTGAAAGGATATTGCCTATCGATGCTGCTGATATCAATCAGCGTATGAGCCCGGTGGAAGCCTCCGCCAAATATTTAAGCCATATCAAAGATGCCTGGAATGAGAGCATGGTCAAGGGGGATTCTGCAGCCCTCTTTGAAGAACAGGAAATCATGCTGACAGTGCCGGCATCTTTTGATGAAGTGGCGCGCTCCTTGACAGTCGAAGCCGCCAGACAGGCTGGACTGACACAAATCACCTTGCTGGAAGAGCCGCAAGCAGCCTTTTACAGTTGGATCGCACAGCATGAGGCATCCTGGCAGGATAAATTTATAGCAGGTGAGAGAATTCTCGTCTGCGACGTGGGAGGTGGAACGACAGACTTCAGCCTCATCGAAATCCAGGTGAAGGAAGGAAAGCTTACTTTTCAGCGCATGGCGGTTGGTGATCATCTGCTGCTTGGCGGCGATAACATGGATGCCGCCTTGGCTCATTATATCGAATCGAAATTAGCTACTGCACTCCAAGGCTTCACAAGCAACAACTTTGTCGAAGGAACGCAGTGGCTCCAGCTGCTTGCGGAAGCCCGCAATGCGAAAGAAGCGCTTCTTGGTTCAGACCTTTCTTCATATGCAATTTCAATACAGGGAATAGGATCCTCGGTGGTTAAAGGGAGTTTGTCGACTTCATTAACACAATCAGAGGTTGAGAAAGTTCTAGGTGATGGATTTTTCGGCACCTATCCACATGTAGAAGCTCTCAAGCTGAAAAAGGGGACCGGACTGCGCATCATGGGCTTACCTTACGAAGATGAGCCGTCGGTGACCAAGCATCTAGCTTACTTTTTGCAACAAGCAGGCTGCAATAAAATAGATTACATCCTTTTTAACGGTGGAACATTAAAGCCGCAAACCTTTCAAGATTCTTTAGTTAATTCTTTAGCCGACTGGTTTGGCAGCAAACCCGATGTACTCCAAAGTACCAGTCTCGATTTGGCTGTTGCTAGAGGAGCCGCTTATTACGGGAGAGGGCGGCGCGGCACAGGTGTTTTAATTGAAGGGGGACTTCCCAGGGCTTATTATTTGGAAGTCGATGTCAAAGAAGAAGACGGGAAAAATAAGCGCAAAGCAATGACCTTATTAGCTCGCGGATCAGAAGAAGGTACTGAATTCCATCCTGAACATGTTTTTGAGTTGCGCTCCAACACCCCTGTCGCGTTTCATCTGCTCACCTCGCACGTCAGGTTGCATGATGCTCCAGGGCAAGTGATCGATATCGAAGAGATAGAGATGCAAAGGCTCCCGCCGATTGCCACCATTCTCCGCTTTGGCCGCACACAAACTAATCAGAATATTCCGGTCTCTTTAACCATACGGCTTACTGCGGTCGGCATTATCGAACTGTGGCTCTCCTCCAAGAATACCGAGCACCGGTGGAACCTCGAATTCCAGTGGCGGGCCGCATCAGGACAAGACCACAATCTCTTGACTGCTAGCCAAACAAAGCAGGATGAAACCTTTGATAGCAGATTCCTCGATGATGCCAGGCAAACCATCGCCTCATTTTACAGCGGTTCGGTCAAACCGAATAAACTGATGGAAACCCTAGAGGAAAATCTGCAAATAGGCAGGCGTGAGTGGTCTCCCAGTATTCTGCGCGGACTGACAGATCCGGTGCTGCAAGGGTCCGACAAACGTAAGGTGGGTGTTGAATTAGAGGCAAGATTTTGGAATCTGGCAGGCTTTCTGCTCCGTCCCGGTTATGGGTATCCGTTGGATGATTTCCGGACCAAAGAGTTATGGAAGTTGATTTTGGCAGACCTGAAAGATCCGCGCAATCTAGAAATCCAGATCGCCCATTGGATCTGTTTCAGGCGTGTGGCTGGCGGATTCAATAAAGGGCAGCAGATGCAAATTGCTAGCGAGCTGATGAGCAATCTGTTTGATAAGAAGACCGGCAAGTTTGATGTAAAAAAGAAAAGCGACGTCTATCCCTACTCGGAGAAGATCCGTGCCCTGGCAGCATTGGAGAGAATTGATATTCCCTTGAAGATCAAGCTGGGCGATGCGCTCGCTTTGAGGATTGGCCAGCAAGAAGGTGAGTCCGCCGATTACTGGGCGCTCGCCCGCATCGGTTCCAGGCATTTAATGTATGGCTCCATTGGTCAGGTAGTTCCTCGAGAAATAGCCGAACGCTGGGTGGAGAAATTACTGCTAATAAACCCGCCCGTGCCCGAAAAGTCACGTGATGTTTCAGGCACTGGCACGGATTTGCTTTTTGCGCTGGCACAGATAAGCCGCAAGACCGACCAAAGAGAAATCAACCTTTCCGACAAGGTGATTGAAAAAATTGTTGCTAAGTATCCAGAATTACAAAATGATTTAGTCAGGGAAAGGAATCTCTCTTCTCAGGAGCAAGAACAAATATTTGGAGATCGGCTCCCTGCAGGATTATTATTAAGTTTATGATTCAGTTACCACCAAATTTAAATCATTTCCGTGAAGATGCCGAGAAGTCTTTAGCTAACCGACTGGTCAAGGATACTGAATTTTCAGGCTCGACCTATCAGGTGCTGGTTGAAGATCTACATACCGGAAAAGAGCATTGGGCGTTCATTCAGCTTGGCGCCAAGGAACAGGTTGTCGACGCCTTCTGCTCTTGCGAAGAGGGTCAGTCCACGGGAGGATGCCTTCATTTGGTAACGGCCTATTTGAGTTTATTCAATGAACATCCACAACCCTTGCATATCCGCTTTTTCAATTCACTGTGGAATCACCTGTGCCAGCTGTTTGAAGGACATTTAGGCGGCAGCGCCAAGCGTCTGGTCAAACTGCAGGAAGGACACTATATCTATCGCTCGGGCATGGATAAAATCCTTTTTGCCGTCAAAGCCAAAACGGAGCAGGCTTCGGAACGCCTGGAGAACCTGATCCATAAAGAAGTCCATGAGACCGAAGAGACATCCCTTAAATTTTCCAATTTGCCGCCAGAAGAAATTGCCCTATGGCGTGCCGGTAGGCCTAGTTTGCAGCTGCGTTACGACCTGTCCTACTGGAGCGATCTGGCCAAGTGGCTGATGCATCTGCAAGAAGACCAACAGGAATATCACGTCGAGTTCCGCTACTCAAAGAAGAATCTGCCTAATTGGATCCAGATCAGTTTTCAAGATCTGGACATCGGTTTTTACCTTTCAGAGGCTGATTTGCCGGCTATCATCCCATCTTTGGCAACAGTGACAAGTCCTCTGGTTGTCCGCAGCAAAGAAAAGAGTGGAATCGAGTCGATCTCTTACGATAAGAAGAAAGGGACCCTGCTCATCAAAGCATCCAGGAAAGACAAAAAAGTAGCTGAAGAGTCCAGAGATGGGATTCAAGTCGGCAACTGGACCTTTGTGTCTGATGAAGGTTTCTATGCAGACGAACCTCACGCCCTATTGGGGATTCCTATGTTGGAAGGGGAAGAACTGTCGCAGGCGCTCACAGAACATCAACGTCTAATCGGAAACTATTTGAAAGAGGCCGTGATCCATCAGGATCCCGTGTCATTGTCTTATCAGCTCCATTTCGACTTTCAGTGGAATTTGCATATCCAGGCTTATCTTTTTACAAAGGGCGACCTGTCTGGCCATTCACGTATCATTGGCGATTGGCTTTATCTGGACAGTGATGGATTTTATCCGTTGGAAAGCAAACGCTTTGACAAGATAGAAACTGTGATCCTTATCCAACATATTTCTGATTTTGTTTCGCAGCACCGCGGCTGGCTTAATACGCAAACAGGCTTCCAGACTCATGTTAAAAGCATTGAATACCAGTTAGCCTATAACGTTAGCCAGAGCAATAGGCTGACCTTTATGCGCACCATCGCTAAGGACAAAGGTGCGGTCAGAATTCAAGATTTTGGCGTTTGGGTGTATGTGGAAGGTTCCGGATTTTACTCCAAAACATCTGGACCCTTTAACTACTTGCTGCAGAAAGGTGTGTCATTGAGCGCCGAGCAGATCCCTCTTTTCATCAAGATGAACCGTGATGAACTGGGACTCATCCCTAAATTTTTCGCTGAAGAGTCACCTATCGCTAAGGCAGCGCTAAAGATTGAGCTGGGGCCTAAAAATTCGATTGTGATTACGCCTGAGTATGAACTCAAACCAGGCTACAGCTATAAAGAGATGCGCCTTTTCGATGAATTCATCTACATGGAAAAATATGGCTTTACCGAACTACCTGTCGAAATGCGACTTCCTGAAAAATACCGTTCAATAGTCACTCTGGAAGGAGAAGAACGTGACCCCTTCCTCACTTTTGAACTGGAGACGCTGCGCAGATTCACCTCTTATGTAGATACCGGGATTATAAAGCCCAAGAAGAAGACGCTAGTCACCGATGCCATTAACAAGGCGCCTGAAAAGGGAAGAGGGTGGTACCATTTTAATTTCAGCTACCAAACTGAATATGGATTAATTTCCATCGTAACCTTGCGGCAAGCCATCAACAAAAAGCAAACGTTTGCTTTTACTGACGGGGGACTGATCGACCTGCGCGAAAGCGACTATGACTGGATCAGGAGGCTGTCTAAAGATCAAATAGAGAAATCGGGTAAAATATTCCTGTCTACCATAGAATTCATGAGGTTGAATGCCTTCTATCCGATTGTACTGATCGGAGATTCGAAAGAAAGTCAGGATATCTTGTCTGTATTGACCAAACTGGAAACAGATGAAGAACCTAATATGGGCGGTCTATCAGGTCATCTTAGGCCTTACCAGGAATTAGGTGTAAAGTGGCTGTGGTTCCTTTACCGGCATCAGCTTTCCGGCCTTCTCTGCGACGACATGGGATTAGGGAAAACGCACCAGGCTATGGCTTTGATGGCCAGCGTCTCTAATATGTTCAAAATGCTGGCTGAAGGGACTCCTTGCCATTTCCTGATCGTCTGCCCCACATCGGTGATTTACCACTGGGAGGAAAAGCTGAGCCGCTTCCTTCCCGGATTGCGGGTCTGTACCTTTTATGGAACCAAAAGAAGCCTGGAAGCATTCCAGCATCAATATGATATTTTGCTCACCTCTTATGGGGTGCTGAGGAATGAAAAAGAGCTCCTGGCTCAAGTTCCTTTTGAAGTGGCCATCTTCGATGAGATCCAAATTGCCAAGAATCAGATGAGCCAGGTCTATGGAGCGCTTACAAAAATAAAAGCGCAATTGAAACTAGGCTTGACAGGTACCCCTATTGAAAATAAGCTGCGGGAGCTTAAGTCGCTCTTCGATATTGTGCTGCCCGCCTATATGCCTTCAGAAAGCGAATACAAGGAATTGTTCATCAAGCCGATCGAAAAAGAAGGAGAAAGAAAACGGAAATCCCTGCTGCATCGCCTCATCCATCCTTTCACCTTGCGCCGAAAAAAAGAGGACGTCCTCAAAGATCTTCCCGAAAAAATTGAAGAGGTTTCCTATTGCGATCTCTCACCGCACCAGCACCTGTTTTATTCTGAAGTGCTAGAACAGCGGCGCAGGCATCTGATCGAAGAATTGAAAAATGATAGTAATCCAATCCCTTTCCTGCATGTGTTTGCGCTGCTTTCCAGTCTTAAGCAGATCTGCGATCACCCCGCCGTCTACCTGAAGAAACCCGACGACTATAAAAGCTACCATTCAGGAAAGTGGGAGCTGTTTGTCGAGCTGCTTCGTGAAGCCCGCGAGAGCCAGCAGAAAGTTGTCGTCTTCTCCCAATATTTAAATATGCTCGACATCATCGAAAACTACCTGACAGAGCAAGAGATCGGATTTGCCTCTTTACGTGGCGCCACGATCAATCGCAAGGCGCAGCTCCAGTATTTCAATCAAGACCCCAAATGCGAAGTATTTGTCGGCTCCTTGCACGCTGCCGGATTAGGCATCGATTTGACCGCCGGCTCGGTCGTCATCCATTACGACCGGTGGTGGAACGCTGCGCGGGAAAATCAAGCCACCGACCGTGTCCACCGTATCGGTCAGACGCGCGGTGTGCAGGTGTTCAAACTGGTCACAAAGGGGACCTTCGAAGAAAAAATTGACGCCATGATCGCCCGCAAGGCGCAGCTCATGGATGACATCATTAAAGTCGACGACCAGACCCTATTGAAAACCTTCAGCCGCGATGAGCTCATCGAACTGCTCTCCCTCACCAAACTCCAAGACACCGAAGAGCACCCCACCATCTCCGACGTAGAGTAATGCTCGAATTTTGCTTGCGAAGCCTACGAAAGGTGAATAGAAAACGGATTTTGGTTTTTTCTTGCAGATAATTGTAAGATAAGATATCTCACTTTTAGAGGGAATGGCAATACTCCCTTTTTAGATAAGGAAAAAATATGTTGCGCAGTGAAAGAGCTATTGTTTCATCAAAAGGACAGGTAGTGATTCCTCACATGCTTCGTAAAACTTTGGGCATCCATGCCGGCACCGAGTTAGTTTTTACAATCCATCGAAACACCCTTGAGGTACAGCCCGTACGCCGCAACATAGATATGTTTATTTGATGTTGCAAAAAGGAAGGTGAACAACCCATAAGTGTTGCTGACATGGATGCAACCATCCAGAAAATAGTTAGTGATGAGAATCATAGAGTTAAGAAGAAAAAGGATGAGACTATTAGGATCATAAAAATTGTCCGAAGTCAATGATGTTTGAGAATTCTATTCTGCTGCAAAGTCAAAAAGAATGAGAGAAAAGTTCGAAGAGATATAGAAGGGCGGCAGCGCCGCCCTTCTATGGTAAACAAGTTTAAGGGAAAGAAGGTCCGTTGTATACAAACTGGGTATTAAATTGATTTTCAGAAGTTGTAGAAGTGTAGAATGGAATAAAAATATTTGATGTTGTCGTAGTTCCATCCGCTGTATCGCTTATGATGACAGGTAAAGTTTGAGCTGAGATGACTATCCCTGAACCGGTTAGGAGTAATCCATATGTATAAGTGCCGCCTACAACTGGATTGACAGTTGGGAAAGTGACTGTTGTAGGTAAATCAATTAGTAAAGTTGCTGTTCCCTCAAGGACTAAACCATCAGGAGTTGATACATAAGGTGTTACGGTGCTTCCTGTCGGCGCTTCACCAAAAATTTCTGTAAGAACATGAACAGTTGCAGTTAATGTGTCACCAGCGACAGGAACAGAAAAGTTACCGCCTGTTGCACCTGTAGCTCCTCTTTCACACTTACATTTATGTTTATGCGAATATTTGCTTAGATCGTATGAGTCTGTTATTGCGGCAAAAGACAGCATAGGAATTACTGTAAGCAATGTAAAAACTAATTTTTTCATAAAATACTCCTTTAGGTTGTTTGTTTCTGCAAAAAACCACTTTTGTGGTTTAAATCGACCATGTCACATCAAACAAATTTAGTCAAATCTAAAAAAAAGTGTGAGGGGATAGGGGGTGCAATTAAAAGTAATGGTTGTGTTCAAATCGTGCCGTGCCCGTGCAAACCCGCGCATTTTTCAACGCAAAGGCGCAAAGGAACGCAAAGATCGCATTACGAGAGACCTTTGCGATCTTTGCGTTTCTTTGCGCCTTTGCGTTGAAAAATGCGCGGGTTTGCATGGGCACTGTCTCGAAAAATGATCGACCTACACTTTTAATTGCACCTGGGGATAGGAGATCCCACCATATGCGGTGTTACAACTCTAATCACACAAATACTCCGTGAGTGATTACTAAGAAGCTGGTTTAGGCGGATTGGCCTTGTCCATTTCTTTTTGGAGGTCGGCACTCAATTGAATGATCTCGGCCTGTGCTTCATCTAGTGATTTATTGCCGACCTTGATGTGATCAGGATCTTCAACGGTTACTTTGATGTCGAGGGCTTTAGGATCTTTCCTGGAATCAAAAGATTCGAGAAATTGGATCACCCGGTCAACCATAGGCTTGGTGATGATAGGAAGGCTTTGCATTTTTGCTTCGTTCACGATCTTTTGCCATTTATTGTAATAGTCCGTCAGGTCTGTGATAAGCTGATGATAGTTCTTTATGGTAATCTCGAAGTAGCCGGAGTTATTATCTTTATGTTCACCGTTTATCTCAATCTCATAGAAGACGCAGCGCCAGAAGCATTTCAAAGTATGCAGGGTGAAATTCCCAATATCGTTATTTGAAATAGTCCCCCCACCTGTCAGATTCAGCTGGGTTTCCAGTTTACCCCATTTGGCAAGATCGGGTACAAGATCGTTACTGTTTTTTACAAAGAGGAGGGCAAAATCGCTATGTTCTTTTTTAGTTGCCTGGCTTGCTGCGCTTTTCGCCAAGACGTTGGCGATTTTGACAAATCTCTCATGATATTTTTCGTTAACTTGAGCCTGATTTTCGAAGTTAAAAAGTCCTTTAAATTCGTTGGACATACGTTCTAGCTGGATTTTACCACTGACCTTATTCCATCCGAGATCAGACGAAGAGTCCAATTTATCAATCACGAATAAGAAAGGAGGGATGTTGTCAGGATTTTGCTGTTGATAAAATGGGTGGTCCCAAGAAGGGATAAAACCATGGGCAGCAAAAGATAAATCGGCAGAGCCTTCTTCATTGAAAGCGCTCTGTAATTCGTCAGGGCTTACCCCTGGGAATGTTTTTTCGAGGTCGCTAAGTGACTGGAAGCTTTTTGAGTCAATTCCTTTTAAACTTAATTCTAAAGAGAAGTGGTTGGTTTTATCGCCTTTTTCTTGATTGTCTACATGGAAATAAGCTTCTTTGCCTTTAAAAAGGAGGACGTTTTTGGTTGCATCGATAAGTGAAAAATCGGTCAATTTAAGGGTGTCATCTTTAAACAGCAAGGCGACTAATTCACCGATTTCATTTATTTTCTGACTGTCAATTTTTTCGCCAATCTTTTTCAGATTTTTCACGCAGCCGGTACAGCTTAAGAAAACATTTCCTGTCATGACATGTTTTTGAGGGCTTTTGGAGTCATTGTAGATAAATTCAGTTTTTCCTTTCGACGTGATCCGGATTCTATCTCTGTTAAAAACAGAAGATCCGATGACTACTTCACCTTGATGGGCAATGTTGGATTTGGTGGCTTTTTCAGTCAGTACGGGGTTGGTAAAGATGTAATCAATAGAAAAAGGATAACCGCCTCTTTCCATTTTATCATATTGGAGTGAAGCGCGGGTCTCCGGATCTTTAGACAAGTCAGAAATGGTGTTTTCGATGCGGTCTTTTAACTCATTTGATTTTTGGTACCAGATGGCAGAATAGACGGCTACGATCAGAATAAGGACTACGACAACAAATCCAATTTTTTTCATGAGAAACTCCAAAATTATTAATTGTTCAATTGTGATGGCCAGAGTGATCTAATAATTTACAGGATCGCCTTGATTTTAGCAAAAAATAAATCCAGGAAACGGCAATTGGGCTGAGCACGGAATTGCAATCTTTTGATTCAGAACACGTTGAGGCGAAGGGGGGGGGGGCTTACCCGTTTGGGTATGCCCCCCTTCGCCTCAACGCGTTATGAACCAAAATCTTGCGTCTGGAACCCCCTTCGAATCGCCGTTTCTAGGATTATGCCGTTATGTTCCCGGGAACATAAATCCCGACGTCGGCATAATAGGTTCAAGGAATTAACAGCAATTGATAGTCGAAATTTAGAAATTTAGCAAGTTTCTCAGCCACCTTTTTGCCCCCTATCATTAGATATTCTAATTAAAATCATAGCCGCTTGCGATCCTACACATCGTCATCGTCATCGAAATCGAAATCGGCAATATCGTCTACCTCGTCCATGTCTTCCACTATGTCATTAGCGTCCATTGTGTCAACAGTCTTTACAGTGTTAGATCGATTTTCGCGGGTGCGGTCTTTCTTGGTTTTTCCTTTCAGGTGCATGATAATTGGAACGCCTGCGAAGGTATAGACTTCCCTAAACTGGTTGTAGAGGTATTTTTTATATGATTCGAGCATCAAGCCGGGATGATTGACGAATAAGATGAATTTAGGCGGCTGGATGGCTACCTGGGCCATATAATAGATACGAAGCCGCTTGCCATTGAGCATAGGAGGGTGATTCCTTTGCATGGCGGCGCCAATGAATTTATTCAGCTGGTGGGTGGTGATGCGCGTCATTGAGTTTTGATGGACTTCCTGGATTAATGACCAAATTTTATCAATATTCCTGCCATGTAGGGCAGAGGTGAAAATTTTTGGGCAATGCTTTAGGAAGGGGACCTCTTCCTCAACGCTTTTCAGGCAGTGTTCCATCCTGAAACCTTGTACGAGGTCCCATTTATTAAACAGGATGATGCATCCTTTGCCGGCTTCCTCGATCTTATTGGCAATTTTTTTGTCTTGGGCGGTGATCCCTTCTTGCACATCGAGCATGAGGATGCAGAGGTCAGCCCGTTCGATTGCCCGTTCGGTCCGGATGGCGGCGAATTTATCGACCACTTCATGTTCAGATCCTTTTTTTCGTATACCGGCGGTATCGATGAAGGTGTAGTGATGTTCATCATGAATGAAGCTGATGTCGATGCTGTCTCTGGTCGTTCCGGGGATAGGGCTGACGATGCACCGCTCTTCATCGAGGACATAGTTGACCAGAGATGATTTGCCGACGTTGGGTCGGCCAACGACGGCGACTTTGATGGTATTGGTTACGGTCTGCTCGATCTCTTTCTTCTTCATATTTTCGAAAGCGGCTTCCAATAGTTCCGCAATATGCCATCCTTGAGCAGCAGAAACAGGAATCATCTTTCTAATGCCTAGCGAATGGAATTCGTGCATGAGAGGAATTTTGTCGTAGTCGTCAATTTTATTGACAGCCAGGCAGACGGGCTTTTTTGTTTTGAGCAGGATCTCTGCGACCTCTTTATCCAAAGCGGTTAAACCTACTCTGGAGTCAACGACCTGGATGATGGTGTCGGCTTCTTCGATGGCGATTTCGGCTTGACGTTTGATCTGTTCATTAAACATCACTTTGGAGCGGGGATTGATACCGCCGGTGTCAATGACTTCAAAGGGGAGCCCGAAGACTTCGCTTTCGGCATAGATGCGGTCGCGTGTAATCCCTTCGGCCTCATCAACGATTGCGATTTTTTGTTTACATATACGGTTAAATAGCGCCGACTTTCCGACGTTGGGGCGGCCTACAATGGCCAATTTTAGTAAGTGTGTCATATTTTCCTTTGCTGTTGCAAGCGATAATTTTAAATTAAACGGGAATTAAAAAGTAGATTTTTTTAAATATCTATTTAATAATAAAGTTTAATGTTCTATAATAAGCATTTCATTAAAAAATTATAAAGATGGTATATGTCTGACGATATTTCAATAAGAAACATCACCAAAGACTTTGAAAAGTATTCGTGGGAGGCATTGCGTCAAGATCTGATAGCTGGCATTTCTGTTGCTATGCTGTCCGTTCCGCAGGCAATGGCTTTTGCCTTAGCTGCCGGCCTTCCTGTCTCTTGCGGTCTATTAGCAGCTATTTTTTCGGCGATGGTCGTTTCCCTGTTTGCCTCTTCGCGCCATCTGATCGTAGGCCCCAGCAATGTCATTGCCATTTTGGTGCAGGGTGGCATTTCGATGATCCTTTTCAATAATTTCCGCGATGTGACCGGCCCCGAAAGGGAAACACTTGTTTTGCAAATCTTATCCCAATTGATGCTGTTGGTCGGAACAATCCAAATTATGGCAGGGTTTTTGAAGATGGGACGTCTGACCCATTTTATCAGCCATAGTGTCATTATAGCGTATGTCTCCGGTGTTGCAATTGCTTTATTCATCACACAGCTTTTCCCTCTGTTAGGAATGGATATCCCTCCCAATGTTTCTTCGTTATATGAAAGGGCTACTTATATCATTTCACATTTGAATATGGTTCACGTGCCAACTGCATTGATTGGTGTGACCTGCTTTTGCATCCTGATTATCTTAAGGAAAATTAATAAGAAAATCCCTTCCGGCGCTTTCATGCTGGCTTTTGTGGCACTGGCAACATACTTTTTCAGCCATTCTTACTATTACTTTGCCAATAACGGCTACGAGTTTATCAACTGGCTGCAGGTAGAAAAATATTTCCAAACAATACCCCTTGTAGGTGATACAAGAGGGGATGGCATGATCCCAAATTGGGAATGGCCTTATTTCAATACCGCGATCATGAATAACATTTTGCCGGTCGCCTTCGCCATCGCATTATTGAGTCTGGTCGAAGCCACTTCAGCGGCCAAAAATACTGCTGCCAGATCAGGACAAAGGCTTTCGACTAATCAGGACTTCTTTGGCATGGGAATGGGGAATCTTTTGTCGGCCTTCATCGGAGCGATGCCCATATCTGGAAGTCCGTCCCGCACCAGCTATATCTTTGAATGCGGAGCCACTACCCGCTTGGCGGGGGTATCGAGCTGCCTTTTTGTCGCCCTTTTATTGGTCGCCTTTGGAACGCTTATTAAAGACGTTCCTGTGACTGCCTTTGCGGCGTTGCTCGTTTACGCCTCCGGCAGCATTGTGAACATTAAGCAGGTGTTTCTTTGTCTGAAAGCAACCAGGTCTGATGCCATGGTGTTTATATTAACACTGCTGGCCTGCATCTTTTTCAGCCTTGACGTGGCCTTCTACATCGGAGTGGTACTCTCCATTTCCCTCTATTTGAAAAAGTCGGCTATGCCTCAAATGGCCGAATTCACTGTCGATGATGAGGGAGGCATCCACAGCATTGATGCCCATATGCCTCACATTCCCAAAAAGATCCGTTTCATCAAGATAGAAGGTGAGTTGTTCTTCGGCGCGGCGGACTTGTTCCAGTCGGCCCTGAAGTCGATCACAGAAGATGATACCACTACCCGCGTCCTGATCATCCAGCTTAAAAATGCGCGTGACATCGATGCCACCTCCTGCCTAGCCCTGGAGCAGCTGCACGAGTTCATGAAGAGCTCCAGCAGATACCTGATAGCCTGCGGACTGACTCACCAAATATGGGATGTGTTGAGCGACTCGGGAATGATCGATGTCATAGGCAAAGCTAATCTGTTCATCTTCGATGAGAGGCACCCTCTCCAGTCCGCCCAGAGAGCTTTTCGGCGGGCCAATGAATTGCTCAATGAGAAGAAACCGCAAGAGGCGCCGCAGCTTATTCTTGAGCCGGTTTTAGTCAAAATTGAAGTCAATTAATTTTGCTTGCGAAGCCTTGGCGTGCTCTGAGGCTGTGAAAAAATAGGGCTGCGCAGCCGCTTTTGGAGTGCGCCGGCTCCACCGGCGCTTTGTTATTACACACACTCATGCAACGCAAAACGTATCGTAGGCCATGCTATAATCCTAGAAACGATTACTTGTGGCTCTTGAGGGCTTGGTTTTTGTTGAGGGCTTCGACGAGGGCTTGGAGGACAGTAATCTCTTCGCGTAGAGCGGTTTCTGATTGTGATGCCTTTGTCTCTTGATCTGCAAATGTTTGACCAAACTGCTTAAAACCGGCGATCTCGGATGCTAGCATCTTTACCTGTTCAGCAAGCCGGTTTCTTTCATCGTGCACGGCACTGACTGCAGGGATGATCTGAGAGTTGAGGACTGCTAAAATATCCTCAAACTGTTTGTGATATTTTTCGCCTTGCTCAACCATTGGCTTCATTTCCACTTCAACCTGTACGAGATGCTTCACATCTTCATTCATCGATTTCTGCTCTTTCTCTTCTTCCTTAATGGTGAGAGCAATCTGGTTAATTCTGGCTGTGAGTTCAGGGTTAAAACTAGCCAGCGATTTAATGGATGCGGTCAGGTCTTCAGTTGTTTTCTGGTATTTTAGATAAAGATCCAGATATTTTTGCAGCTGTTGTTGTGTTTTTTCTAACTTATCTCCCATATCAGACAGCTGTTTTGTTTTATTAGATAATGCAGATGATAATGAGTCGAGCTGCTCAGATATTTGATCTTTAGCTTCTCCTAGCTCAGCACCCACTTTTTGAATATTCTTTGCATCGCTGTTGATTTGATCGGTAGCTTTATTAAGTGTTTTGACATTATCGTTCAAGGATGCTGTTGGTATTTTCCACCAGATGAATCCTGCAGTCGAATAACATACAATAGCGACCACTGTCCCTAAAGCACTGACGGAGTATTGTCCTGCATTATAACCCCAAGCGGCTGCTCCTGTACCGCCAGTCCCAAGTGAGACATTAATCCCAATAAAGTAGTGATTACACCATTTCGTCACTTTTTGAGTGCAGGTTTCTTTTTTCTTTATTCCAACCATTTCTCCTGCTTGGGAGGCGAGATCGGTGACTGCTAGTTCAATGCCTGGGGTAAGAGCGGCTGTTTCGAGACTCATTATTTTTTTCCTTCTTGTTCTTTTTGGAGCGTTGCATTTTGTCTATTAAGTTCTTCTGTCAGTCTTCTTATTTCATCAAGAGGGATTGAACTTTGTGCAGTTTGAAGTTTTTGAATATCCTCTTCATATCTGGCCAGAAGCTCTTTCATCTCGTTTTCTGATTTGCTCAATTTTTCATTTGCTCCACTTAGTTCTTTTATATCAGCTGTTAGGCTCTCATTCTGTTGTATATTTAATGCATATTCATCCTGCAGGGCTTTGAGCTGGCTTTGGATTTTCCGGGAGACTGTGTTCATGACTGTTGGTAGCTGCTGCAGAGATTCTATGAATATTTTTAGTTGCTGTTCATCCTTCTGGAAAAGGCTTTCGGTGGCCTGTGTCTGCTGTAGATGAGTTCCAAGCTGCTGCAAGGCTGCTTTTTCTCCTTCACTGGCTGTCGAAACTTTGCCGGAAGCTTCGACAAGGGTCGAGACTACCTTGTTCATGGGATCATAGACACTCGTGATCTTTTGTAGGTTGGCTTGAGTTTTCCCAAGCTCTGCAGTTAATCTTCCGATTGTTTCTTCGTGTTCTTTGATGAGCTTTACTTCTGCGCCCATCTCGGGCTTGTATTTATCAAGAGTTTGGTTTATAGCGCTTACGTCTTGCTTTATTATTGCACTGACACCAGTGATTTGGGCGGCGCTGTCGCCAATCTGGGCAATATCTTTCTCCATGTCTTGTTGCGGTCTTAATTGATAGATTTGGAAGGCGCCGATGAGATTGGTGACTAACATCAGTCCGCTGAGGGCGGTCACTTGCCTTTGGCCGATAATCCAGCTGGCAATGCCGACGATGGCTGCGATCATAGATCCTGCAATCAGAATATAGACAGGGATGGGGGTGATTTTTCTTCCTTTGAGTTTTCCCGTTAGGGGATTATCTCCCTCTGCTGTGGGTGGAGCTGGGGGTGCCGTCGTAGAAAAAAGCGAACTGAAAACTTGCATCTCTATATCTCCTGTTTACGGTACTGGGTTCCATTTCACTGGCCGCCCGGCGGGGTCCTGGATTTTTTTATAGACCCATTCTTCATCATTTTCGCGCAATAACCTATCGCATCCGAGGGCAAAACCTTCAAAGAAGCCATACTTTTGCATCGCTTCCTTGGTGTATTGGGAGCTGCTGGGAATAAAATTGCTTCTTGGTCCGTCGGCTGGGGAGATCACTTCCTGATGGAACTTGATTGCCCGAGTACCAAAGCCGGCTAAAACTGTCACCTGCCTGGGGCACTCGCATATGGGCCCTTTTCCCACCAAATCAGCATCCTTTCCCCATGGTTCAGAATAGATTTTTTGAACTAAGATAATAAAAGATAAAAGAAAGATAAACAAGATAAATTTCATGTTAAAAGCTTGTTTCGAAGATTAATACTGGGAAGCAATTATTATCTGATAAAATCTTTTTTCCCGTACCTTCAAATAAACTTTGATTGAATTCATTGGCGGCAATGCCTGCGCCGTTGATGCCCCCATAGTACCAGCCATATTCGATGCTGGCGGTGATGGCTCCTGCAGCTATGTAACCTTTATGAAAAAATTGGTAGGCGGCGGCTGTGAACAGTGCATTGATCAGGAAGGATGTCACTGCAGCCCTTTTTTGACCCACATAGTAGTAGCCAAGTCCGGGTAAAATGGCGTTGTATAGGCGTGCTTTTTTGGGGGATTTGGCGAATTCGTAATAATTGTCAAAGTCGGCTTGGAGGCATTCCCGTTTGGGATGGCAATCAATATCAACTTGAACGGCTGCGATGTCACCTGCTTTAATATCGGTGTAAAGGGCTAAGTCCTGAGCTGTTTCCGGCGAAGCTTTTTCGATGATCTGGTAGACGCAGGTTGCCTTTTCTTCCTGTTTGATTTGCAGGTAGCAGTCATACAAAAGGATGGCGAGGTTGCTGAAAGCTGGGAAATCGGCGTTGGCATTACTGATGCTGCCGGCTTCAAAGATATTGATCGCTTCCTGGTATTTTTGGCCTAGATAGTAAGCAAGGATAAGGTCGTATTCAATTTGCAATTTTCTATCGATATTGTCGCATGGCAAAAGGATAAGTGCTCTTTTGTAGCATGTAATGGCGCGGTAGAGGTCCCATTCTTCGGCAAAGGCGTTGCCCAAGATCAATTCTTTCCCCCAGTCTTGCGTCCGTTCTTCTTCTGTCAGCGGCTGAAAAGCAGAAGGCAGGTCGCTGATCCGTGTCGTTGGGGGAATGTAAGTAATTCTCGGTTCAAACTTTGTCTTCAGCGAACAACTGCTAAGCATCAGTAAAGCAAGGAAAGCAAAATAGTGTTTCAGCATAATGATTTCCAAAGTTTCAACGCAAAGGTACAAAGATCATAAAGACAAGGCAACTTGTGATGATTTGCCGCTTGCGAAGCCTTGGAGTGCGGGGCTTTGCCCCGCCTTCTAGCGGGACTGTGGGTGACAATTATTTGTAATAACAGACATTAATGCCATTCGCGTGATTTTTAATGTCTGTGAGTTCCACAAATGCGCTAGAAGGCGGTGCAGAGCACCGCACTCCAAGGCTTCGCAAGCGGCAAATTATTGGCTGCCTTCTCATCCGTCATTCTTTAATCCCTCAGCCTTTAGCTCTTAGCCTTTTATTTGGGTGCGCAGTAGTCATCCGGGCTTGTTGACTTGACGTTGAAGAAGTCCATAGCCTCGTCAATTTCGTAGTTCCAGGTTCTTCTGACTTTGTTCTTATCACGGAGCACATCCTGTTGGCGTCTAGTGAGGTTTTCAAGTTCTTCTTCACTGTCAACAATAAGGGGGCGGATAAAAAGCATAAGATTACGTTTATTATCCGACTTGCCTTGCTGTTTGTTAAGGGCACCAATCAAAGGAAGGCCGCCCAGGCATGGGACGCGGCTGAGTGTATCGGTATCAGTATCGCTGATAAATCCGCTAAGTATAACAAAGAAGCCATCAGGAACGTGTACACGCGTTGTTGCTCTGCTTTTGTTTAGAACCGGAACTAAGTTGACGTCAACAGCTGATGGATTGTTGGTCGTTGAGTTGGCGGCACCATTGTTGTTGGTATTTTCCTGGACGATGTCCATGGTAATGATACCGTTATTGCCGATCTGTGGAGTGACCCTGAACGTTGAACCGACATCCAGG
Organism: Chlamydiota bacterium; assembly: GCA_013287815.1. Classification (GTDB taxonomy): domain Bacteria; phylum Chlamydiota; class Chlamydiia; order Chlamydiales; family Parachlamydiaceae; genus JABDDC01. The sequence continues at coordinate 63,127 of JABDDC010000002.1, forward strand.
AACTGGAAGTTATTCGTGATGACAGAGCCTTGATCGTTGGAGATAGACTGTGTCTTATAACGTTCTGTACTTCCTACGAAGACTTCGGCAGTATTATTGTCTTCTGTTACGATCTTGGGGCTCATGATGATTCGTGTATTCGTATCTGAATAAGCCGCCTGGATGATGGCTCCGATCGAGTTGAACTGGAGTCCGCCATGGGTGACATGTCGACCGATGATACCGGCTGAATATCCTTGTGAGGCTAAAAGGCCGGAGGTGCTTGGTGGCAATATCGAACCTAATACAGTACCTGCTGTGGCAGCTGCATTGGTACCAGAATTCAAATTAGCATCAAGGCTTGTTCCAAGGCCAAGGTTCGACTGACCGCCGGCTGTACCGTCGCCGCCGAATCTGCTTCCGTAATCCACACCATAGGTAAGGGAATTCTGAATGGATGTATCGAGAATAAGCATCTCGATGAAGACTTGTCTCAGGGGCAGGTCGATCTCGAGGATCAGTTCCTTGATTCTTTCGAGGGCTTGGTATGTACCTGTAAATATCAGCGAGTTGGAAGCTTCGATCCACTGGCTGCTGTTTATGGCAGCAACGATATCAGCGTTAGCCGTACCGGTCTGGAGAAGGCTGGTACCAATTTTTTGCAGGGCGGTTTCAATCTGATCGCCTTTGCGATATTTCAACTTATAGATGAAGAAGAGGGTACGTTCGATATGGCCTGTTGGTAGTCCTTGGACCCACTTAGGCGTTGTGGAGATGCCACCTGGAGTAAATTCCTGTTTTTCGAAGATGCCTGGACGACCTTCTGTTCCTATACCGCCAGGGCCTAAGACAGCATTGGGGTTGAAGGCGGGAGGCGTCGGGGTTGTAACGGCGCCTGGGACGCCAAAAGGATATTTGCTTGGCAGGTTTGGATTATAGCCAGGTGTGCCTGGAATATTAAATCCTTCCCCGGCAGCGCCTGAACCAGCAGCACCACCAGCTCCGGCAGCTCCTGCGCCTGTGGCACCTGCTGCGCCAGCAGCACCGGCAGCGGCTGAAGCAGCAGCTGCTGCTCTGGCCGCAGCGGCCGCAGCTTCATCTTCTTCAGAAGGCACTCTGAGGTGCAGCTTGTCGAGTGAAAGGATCTTGGTCCTTCCTTCGTTGATATCGAGGTTTTCGAGGATGGCCAACGCTTTTTCTACGATAAATGTGTTGGAGACCACGAAGATGCTGTTGGTAGCTGGATGAGGTACAAGCACGTAAGGGTTGCCCTGTGCGATTGGAGCCAGGATTTTCTCGGCCAGCACGGCCAGGGTTTCGACGAATCCATTGCGGACTACATATTGACCAACAGTGACGCCGCTTTGAGGAGCATCTAAGCTATTGATCAGCTGGGCGATCTTATTGATATTGACAGTGAAGTCGGTGATGATCAGGTTGTTGGTGTCTCTCAGCACTTCGACAAGGGCGTCATCAGAAAGGAGCGGACGGATGATTTCGCCGGCCTTATTAGGATCGAGGGTATTGAGCCTGAATACGCGAGTGACGATTTCACTTTCTTTTGCATTGCTCAGCTGTCCGGGGCCTTCAATACGTGAAGGTGCGCGGACGCGTGGGTTGGTGTGTATGATGATGTTGTTACCTTGTTCAAGAAGCGAAAGGTTGCGGATGCGCAGTTCTTGCAGTAGGGCTGCCATCAGGTTTTCAATCGTTGTCGGCTCTTCGGAGACAATTGTGACATTGAATTGGAGGTCCTGATCGTCAAAGATAAAGTTCTTGTTCGAAATGCGGCTGATGAAGCGGAGAAATTCGATCATCGAAACATTATTGAAGTTAATCGAAATCTCCTTCATTTGACTCTGACTAGCTGCAGGAGCTGCAGATGAAGCATTTGTAGCTTGAGCTACTGCTGCCTGAGGATCAGAAATATTTTCAATGGTCTCGCTCGGTGTGATCACCGTCATGCGGTGTGGCTTATTTTCGCCATCTTCGTTCGGTTCTGAACCAGCAGGAAGGCCAATTGGCTCGGCGGCAGTTGATGGAGCTTCGGGAGTTGATGGGGCTTCGGGAGTTGATGGGGCTTCGGCGGATGGAGCCGGTGTGTCGATCACTGGCGACTTCGGAGTTTCATTGGAAGTCTGTAATGGCTCTACAGTCGGAAAAGATGTATCAATTTTCGGAGATGGTGGTGTTTCCGCTAACGACAAAGATCCTTCTTGAGAGGTTTTTGGAGCAGTAGTATCCGCTGGCGTGCTAATTTCAACAGACGTTGAAGAGGGATCCCTATCAGCTGATTTCTGCATGGGGACATCTTTGACATCGCCCTTTGCCTCTTGTTCATCGATGAGTCCCACCGCAGAATGGATATATTTCTCTTTTCCGACCACGTTAGGCTGTTTTTTTGCTGTTAGTTCTACCGCAGCTGGTTTTGCAGGGGCAGATTCAATAGCATCAGGTTGTTCAGGTGCTTGGATAAGATTAGGTTGAACTCTTTCGGCTTTAACTCTTCTATTTTTTGGCTGCTCTTCTTCATCCTTATTCCATGACCAGGAGTGTTCTTCAAACTTTTTGGAAGGAGGCGCAGGTTGTGAGGCTGAGTCTTGATTTCTTTCCTTTTCTTCGGAGACAGGGAGGCTCTTAGCTTCAAATTCATCGGTGCTGATGACTATAGGTTGGACGGCTTCTTCAGCTGTGAAAAGAAATTCATTTGGCTTGTTTTCTAGTGCCGCAAAGAAATTGTTCATGTCGGTAATTTGCAGATCGGCATTTTCAGTAAGATCTGATTCGGGAGCAGTCAGCTCTTTTGAAGCCTTTTCACTGTCAAGGATTGGGTGGCTGTAAACATCTGCTTTAGTGAGGAAGTCGTCATCCATGGGAGGTGCGGCTTCGACAGGATCAAAGAAGCTCTTCACTTCAGACGTTGTAGCATCGGCAAAGAAAAGGACTATAGGAGCAGCTTGGGAATCTTCTTCTTTATCCAATTCGGCTGAAGTAGTTTTCCAATCAAAATTGTCATCGCTGTCTATAGAAATCGGATGCTCATTTTCAAGCGATGAATCGGTCACTTGGATAGAAGAGATGGGAAAGTCGGCTAGCCAATCCTCATCAAACTCTTGAGATGGGTTGTCATTGGCAGCGTACAGGTCGGATTCATCAAATAAGGTTTCTTTATTTTTTTCTTGACTGAAGTCTTCAAAGTCAAATTCAGGAATAGTAAAAGATTGTGTATCCTCGGCAGCGATGACAAGTTCAGAAGGCCGGTTCTCCAGATCTTCTGCATCGGCTGCTAAGTTTTGATGAGCAGTTTCTGGTTTTGAATCTTGCGTGAAGTCAGTTGTGAAGTTGGCTGGTATCAGTTGTTCATGTTCATCAGGGACTGGCAGATTTTGTTCATGAGCAGAATCATTATCAGCGATATGTGTGAATTCATCGGATACGGAGAATGTGAATGTCGGGGTATCGGCCGGTTTCTCTTGCGATTCTGGTTTCTCTGCCTGTTCCTTCTGATCTTCATTCGCAGCTGCAAGGATATTAGCATCTTGCAATGGCTGAGCAAAATCAGAAGCGATGATCTTGGGTGTCAAATCGTTAACACCCTTTTCTGCAGGCTGTACATCATTCTCTTCTGCTGGAACAGCAGCTTCATCGGCAGCGAAATAGGATGGTATGCCTTTAGGTTCATCGGTAGGTCCTGAAGTCTGTTCTTCTGCATCTGCTGCCAAGTAATGAGTCGCAGTTTTTGGCTCGGAAGGTTGTGTGAAATCGGCCGTAAAGGTAGCCGGAATGAATTGTTCATATTCAATATGTACTGGTGGCTGATGAAGCGTTGGCGCGCTATCGTCGATATGAGAATAATCATCTGACACAGAAAATGTGAAGGTGGAATTTTCGTTATGTATAGCAGGCTGAGCGGCACTCTTGGCAGAAACTGTTTTAAATTCAAAGATCTGAGAAGCTATCAGGAAGATCTTTTTTAAGTATTCATGGCCGACGATTTTTTCTTCGTTTTTCTCTTCTTCAGCAGACTTTTTGCTCTTTACTTTTGTCTCTTCATTGTCTGCTATGCTGTTGCCGAAATCAGAAAAAACGACTTCGATTTGCTCCGAATATAAAGGGATAAAATGTTCCTCAGAGTTATCTCTAGAATAGTTGATATCGGAAAAGTTGGTGATTTCCTGTTCCTCTTCCGAGGCTTCAAGAATTTGACCTGACTGACACGCGATAGCTAGCAACCAACATTTTAACAAGTAATGACGTTGACGATGCTGAATTAATTTCTTCATGGGTAAAAGCTATTTACTCTATATAGGTTAAACGTTAGACAACATCCCTTGGGCAAAAGGTTGAGTATTTTTTATCACAAAATTGAGCATTAATTTCCAGTAAAAAAAGATTTTTTTTTCTTTGGTCAGAAAATAGGAGTAAGGAGAAAGGGGAAAAAGTTGAACCTTTCTCCCTTCTCCTATCTCCTGCCCTCTCTCTTTTATATTTGAATCGATATAAGAACTACAGAATACTCTTGTTGTGAACGACTTAAGTTGACCTTGATTTTTCTAAGAAGGGTATCAGTTTGTTTTTGCGGAAAGGATTGGATAATCTCTGGCAGGAACTCTTCTATTTGTTCATGCGAAAGAGTTTGTGGGGACAGAGTGATAAAAATTAGCGTATCTCCTTGTAGCCAAGGATGTTCCACTTCGTTAAAAGAAGCTTTGCCATCAATCCCTAAAGCCCGATTTTCAGATGTAACACGTTGAATATGAGTCGATCCTTTGGAGATCAGCCAGAGGCTTCCCGACTGGCAAGATATAAATCGGAACATCTTCTTCTCTGGGAATAAAATCAGGTAGCTGAAAGCAAACTGGAGTTCCATAGGATCGTTTATAAGTAGAGAATTAAGGATAGCAGCCAACTCTTCCGGTTTTTGGCTTAGCTGACATAGGGATCTAACCATTCCTCTTAGGATAGCGCTATAGATAATACCGACCGAATCTTTTGCGACAGGGACGCCAAGGATAATTCCTTTAGACTTTCCCGATAAATTTAAGAAGTCATAATACGGGGAGATTGCGCCAAAGCTTGTATATGCTGCCAGGCCAATATCGATTTGGGGCCAGTTCGGTACTTTGTGGGGGATCAGCTTATTCTGGCTATGCCTGATGCTCTCCGCTACATCGATGAGTGGGTTACTCTCTTTCAATAGGGCAGGTGAATTAAGGTAGTCTGATATTTCAGTCATAAATTCAACAATATCTTGGTAGCGGTCTTCCGGTTTAGCCTGTAGGGCCTTCGTGAGGATTTTCTGAAGTTTGCTTGGCATTAAAGAGAGATGTATTTGACCAAGGCTTAATTTGCCAAGTACCAGTTCATAAGTAATGATTCCAAGTGAATAGATATCAGATGGGTAGGATGCTTTGGAGGGATTATCCTTCTGTTCAGGACTCATATAGATAGGGGTGCCAATGAGACGTCTCTCAGCATTGGCATCTGCGCTGCCTTCTTCCAGAAGCTGGGCGATTCCAAAATCGATGACTTTTATGCCGCCGTTTTCGGTAATCAAAATATTTTCAGGTTTAAGATCGCGGTGGATAACTCCATGGGAATGGAGATGGCATAAGGCCATGGAAATTTCCATAACGATTTCTAAAGCATGCTTGAGAGAGATCATTTGGCGTAGCATGTATTGCCGCAGAGTGGTTCCCTGGATGAATTCCATGGCAATGTAAAGGCCCCCTTCCCATTCCCCCTCGCCATAGAGTTTTACGATATTAGGATGGTCAGCTAAAGCGATGATATTGGCCTCTCGCAAGAAGCGTTCTTTCATTTCAGGATTGGATACGAATTCTGGAAAGAGGACTTTAATGGTGATGGGCTCTTTAGTTTTGGGATGGGTGGCCAGGTAAAGGATGCTCATCCCTCCCTTTTCCAGAAGGGCCTCAATGGGGTAAGGTCCAATTTTTTCCGGAATCGGCCCTATATTGGATTCTTCTCCAGTGGGTTGGGTATTTTGTTTAGAAAGATCTTCCATAATTTAATTCGGAATTCCGAATTTATTTACCTAGCTCCATCACTCTCACACCCAGCGTTCCGCCAATGCGAATCAGTTCTGCCTTGCCGACGATTTTTCCATTAATGGCAAGGTCTACACCATCTTGTGGGTGGACATTCAATTCAAGAATGTTGCCCGGTTCGAGTTTCATCAGCCTGTCTACTGTCATCTGGATACGCCCTGCTTCAACTGTCAATGTGATGGGGATATTTTCCGGATTGACGGCTTCGCCGGCTGCAGCCATTTTGGCTGAAGTTGCTCCAGGAGCTGCAGCAGCAGAAGGCTTCGAAACCATTGCAGAACTGGCAGGTTGTGCTTTTGGAATAGGTGGAGCTGCCCCTTCGTTTATTATTTCTCCGTTCTCGGTAGTGCTTGTAAGATCTTCATCTTCTGTCAGATCAATATCGCTTAGATCGTCTTCATCTTGTTCTTTAGACATAGAAGTATTAACCTCCTGGATTAAGGGGATTTCAAGAATTTTAAGATTGCCATCTTTGAGTTTGCTGCGAAAAGCCTGTCGTCCATTGATTGTCAGGCTGATTCTTCCTTCCGAAACATTCTCACTATCAAGCGAACAGGTATCAAGGACTATGAAATCGCCTTTGTTGACTGCTTGCCATTCGCTTAGTGTAAGATGGGTTTTTCCAGCTTCGAGATGAACTGTCAGGTCGATTGTCTCTTTCATCTTTTGAGAAAGCTGTGTAGGGCCATGCGAGGTAAAGTGCTCGACCCAAGCGCGGCGCATATCGGGAGAGACGATTAATCGTCCCCAGACAGTCTGACGCCCCAGGCTCAAGGAGATATCGAGGGTTAGAGAATCTTCTGAGGGAAGCGATTTTTCATTGGTAAGTACAGGAGCGATGGTTTTATCGAAAGCGATCTGACTGAAGTTGTAGAGGGTTTCCAAGGCAAGGAAACGGTAGAAGCTTTCGCTGAGGGCTTTGTCCTGGAAAGTGATAGGGTGGGTCTCTTTCGTCAGCAGGATGCTTTCCAGCACTGCCATTTCCTGTTCGGGCATGACCCATGCGACAATACCTTTGAGCGACGGAACGGAAAAAATGAGCGGTGAGACCGAGTCGCCTAGGCCTTCAAAGAGTTGGTCTTTAGTTCTCCAGGTCAGTTCGCCCGGTTTCACTTCCAGTCCGTCTCGTTCGAAAGACTTGGCTAGTCTTGTCGAGAGTTCCTCCCAGGGAAAGGGGGGGGCATTGCCGGTCAGGGGAATTTCATCAAGAGCCTTGATTTCGTGTTTTATTTCTCGAATCCAATCATAATCAGTGGATGGTTGTGTCATACTCTTTCCATTTATTTCAAGTTTAACACTAAGCTTTTACGGAATCATTTGTCAAGGAAAACGCAAAATTTCAACGCCCCGAAGTATAACAGCGGTAGCGGTCTAAGATGTCAGCCCAATGTCGTCAAGTTAATGAATTGTTTTGCAATTCTTATCCGCGCAGCAAACCCAGGGCGGCTTTTCGGGCGCGTTCATAATCAATATAAAACATTTTTTAATTTGACGACATTGGGGTGGGGTTACCCCGACAGGCTATCTTCTACCGGGTTTTACAACCCCCACCCCTTGAACGCTTATCAGAAAACAATGTTAGATTAGTGACAAAAAACATCATTTTAGTGACGAGAACAGCGATTTAGTGACAAATTTCACCTAATTTAGTGACAGAAAAAGGCTTTGAATGACAAAATAAAAGAAAAAGAGCAAAACTTATGACCAAACAGCATGATAATGATTCTATATTAAAAAATATGTCTATTTTTCCTGAGGGTGCATCACTGGAGAAAATTAGGATGGCGCTGCAATGGCCTTTGAGCCATACGCGCACTTTACAGCGCCGTCTTGCGTCCCTGGTCAGGGAGAACCGTTTGCTTGTGGAAGGAGCCTCGCGCTCACGTCGATACCGCCTTCCATTAACGAAAGAGGCATCTTTTGCTGTTGTTCCTATGTCGGTAAAAGATGAAAATGAGTTGAAGATCCCACTGTCTACTATAGCTGAGACCATAAAGGAAAAAGTCCGGCAGCAGCAGCATTTGCGCTTACCTGTAGGCTACAATCGCGAGTTCCTTTATCAGTATCGGCCTAATCACACATATTATCTCTCAGATCTTGTTCGTCGGCATTTATTGGAAATAGGAGGATCTCATGGAGATTACCCCGCCGGTACTTATGCAAAACAGATTCTCAATCGTTTGCTTATCGAACTTTCATGGAACTCTAGCAGACTGGAGGGGAACACTTATGGATGTTCCTTTAAAGGCCTATGTTCAAGGGCTTTTGGGTGTTTATGAACTCAATCGTATTGAGCTGCTACGTGAAGTATTTGTATGGGCTTATGAGCGATCTTGCCTGCATTATTCGGCAAAGCGTAAGGAACTTGGAGAACCGGACCCTTTTCGCATGCGCTATCGGGATCTAATTAGAGAAGCCGTGGTAGGAGTTGTACGAAATCAGATGGATCGTATCGCCGCCCTCGAATTTATTAAGAAAGTTGCCAATGAATCTGTCCCACAAGAGGCGCGTGCGCGGTTGATTGAAGTGGTTGAAACCGAGATTATGTACCTTCATGAAGGCAATTTTGCCAGATACCGACTCAAATACCCTGAATATATAGCCTGGAAAAGTGTGTGGAGGTAATAAAATTGAGATAGATTAACTTATCTATTTTTTAATGAAGGTTATGTTGATGAGGTGCCTAAGCTAATTAAAAATATTCTCAGGCAATCCGTTCTCATGAGAAGCGCAAGGGGTACTGGCCTTTAGCCCTTAGCCTTTATTTACGCCGTTGTCTCTGAATCAAAGGTCTGGTTTTGTCGTTTTTGTTTTTGCTGTTCCCGTTGGTCATCTTGGGTGAAGCGGTTGTCCGTGTCGGTGGAAATTGAAATTTCGGGTAAAGTGGAAGTTGTCATGGTATGAATTATAATACCCTTACGTTCAAGTATTTGAGAAAGATTATCTTCTGTGATCTTGCGATTCAGGAAAACCTTGCCGGCATCAGAGAGACTTGCAAATGATAGATTGAATTCTCTCTTAGCGCCGTCGAGAACGGTTAGGGTCACTGTAGAACCTGCCAAGATAGGTGGATAGCGCAGTTCAATGATCGTCGATGTCTTACCTTCTGCTTGTGTTCGCATGACTTGAATTTTTTCGATGATGCGAGCCGCCAGTTCCCTCATGGTTGTTTGTTCATCCATTTTTTCATCTATCTGCGGCTTGTCGGTATTGAAAGCGATATTTTGCCTGTAGGGATTGATGGCAGATAAGTCTGGTTGTTCCTCAGAGAAGCTAGCCTTTGAGGCGACTTTAGTTTTATCTTTTTTCGCCGACCCGAGGACTGAAGAATCTTCTTCAGCGACAATACCGGTATCGGTCACTTTTTTAGGTGATGAGTTCATTGCAGTTGTTTGGCGGCCGGCTTCACTTAATGAAAAGTTGTCAGAGACCTTTTGCTGTTTTGGAGGAACAAGCGTTTGGGTTGCTGAGGGAATATTGCCTTCATTTTCCGAAGCTTCCAATGACTCATCGGCAATAAAATTATCATTTTCTTTTGCAACAGGAGGCTTAGGCACAATGGCATTTCCTACCATTAACGAAGTGGTGTCCAAAAAAGGAGAAGGCGATGGCTTAGATAGCGGCTTTGCAGTTGTTTTAGAAAGATCGAACAAGGTGGGTGCGCTGCCTTCGCTTTCCTCCATCTCGGCAACTTCTTCAGCAGCGTCTACAATTTCATCGTCCGGATTTCCGGTCATTTCTTTGATAATCTTTCTGAAATTTTTTTCCGCGCGGGGAGTGCCTGTGGGCTTCGTTTTACCGAGGCTATTCACGTCCGACCCTTTGCTTGACGGTTTGATAGAACCGATTTGATCAGGTGATGACATAACATACTCCTTTAAACAAGAATTACTTACGATTTCTCGAAACGAAGATTACAGTTCCCAACTCATCCTCTTCCCGACCTTCAATGATTTCCTGTTCTTTTTTCATTTCTTTTTCCCAGTCTTTTTTGTGGCTGACAAGTTTATCGACCTCCAGGCGCTTGATCCTTAAGTCTTCTCTAGCCTGATCCAGGTTCTTTTGCGCCAGGGTAACTTGGGCTAGCTGGTCTTTAACTTTCTTCTCTTCCACCCTTAATTTTTCTTCAACGACCTTAAGATAAGCTTTCATTTGCTGCACTTTGGGACTGGACATTTCGTGGTCGAGGGTATCGCGCAGCTGGGTTAATTTATCTTTTTTGTGGTTTTTAACCTTGTCTCTTTCAGCTTCTCTTTCTTTTAATTTTAGTTCTTCTTTTTCAAGTGCGAGCTGCCTTTCTCTAACAACTTTTTCGGCGTCTTCAACCCGTCGCTGCTTGACTTCGATGACTTGTTTTAAAGGATATTCAATAGCAGCCATGATTGTTCCTTAAGGGTTATCTAAAGAGCGATTTAAGAAGCTGGACGCTTTCCTGGAAGGAACATTTCTCATCTACACCCTGCTTTAGGAACTTCAATACTTTTTCGATGTAATCGATAGCAAAATCCCCTGCCTTATCGGCTCCCCGTTTATATTCACCAATCTTGATCAATAGCTCGTTCTTCTTGTAGTTGGCCAAGACCTCTCTTAACTTACCTACCAGCTGCAGGTGCTCCTTGGGTACTATCGAGTTCATGACGCGGCTAGCAGAGGATAGGACGTCAATGGCAGGATAATGGTATTGCCGTGCCAACTCGCTCGAAAGAATTATGTGACCATCCAAGATTGATCTGACTTCGTCGGCCACAGGTTCATTCATGTCATCCCCTGCTACCAAGATCGTATAAAAAGCAGTAATGCTTCCCTTATCCGAGTTTCCGGACCTCTCCAAAAGCTTTGGCAACGTCGAGAAGACCGATGGCGTATAACCTGCTCTCGCGGGAGGCTCGCCCGCCGCTAATCCTACTTCACGCAAAGCCCTAGCAAACCGGGTGACCGAATCCATCAACAGGATGACAGATTTACCTTGATCGCGGAAATACTCTGCAATGGCCGTTCCTACATAGGCCGCATTCAAGCGCAACTGTGAGGTCTGGTCTGATGTCGATACGATCAGTACCGAACGCTTTAACCCTTCAGGTCCCAGATCCTTTTCAATAAATTCCCTAAGCTCTCGTCCACGCTCTCCGATGAGGCTGATGACGTTGACATCGGCGACAGCATTGCGGGCGATCATGCCTAGAAGCGTTGACTTACCACCGCCCGCTGCGGCGAATATTCCAACCCTCTGTCCGAGGCCTGTTGTCAAGATAGCATCGATTGCACGGACGCCGACAGAAATCGGTTTATTGATCGGCATTCTCTTTACCGGATCAGGAGGTGACTGGATAACCGGATAGGTCTCAGTCAAGATCAGAGGACCTTTGGTCTCTGTATCGATCGGTTCGCCTAGTCCATTTAATATCCTTCCAAGTAACTGAGGGCCGACTTTAATATGCAGAGGTAGATAGGTGGGTATGACTTCGGATGAAGGGCCGATTCCTTTCATCTCGCCGAGAGGGGAAAGGATGACTTCTTCTCTGGTAAAGCCGACAACTTCTGTCCGAAGGGGCTCTCCCTCCCGTTTTACCAGGCAGACCTCGCCGATTTTTACTCCGGGGACGATTGCTTTAATGAGCATCCCGACAATTTCTGTAATCCGCCCATTGACTGTGGTCAATTGCATTTCTTCGATGTCAGCAAGCAGTTTGTCAATATTGTCGTTCATTATCAATCACCTCATTAGCCTTTCGCTTAGACTTGGACGTTCATGATCGTCTTGGTTGATTCAAGGGCTTTGTTTAGTAAGCTGGTGAAAAGCTCGATCTGCTGCTGAACATATCCAACTTTAATCTGCAATGCCAGCATGTTTGCCGGCGTAAGGTTTGCATTATCAAGGTTGAGCGCATCAATAGTCTTATTCAGGTTTTCAAGCTGATGCTGGCTATTGGTAAGATATCCTATAAATTTTTCAATCGGGCTTTTCGATGCTGTAGTAGATTGAGCCGGCGGTGTATATTCTACGCCTGCTTTAGATAAAGCGATCTTCAGATTGGCGTCAATATGGGTTAGTCGATTGCGAAGAAGCGTCTGGTATGAAGATTTAATATCTGTAGTTGATTGAGAAAGCTGTGTCTTGACATCTTCAATCTGAGCAATCAGCTGTTTAGACTGACCTTTGATATCTACTGTGCTCAGTTTGGACATGTTAGAAACCTTGCTATTTAAGTTTCTCACTTCATCCATCAAGGAGCCGGGTTTTGTTGAAACTTTTTCTACAACTTCTTCATCTCCGGTATCTTGCTGACGATGCTTGTGTTCCTGATCAGTTGCCGTGCCGTTGCCTTGCACTTTGACATCTTCTTGCGCGATAATAGGATTAACCGATGGATTAGCATCCGGAATATTTTGCTGTGCTTCGATTTTCTGGAAGCTAGGTTGAGCTTGTATTTTTGAAGAGTCCAAAAGGCTTTGGAAATGTTCCGCATTAGGAGCTACACGCTGCAGCTCATTCTGAGCGTCGACTGCCTTATCGCTAAGTGCTTCGCTCACCTTTTTTACTGCTTCAATTTTTTCATTTAATGCCATGTTAAAATTCCCTTCGTTTAAGGATCTTTAGGGATTAACCAATGACCGAGGGAAGAAGATACATCTGTTGAGTCTGATACAAATTTCATCTACAACTTTTGCATTCCTCATGCCCTGGGTCACATTGGCCGGGGCTAAACAAGCGTTTAGCCAACCGACTATTATCCTTTAACGTTACGAGCCATAGACATGATCGACGTATTCGCCGCACTGACTATACTCGTTGACATTTCTGATAATTGGGCCAAGTGGTTCATCAACATTTGCATGTCGAACATGTCTGCAATACTGATGGCACTGCGTCGTGCTTGCAAAATTTCCAATTTGGACTTCGCACTGACCGACGCACTGTTAACCATGGTAATCAAAAAGTTGATATTGAACGCTGTTTCAACTTGGCTACCTTGCATACCACCGCCAGATCCACCACCAACGCTTGAGTTTACGATAGGTTGTTGGGCCATATTTCCTCCTACTAGTGTACTTATTGTTAATTAATAAGTTCAGTAGGGAATTCAGTTTTTGGAAATTACACTTCCCGAAACCTAAAAGATATTGAGTCTTCTAAATTTCCATTCTGAAACGCTACAAGACTTAGATATTCAACATACTGTTATAACGCTCTTATATCCAATATGTTCTTCTCCTATAAGTTTATTATAACAAACATTACTATTATTTGCAACGCCTAAGAGAAAAACGGATGCGGGGTGAGGAGTGACGGATGACGGACCGTTTGTTCACCCTCAGCCCTTAGCCTTCATCCTTCATCTTCGGTTTCTTCTTTTTGTTGGACGAAGAAGGGCGTTTTGTGCATTTTGGAAAGGTCTTTTTCAGCCCATTCTAATGATAAGGTACCCAAGTTTTTAATGGTGGGGTCAGCCGTATTATCCATGGCTTCTTTGATGATTTTTTCCCCTTTTTTCCTTTTGGCCTTAGTCAGAAGGAAGCACATACCCAAGAAGGTTTTGGCAAGGTGGTTTTCCGGTTCGGCATGCAATACCTGTTCAAAAACCCTTGTGGCTTCCTTGATTTCCAGTTTATTTAAGGCGATATACCCGAGTCCAATCTGCGGAGCGGTGCTAAAGGGGCTGAGAGCTTGCGCCGCATGGAATATTCGGGTGGCGCTCGTTTCGTCAAGCTGTTTGACCGCGATAAAGCCTGCTTCGATGAGAAGGGCAAAGTCATCTTTAAATTCTTTTATTTTTTCTTCTTCCATTTTTTCCTCTTTTTTTGTAACTGTTCACGGAGTTTGTTGAACGGTTACTTTTTTCCGAATTCCGAATTACTTATTGAATCTGGACATCACCTTTAAAAGCGAAGTGTAGCCATGCAGAAGCAAGCCAAAACGGTCAAATTCATCTTGCTGTTCACCGGAACGGAGATGATCTTTGATCTTTTGGATGCGTGCTTCGACGCGTGCTTTAATCTCTTGGTGTTTCTTTGGTGTTTTCAATTCTTTTTCGAGGTCAAAGATAAATTCTTCAACTGATTTTTTCTTTTTTTGTCCTTCTAATCCAAACATATTTCACCTATTGTAATCGATTCTATACTTGCTGTTGCCCTTTTCGAGGAGGATGATTGAGGGCTGTATGCTCGTAATCCTCATCCCGTCTAAAACATCCCCTTCGCTGAGGATGTGTCCGTTGATAATAACGGTGTATTTATTGCCTATGCGTGACTGTCCTGTGACTTCATATTGGTCGGAAATATTGATAATGCCCAATTCCGGTGCTTGCGCTTCGACGTAGTTGTTGACGATTCTTACGCCTGGGATCCCTTTGATTTGGATGATTACTTGCGCCAGGTCATTCGATTTGTCCGACGGGAGTTTGCCATTAAGGGAGATTTCGCCATTGGACATTTTCGGGGTGACATTGCGCAGATTGTGTTCCTGCAGCCATGTGTTGATCTGGTTGAGTACATCCTCTTCAACAACGATCTGCTTTTTTAGCAAGTCGAGGTAAGGGAAGTTGACGCTGATATAATCAGATAGCTGTTCGGCTTGTTTGCGCGTTGCCAGGTAGCCTGAAAGGACAAACTGACCAGCTGCCGGTGAATGGATGGTGATACCTCTCCAGGCCGGATTTTTAGATAAGACCGAATTGATTTCCTGCCAGACGAATTCGTCGATGACAATGCCTGAATCGTCAGTGGATTTAATGAAATTCAAGCCTTGTAAGTTATACATCAGCTGGTTTTTATCTGAGGCGGTAGCAACGTGTCCGACGAGAAGGAGGCTGCCGGTCACTTTATTGTAGGTGAATTTGACAGCTGGGAACGGCTCCAGCGCCTTTTGAACCTGTTCGTTGGCATTCTCAATGGCATTTTCCTTGAGGGGTTCGCTCCTGAATAGGGATGCAACGGTAATGCCGGCGAAGACGAAGAGGCCGGTGATGATGGCAAGTAATAAAACATGTCCATGGTTGCGTTTTGGAGGCTCTTGAATGACCGGTTCTTGCGGTTGAACAGGTAGTTGCTGAGCGGAAGATTCTTTATCAGCTTCTTCTTTTTGCAATACCTTGACAATCGATGGGAGCAGGGGAGAGATGATAGTTTGCATTTCCCCTTCGCGATCATAGACCACGAAAGAGGTTGTTCCCAGGGCGCAGATGATGCTGGGCGAAAGGGGTTGTTTGCCTTCAATCTGGAGACCGTTGATATGGATCCCGTTGCGGCTCTTAAGGTCTTCGATCAGAAGAGTATCTTCGGAGGTGACGGTAATCCTGGCGTGCTGCCTCGAGACGCTAGTATCGTGAAAAACAATATCGCAGGTATGCGGATCGGTACCCAGGATATAGGCATGGCCAGTCTGCATATAAAATTCAGCGCCATTATTCGGTCCGCCTACTACTTTTAGCAGCCAGCGTCCTGTTTCGGTTAATCCAAAGTTAATTTCAGCCATTTTTGCAGACTCGTTGTTATCTTGATCGGGGAAATTATCAGTGTCAGGCAATAGAGCTTTAAAGGGCTTAGGAGGGGTCGTGTCCTTAAGTGGAGTGATTACCTCCTCATTGTTTTTTACATCCTCTGCAGTCATTTCTGTAGGCTTAAGGATGGTTTCCTGGAAATCTTCCTCATCATTTAAAATATGGGCATTAGGATCGAAATAGAAACGGAAGGTTTCACCTCCAATTTTAACTGTATCCCCTTGCAGTAAAAGCTGGGGATTTTCTCCTACAGCCTCATCATTGATCAGGATGGGATTTGTAGAGCTTAAATTTTGGATGGTGAAGCCCTGACTGGTCTTCTTGACAATTAAATGCTTCCTGGAAGTAAGAGGATCTTCGATGACAAGCTGACACTCTTCAGGATCGCGTCCAATAATCCATGAATCGCCCTCTTCCAAAGGAAGAATCAATCCATTCAGATCGCCTTCTTCTGCAACTAACCTTGCCATAAATAATCTACCCATTCTCTATTAAAAACTCACAATAACAGAAGGATTTAGATTATTCAAGTAATTTAAATAATGAGATAGGATGAAGGTAGATGATCTAAAAATCTTCATGCACTAATCCTTAACTTGAAAAAAGCCGATTTTTAACAAGATTTCTATAGCGGCTTCATCGGTTAACTCCGTTCTATAGGTCTCTTCATTGTATTTCCAGAATTTTGTTGTATCCGCGACTGCGCATAAGGAGTTCATTAACGTATAGGCGTTGTTGCGCGGTTTCGGTTGTGCGTTTACGTCGGCATTGACTAATTTCTTTAAAGCTTCGATGTGGACTTTGGGAGGATTATGTTTCACATAGATGCTAAGAAGCTCATTGGCCTTTTTAGAGATTAAGCTGTTATAAAGGACTCCGGTATAAGGATCGAACGTCAGCTTATGATTCATCCCAATGAGGCGGCTTAATGCATTTTCAACATAGCCCGATTGGTGGACTAACTGTTTTATTTTATTGCCCGCTAGTAAATTGTCACCCATCATTTCTCTCATTATCGGATTTTCGGCTGTAAGATTATCACTCATGAACTTCTGAGCAAACTGATCGAGGTAATCCCCGGCTTTTTCTTGATCAGCTTTTTGTTCACCTGCCCCACCATACTTGTACTCGATTTCCAAAAGGTCATAGGCCTGTGCAATGCCCCCCTTCTTTCCTACGCTGCAGTTTTGGATAGATTCTGAAATCATCAATATAGCCACTTCCCTTTCCGATAGCAGTTGCCCTTCTGGGAGTTCATTTGGGATGGTCGATATATGCTCGATAAGTTTACTGAGTTGTGCAAGATCTCCCGGAGCTTCATCGCCAGGTTTACCTTTAGGAATTGCTAATAGCCGGGTGATGTAGAGGTCTGACACAAAGTTATCTTTGAGTAGATTAAAAAGGCCCAGTTCATTTTCAAAGTGCTCATTACTTCTTCCGGTGATTTCAGCGATCTGACGTAACAATTTTTGCTTCTTTTCTTTGTCCATTCCATTGAGGCGGTTTTCAAGTGCAGAGAAATGGTTATTAAAAAACTGTGGGTCAATATCCGGAACCTGACCGAAGAGGATCGGTTTTAGATTGGCTCTTGCACGGAATGTATCCAGGTTAATGGAGATATTTTTTCCTTCCAGGTTTTCCACAGGCAATTCAATTTGAGGAATTTTCTCTGTTGCCATTTGTTGCAGCTGTTTATAAACATTATAAGGGTTGTTGGGCTTTGTGCTGGTTTCAGTGAGAATGAGTTTGTTAAGTGCTAGTTGAGCTAAGGGGTGCTCATCAAATAGCTGAAAAACGGTTAAGTCCATATAGACTAATTTAGCAAGATAACGAGTTTCTTCTAAGTCCGTTGTTGATTCGAGTTTTGTCGAAATATGATCATGCGACATTTTGAGTAATGATTGATCTTTTAAAAGCCTGGCTATCACTGATTCTTTGCCAAGTGATTGCAAATCTACATTTGCAATGGTTTCCAATAGCATTTCATATTTATCCTCCGGAAAGAATGTAAGAGTAGTCAATATTGCAAGATTATGACTTGAGTATAATGATGGTATGATATCGATGAGAAAGGCCCTTTGAGAAGGAGGAATGAGCTTAATAAGTGAAGTCAATGAAGAATACGAAATCATATTGTCTTTAGCTTTTTTAACGAAGAATCGAATTTTTGCGACATCCACCTGTTCATTTTCTGGGATTAAAGTGATTATATTTAAGATATGTTTCTTTTCTTCCGGGGCATAATTTTTGTCATTTACAACGGAATTAAATAAGTCTAATCGTCCTGATTTCATAAATGAATGATAAATGGTAATTAGGTCTCTCAGCTTAAAATCTTTAATGTTGTCTATTTTCTTTTTAATCGGAATGATTTGTTTGATGATATCGAGGTGCATATCTTGAGGGATGTCCTTGAGCCCTATAATGAGTTCCGGAATGAGGAGATCTTTTTTCCCTTTTCGAGGAAAAAGGGCTAACATGGTCTGTAGCTTATCTTCCTTAATATTACCTTGTACCTCATCCATTTTGTAATAAAAGATGTATTTGTCGCCATTATTTTCAGTACTAGTCACGACTCCATCAATTTTGCCATTTACATAGTTACCCTCATAAACATCTCCATTAGAAGTAGTCACTTTTCCTTTCCCATGCCTCATATCGTCTTTAAATCGACCCTCATATTTATGGCCATCTTTAAAATAAGAGGTCCCTGTTCCATTTCTTCTTCCGTTACTGTATTCACCTACGTATTTATTGCCGCTAGCCCAAACTGTAGTTCCTTTACCCTGAATTAAGTTTCTTGCCCATTGTCCCGTGTATGTGGAGCCATCCGCAAAATAACATGTCCCTTTTCCATGCATCTTACCTAAAAAGGAATCGCCGATGTAAATTAAATCTGTGTCCTTAAAAAAGGCTGCGAGGCATTCATTCTTTTTTTGTGCGAATGCACTTTTTATTACCTTTCTAGGATCTAGTCCCATATCAAGCAAGGACTTCAAGCTAGCCGCATCATCATTCTTAATCGCTTCTTCAGCAAGTACTTCCAAGGAAGAGCGATTGACCTCTTTTAACTTATTGATGTAATTAAGGTTGGTTTTGACGCCAAATAGTGACTTTAACTTATTACCCATTTTGGTTATGAGAGGCGTGTTAGTTTTATAAACACTTCTAACGACCTTTACCTTGCCCAGTAGCGCAATTTTCTCATCTAGCGGAAGTGATTCCTCAAAAATTTTCTTTTTAAAATTATCGATGATTTTATTTTGGTCGGCTTTAGCCGGGGCATCAGGAAGGATAAAAGGCTCTTCCCTTTGATTATTAGCGATATAGAAATTATCAGCAGGCTCCATATAACCCCCTGTTTATTAAAAAAATCCACTAAACTCATTATAGCATACAGTTAATTTATAAAAACTAATTATTTGTAATATAATTCAGAATAAAACCGAGAGAGCGTGTTAATATCTTACTAATCCATTATTTTGTTATATCGTTTTATTGTTGGTATACGTCCTTTCGAAAGCGGCTGTGCCCTCCAGAATGGACTACATCTCGACACACTTTATTTCTTGAATCAAAATAATTAATTTTATATTATTTGTTTCTTTAATTCGGAGGAATATGAAAGATTGGCCGCATGCACCGACACATCGTTTTAATGAAAAAGGTACCTATATGATAACCGGAGCCACATATGAAAAAGTTCATATTTTTAAAAGACCACAAGAATTGGATATAATTCAGGAACAATTGTTTGAGATATCATTGCATTATGGCTGGATTTTAGACTCATGGGCAATTTTTCCTAATCATTATCATTTCATAGCACATTCACCGGATAATCCTCTTTCATTGCGACCTTTTCTTAATCAACTTCATAGCAACACAGCAAGGATTATTAATGAGATGCAAGGTCAAATCGGAAGACAAGTTTGGTATAATTTTTGGGATTCACATCTTACTTATGAAAAATCTTATAAAGCCAGATTAAATTATGTGATGCAGAATCCTGTGAGGCACAAAATTGTCCAAGACGCGCGGGATTATGATTGGTGTTCAGCTCGCTGGTTTGCTAAAAACGCAACAACTGCACAATATAAAACAATCACGGGTTTTAAAATTGATAAGGTTAATGTAATGGATGATTTTGACTAATAAAAGCCGTCGAAGCGGATTTTGGAGGGTGGCGCAGCAGCTTTTGGAGTGCGCCGGCTCCGCCGGCGCTTTGTAATTTCACAGAACCGGTGCGAGGCGTGAATCTACCTCAGCGCATCGGTTCTAATTGGGGGATATGTTTTTTCTTGGCACTAATGTGTGAAATTACAAAGCGCCGGCGGAGCCGGCGCACTCCAAATGTGGCTGCGCCACCCTCTTGCGCTGCGCAGCAGCTTTTGGAGTGCGCCGGCTCCGCCGGCGCTTTGTAATTTCACAGAACCGGTGCGAGGCGTGAATCTACCTCAGCGCATCGGTTCTAATTGGGGGATATGTTTTTTCTTGGCACTAATGTGTGAAATTACAAAGCGCCGGCGGAGCCGGCGCACTCCAAATGTGGCTGCGCCACCCTCTTGCGCTGCGCAGCAGCTTTTGGAGTGCGCCTGCTCCGCCGGCGCTTTGTAATTTCACAGAACCGGTGCGAGGCGTGAATCTACCTCAGCGTCCCGGTTCTAACTGGGGGCATGTTCTTTCCTGGCATGAGTGTGTGAAATAACAAAGCGCCGGCGGAGCCGGCGCACTCCAAAAGCGGCTGCGCCGCCTATTAGGCGGCTTTGGCGGTTTTGCGCCAATGTTCAAGGACGGTGATAAAGTCTTCTACTTTTTCGAAGAAGTCTTTGTAGGAGGCGTTATTGTCGACCTCCATCGAAAGGGTGAGGATATTGCCATCGGCGTTGAGGCCGATCAGTGAGCCGCGGGTACCATGGGTATAAAGGTTCGTCTCCATCACCTTTTCGATGAGGGCTTCAGTATTTTTTAATGGAAGGTTGACGATCTCGCTTTTTAAGACTGAATAATCCTTCTTTTGAAAGGCGTCGACTTTGACTTCATTTTCAAAAACAAGCGTAAAATGACCGGGTTCATGTACCTTGATATGGTCTTCCATCGCCAATTCTTTAGCTATTTGTTTTACCCATGCGTCTAACATAATATCCCTCTAGTAAAAAGGAGCCTCGACCCCTTGAAAGCTCTGCTGCTGCTTTCCGGACATCTCGGCCCCTTCATGTTATCCTCTCCAACGAGAACCTTCGTCGTAGACTTTTTGTTTAGCTTGTATAGTCTGGTTGAACATATCTTCAGTTTGTTTTTCGGTATCTTTGAGGTGGCCTTGGTAGTCATCAGTTGCTTTTTGATATCCTGATAATGCATCTTTCTGTGCTTTTATGGAACCTTCATATGCTTTTAACGCTGCTACATTCATATCTTTAGTTGAATTGATCATATTTTTGGTTGCATCAGCTAATGAATTGCTGACCTGATTTTTAAGGTTAAGGGTATGATCAATGTATTTGGTTTTTTGTTCAGTAATGTCCATGGCGGCTCTCTGTTTGAGTTCATAGCTGCCCTTTGCTTTATTGTAGGCAGCTGTTTTATCAGAAACGTCCTGTTCAGCATCGATTTGATCTTGATTTGGTACTGGCGCAGGAGCCGGTGCCTGTTCTTCAAGTGCTCCGTTATCTGCGTCCTCTGCAACCGCATGTGCGGGGGCATTAGCTACAGGAGCATTATTATTAATTGTTCGAAGTTTGGTTTGAGCTTCATCCAATTGTGATTGAGCAGATTCCATATCCTCTCCGGCACGATCCTGTTCATTTTTCGCACTGCCTATGTTCTTATTAAATTTTTGATCAGCATCATAGTTGGTCTTGACAGAATTCAAAATGCCCATTCCCGCTTGCGTTACATCGACAATTGCAGTGCCAAATTCTGCATTACCCATTTGTTGGTATTCACTCGACTCCGCATTTCCTTCTGTTATATCAAGTGAAGCTTGTTCCTGAGCCAATTGAACACCAGATGCCATCTGTTGAATATCCGTTTTTTGTGCCATGAAGCCGGCAATATTTTGGCTTTGCAAAATGTTGTTATCGATGGCCTGCTCTACTGCCAAATAAGAAGGCCCGAAGAATGATGCCATAAATGATTGTCTTGATTCAGACAATGGGGCTACGCCAGCTCCCGGAAGAACCGGATTTGCAGGGGAGGTGCTGAACTGGCCTGATATCCTTGTGGCTTGTGCTGTGGTTGCGGTCAGGGTATCGATTGTCCCTTTGACTTCCGTACCATGGGCACCTACTTTAACACTCGGATCTTCAGATATCGCAGGAGGTAGAGTAGGACCAAGGGCTTGTTCCCCTGAATCTTGTTTAATTTCTAAACTCATAAAATTACTCCTTGTTTATGGTGACGTGCGTTTGTGTTAGGCCGCTTGCGTCATGGTGGTCACCCTTTGTTTTGATTGAAAAAATATATTACTAAAACTTTCATTCATTTCTTTAGAGAATCGATTAATCAATGCAATATCACTTTTCATTTGGCTGTGAGATATTTCAAATGCCTGAAAGCTGCTCTCTATTGCCTCCTTGACGGCCTCGGGGCTTTTACTCTCTAGGGCCCTTTTCATCAATTGTACTTGGCTTGATGCCGTAAAAACTGTTTCCTGATCGACGATGTTCTGCTCCTGAGCCCTTTGTACAGCCAGTTCGACCGAGTCGACTGCTTTGGACAGGTATGGTGAGAACGCTTCGATCAGATCCATATTTTTTGGATTATCTTCTGCATCTACAAGGATTAGGACCATCAGTATGAAGAATAATCCGATGTCTGTGACAAGTTTCCCGCTTTTTTCGCTGATGCCCAATCCGACTCCAACCTGTCCGTAGACTGCCTCTACCAATCCTGAATGGATCAGGAAGGAGAGTCCCATTTCCCGAAGAAGGAGGCCGGCACTTTTTGCGGCGGGCGGATCATTTTTTGGAAAGAGTTCCTCCCAGTTTCCGAGGGTCTCGGTGGCGATGTATGCTGCGCCAAGACTCATCAATTCATTAAATGTTTTAAGAAGGCCTGCTTGTCTCCTTTCCGTTATACTTAATGATGCCTTCATCAATCCGAAGGCCCCATTTTGCAATTTCATCCATGCGGGTCCGACGAAAGCTGCTGCGCTTGTTCCTACTTCGTATCCTTCCAAGGCTATCCTTGCGGCCATTAGCAGCTTGGCAAACTGTCCTGAAGATTTCCATTCAGACTGCAATTTAAAGTTGTACAACACTGTCTGGAGGATAATCAGCTTATCGCTTACCGCAGGATTCGATTTGAGTGTTTTCAATGTTATGTCGAGCTGATTTCCCAATCGATTCAAGATGTCGAGCTCTCTGTCGGTATACTCCATCCGTTTTTACTCCTTATTTTTGCTTGCGAAGCCTTGGAGTGCGGTGCTCTTCACCGCCTTTTTGCGTTACTGTGAATGGCATTCAGCTGTAATAGCGTCAACAATGCCATTAATGCGTCTTTGTTTAACGCACTTGAGGACCACAGCAAAGGCGGTGCAGAGCACCGCACTCCAAGGCTTCGCAAGCAAATTGCCCCGCAAGCAAATTTATTAATGTCCTAAAATCGTTCCGGCATCCTTTATCTGGTTTGAGGCGTTCAATAAAATATCGAAGCCGGGGGTATCCGATCGGATGGTCGACAGGTAGTGGTCGAGGTGGTGACCGATCTTTGCTCCGTGATGCAACATATTGTTTCCAACCGTTTCAGGCATAGCGTTAAACGCCTTGGTAGCGGTTGAAATCGGTTCATCTTTTGAACTTGGGACCGATAACCCTTCAGCCATGGCCATCCAGTTGGCGTTGAGCCGTTTGTTTGCGTCCATAGCGATTAAATTAGGATCCCTCTCTTCAAATGTTTTTTCTTCGTCATCGGTCAGTTGACCTTTCAGGTCATCCGGGAGTCCGCTGCGCAGGTTGTGGTAGTGGGTGATGCTTTTGTCTTCAGGCAGATTCGGATAAGAGGTGATGAGCGTTTTGTTGATTGTCGCTAAGGAGGGTCTTGCTGGTTCGCCCTTTACATTAGTAATGCCGGACTCGTTTATCCAAACGTCCAATCCATCTTTTGCCAAAACAACCCCAGGCTGTACAGGTGAGTTCTGAACAGGATTTCTGGTATTCATCTCGTTGAGCTTCTCTTTTGATAGCATATCGACATAGTCAGGCGCATATTGACTACCAGTAAAACCGGTACCTATAGAAGGGGGAAGGGCGTGACTCATAATCATTCTCCTTTTTGTTCTTTGGCAGCCTTTTCTTTTTCGTTATAGAGCGCTTCTATCAGCTCGATCAGATGCTTCCTTTCCATTTCGGCTTTGGCGGCCAAAGTTTCATAATTTTTATTCAACTTGGCTAGGTGGACCGCATAGCTGATGGCCCAGTAGGCTGACCAGAGTTCATTTAATTTCACGAAGCAGTCGTAGAGGTGGTAGTGAGGAACCGGATTCTGAGGGTCGAGTTTCGTTGCTATAATGTAGGCGCCTGCTGCCTCGCTATATTTTTTTTGATACTGCAGGGCGGCTCCAATGGCAAAGGAATAGCGATACTGAAATGGATCAAGTGTATCTAATACCCTGAACAGGGCGATCGCTTCTTTGTATTTACCTGCCTGAAATTGGTTATAGGCTTCTCGGTATTGATGTTCGATATCGGCTTCGGTGATGCCTAATGCCGCCATTGGATGTTCATTTTTTGTAGCCATTTTATAGATCCCTTCTTCTATCAATCGTCTTTTATCTTCGGAGACGTTTGGCAAAGTTTTTTCGATGAAAGAATAGATCTCCTCTCTGGTGACAACTCGTTCCGGTGCTATATTAAATACTTGTTCCATCTCTTTCTTTTCCGTCCTGATTGCCATGACTACCCCCTCTATTTAATTAGGAATTTATCCATTTATTGCCTGGCCAGGTTGTAATGAAGCATTCAACTTATCAAATAAGGCCATGATTTGTTTCTGGCATTGACCTATAGCGGTGGAGATATCCATTTGTCCGCTTCCCAAATCGGTCATCAATTTTTGCAGCATTTTAAGCATTTGTTTTATAATAGTCATAGCACCCGTCAGACTCGCAATCTGTGAAATAAGGGCTGCAATGGCCAACATTGCAGCAGCCTGAATAAAATTATCTGCTGCCTGGACTGCTAGCGGTCCTGCTTGCAGTACTGCTTTGGTAACACCTGAGATCCACATTCTGTTATTTACCAAAAATTCTTTTGCCTGTTGGCCAAAGGCCTCAACCTCATCTTGAGCAGCCTGATCAACTTCACCCGTGCTGCTAAGAAAGTTTTTAATGGATGTCACGAAATTTTGAATGGCATCTCCGATACTATTAATGCCTGATGAGATAGCTGCGTTCAAAGTTTCAAGAGGTGATGTAAGTGCATCTTGCATGCCTTTAAGTGCATCACTTATAGCAGCTTTTAAACTGCTAGCAGCCTCAGAGACTCCAGTTTTGATGCTGTTGGCAAAATTTGAGGCGGCTTGACTCATAGATGTTGATCCTGATTTTAGTGCTTCATCCGGATTTTTCGGTCCTCCCCCCATGGATGACATGGCGGCAATCACAATAAACATGACTATTGCGCTGATAATTTCCTGTGCTATCGCACCTCCGCCCATGGCTGCTACCATTGGACCGATCACACTGCCGATGACGTTGCTGCCCATGAGCATCGCGACAGTCATTTGAATAGTCACTTGCTCGGTCGTTTGAGCGGCGATTTGCATACCTACGCTTACTCCTGAACCTGGGCTGGCGATAGCACAGCAAACTAAAATGGCAGCTGCTATTGCTGTTATTGCGGCGCCGAATAAATATTTACCGGGGCTTCCCAGACTATCCAGAAAACTGCCAAAAGCGCTCATCAGCTTTTGAGTCAATCCTAGCTGACTGTCGGCAATGGAATAAGAGGTCATAGCAATACCTATGGCGATCCCTGCGACGATTAAGGCTGTTCCGGCACCGCCGGCGATCATGGCAATGGCGCCGACGATGCAGCAGACCGCTGCGACGATGGGGCCCAAAATCTTCATGACACTAGCCATCTTACTGTGGCTATTGGCAGCATCTTCAGCCTTTTTATATTGCTCTTGTTGAGCTTGTAATTTTGCATCTGCAACAGTGCGCCTTCCATCCAATTGCGAGTATTGCGCTGCTGTTAATTTTTGTTGCAGTTGTGTTTGAGCTAATTGCATATTTTGCAGGCCCTGTTTCAAGAAGTCGATGGCTGTTGCGATCACTTTTAAGAAATCGGCCATCAGGACAGCTCCGGGTGTTCCTGTCATGGGGCCCAACAGACTTTGTACAGCGGTTTTCGCGTTACCTGCTAAAGTAATGGCATTTCCCATGAGTAGTTGTGAGGATTGAGCACCGGTTAGACCGACAGTTACAACAGGAGTTAAAGCAGTTGCATCGGTGGTTCCGGGTGTCCAGGTAGCCGGAAGAGAGAAATCGTTCATGATGTTGTTCGTCGCTTGGGTGACTGCATCATTATAAATATCGTCGACAGTTGGGTCTGTACCATCAGTGGTGCCATTGACCACAGCCTGTTGCAAGGCGATTACCTGTGGAGGAGTCAGAGGGGAAGAAGCTGTTTGAATGGCAGTGGCGACTTCATTAAGCAATTCTGTGTTGTAAGCTGTGTTAATGGTTGTTTGTTGGCCGGTGTTAAAAGGACCGACGTTATTTTGGCTAGGTATCCAATCAAGGCTATTTGGCTGATTTCCATCCGCAACTGTCCAGGTGTTTGGCAATAAGTATTCCACTTGGGTCGCAAGTTCTGTTGTGGCTACTGCTGTATTGTAAATGGGTAGCAGGGTAGGATCGGTGGGCGGCGTATTAGTATGAACGGCCTGTTGCAACGTCTGCTGTTGATTGCAAAGTGAGAGTAGAGTTAGATCCGTAGGCGGCGTATTAGTCTGAATGGCCTGTTGCAATGTCTGCTGTTGGGCGGCTGTCAGGGGAGGCGAAACCGATGCCATCAATGCTTTATTAGCATTATCCGAAAGCTGGTCATTATAAGATGCTAGGACGATTGTTTGCTGGGCGTTGGTCAAGGCTGGCAGCGTTGTTGGCAATGATTCACCGTTCTGTGGAGCAGGAAGCAGCGGGTGCTGTGGATTAACTAGACCCATGGTAGGGTTTGAGAGGCTCGAAGTCCCTGTTGTATCCCCTCGATCATATCCTGTTGGAATTTGTAAGCCCGTAGGAGTAGTTCCGGTAGAGCTTGTTGTGCCTGCGAGGGTAGAGTCGGTTAACTGAAAATTTGTTCCTCCGGAAGTATTATAATTAATTGTTGCATCTGACATATTTACCTCATTTTATTATGGCATGAATGTAAGGTCCTGTTCAGTCATCTGGGTCGGTGTAGAAGGCAGATCTTGTTCTTTCAGACTATCCAGGCTTAACTGCGCCCGTTCTTTGATCTTCGCGTATTGGGGCTGCTGGCCTGCAATATCGATTGTCATCTGAAGGCATACCATGGCTGAAAGGTAGTCTTTCATCTGGATGAAGCAATCGGAGGAGTGGTAATGGGGTATTGGACTTGTCGGATCCATCAGCGAACACATGGTATAGGTTTGAATCGCATTTTTATATTCCTTTAGCATATGGAAGCAGGCTGCCAGTCCCAGTAAATATTTCGGTTCCATCGGATTCATCAATATCAATATGCGGAAGACGTGGACAGCTTCAATATATTTGCCTGTATTATATAGTCTGTATGCCTGGGCGTATATTCCCTCCATTACACTTGGTTTTAACCCAAGGGCATCTTTAGGGGTCATACCCTTGGTCAATATTTTTTCAAGGATATCCTTACCCCCTTTTTCAATAATTCCAAAGTTTTTTAAATTTCCCCCTTCGGCTACATATTCTTCCCTTATAGCATCGGCCGCTATCATATTCTCTTTCTTCATCTGATTTTTGGTTGCTCTGGAACCTTTCATAGCGTCCTCCTATTATCTAAATATTGAACCTAGCAGCTGGCTCATCTGCTGCAATAAAGTGGTGGCCATATCGGTCTGCTGGTTGACATCGTCGTTAGTCGTGTTGATGTTAGACTGTACTGTCTTTGCGTTGTTGGACTGGACGGTCTGTAAAGCACGCAGGTTATCGGCAAAGATACCGTTAAGTGATGAGTTGATATCGTTCCTGTCGCTTGTTGCCTGGGTACCGCCACTACCTGTTTCAGGTGTACCAATAGGTGCCTTACCATCGGCAAGGAAGGTGGGTATTTGTTGCAGGAGTGCAGTATAAGCATTCTGGTAATTGGTTAGGTAGGTCAGGTTGTTAGCCTGTGCGATACCGACGTTTTGTAAAGCATTAATGACCTCGATGAGGAGCAGGATGATCCTATTGAGTACGATGGCCTTGGCAGAATCTGTTTTTGCGATCGATGAGCTTCCGAAATTAGGTGGATTGGCGG
Source organism: Chlamydiota bacterium (assembly GCA_013287815.1). Lineage (GTDB taxonomy): Bacteria > Chlamydiota > Chlamydiia > Chlamydiales > Parachlamydiaceae > JABDDC01. Next base: position 91,135 of record JABDDC010000002.1, read on the forward strand.
TATTGACTGCCTGGACGAATGCTCCAAAACTTTGGCTTGGAAGGAAAAATCCTTTCGCACTGACCTGTTGCTGGTAGAAATTAGCCAGGAAGCTTTGAAAGCCGGCTTGCGTTGCATTTGGAGTGATGGCATTGTAGTATTCCTGATAATTAGCCAGTGTCATAAATGGGGATGGGGATCCGGTTGGGGTCAATGTGGCTATGCCTGACAGGAATTGGTGGAATTGGTTTATAAATTGGGTATCGTAATCTGTTGTGCTTGAAGCAGAAAAGTTGACTGTCGGACTGGCATTACTAGCTAGAGGGGGATATTTATAAGAAGCCAGGAAGGAGTTAAAAACTTGAATAAATGGGTTATTTGGATTGGAAGCAGTCGAATAGTCATTGCCGCTGATGACGAAGGCATTGGCGGATATGACTGAAGGAATCAAGGCCCCCCAATCTCCTCCCGTGATTTGGTCACTGGAATTAATCTGAATCCCCATCGCCGCTGTGAAATCTGTCAATAGTCCATTATAGGCGGCTGCCAGCTGCGTCGGTGTAGCGGCGCTGCTTGTGGCGGATTGTATGCCCGATGAGAGGGTTGTCATAAATCCTGCCAAGTCGGTAAACGGAGATTGAGTTATTCCTCCAACTGTGACTTGTGATCCAAGGGCAGCCTGCAAAGCCCTCTGGGCAATCATGGCTTGAGTACTCGTAGGAGTAGCCGTTAATGTTGAGCCTAGCTCGGATATCAGCGCGGAGAGGGGAAGAGTGGTAAGATTGGGAGGGGTTGTGCCGGTATAGAGGGTGGCAACGGAATTATTTCCACTGGTAGATGTTTGATTGTAGGCAGTTTGTACCGAGGCGGGAAGCAGGTTAGGTATCTCTACCTGACCTGAAATCGCAGTAGGGATAAATTGTAAACTAGTCAGGAAGTTTGATGTAGACTCAAACCCGTCATTAAAATTAATTTGTTGATTTGTTGCCATAATTTATTCTCCATCAAAAGCCATAGCATTAATTCGGAACTCGAACTCAAATTCGGAAAAATCTCGAACTTTCGCTCTTTAGCCTTTGTTTATTGTTGTTGTAGCAATATTTATGCCACTCCCTATTGTTTAGCGATTGATTGTGCTATTCCTTCAAGTATTTTCGAGAGATTGGTCAGTACGTCTGATGCCGAGGTGTAGAAGGATTGGAATATAAACTCGTAGTTGGTGACTTGAACCTGTTGCTGGTTATTCAAGTTTTGGGCAGAGCTGACCGCGTTGGTGACGTTAGTCTGGATCGAGCCCGCCTTGAATCCCGCTGCAGTATCCAGTTGTTTATTCTGGTTATCAATGATGTATTGCGAAATAGCCGTATTTTGCAAGGCAGTAATCGCAGGGGCTGTTAAGCCTGTGGTATTAAGGTTTACGATGTGCGAGCTAATATCCTTGGCAACCAAATTAATGAAGTAAGCCAAGCTGTTCTGGGTGCTAGCGCTTTGCCCAGTCTGAGTCTGAAGGTTGGTCAATCCTGTTTTCAGGCTATTATAAGCAGCCAGCAGTGATGAGAACGCATTGCTAGTTGGGGTAGCGGTTGGGAATATCTGTGTGAACTGAGCGCTGGCCATGATATGATAAACAGAGACGTAGTTTGTGGGGCTGCCTGCAATATATTTATTAATAATTAGAGCCGCCTGAGTTTGGAGAGCTAGGGCGCTTGCATATGTGGTTCCACCAGCCTGACTAAGGGAAACAGCACCTGCTATATCGTTGGCATAGGCTGATTTAAATGAAACAGAAACGGTTATTAAGGGCGGATTTGACTTTAAGCTTAGATAGTCAGATAGTGCTGTTTGTCCAAGAGATGGAGTAAATAAAAATTGTTCCCCCAAAAACTGATCAAAAGAAATACCACCAAGTTCGTTTGCGGGGTTATTATAAAAATTTTGTAATCCAGCCATAGCATCTTTGTCATTGATGTACGCAGTCCCCAAAAAAGCGTTCGCTTGAGCCGTGAAAGTATTAGTAGTTACATTTCCTGCTGCGAGTGCTGTAAGTAAGCTGTCTAGAGCGCCCGGATTTATCGGATCGGGGTTGACCTCTGTGTTTGTTGGGGTTATTTGTGATAGAATGTAATTATATGAGGCTGGGACAGTTTGGTTAGGCATATTTAGAGCCTCTAAAGCAGCTATCGCGCCTGAAGGGATCTGCGTAAAATTGGAGGCCAGGCTACTAGTAGTAAAATTGACGCTGTTACTGTTCGTAACGGTGATCTGGTTGAGGATGTTTTGAACGACAGTCAAGTTGTTGACAATGCCCTGTGAGGTCGAAAGGGCCGCTTCCAGGTTACCTAAATTGGTAGCGATATAATCGTTTCCCTCTTTGACGTATTCCAGTTCTATCATGCTTTGCAGCGAACTGGTAGCTCCTATAGAGCTTGCGACGGCGTTTTGAACAACCTGCTGGATGCCAAAGCCCGCCAGACTTTGCCATTGCTGTATCAGTGCCACAGGATCACTAGGGGGATTAGACTGAGCATTCTGAACGGAAATTCCAACCGCATTCAGGGAAGAAAGGACTTGTCCCAGGCTGCCAGCCATCTGGGCAGTCATGTAATAGGTACTGCCTGGCAGAAGAGGGTCATTATTGACACCATTTTGAGCCAGCTGGGTCAGATTCGCCATAGCAGAAATCAAATTAGCGTAATCAGTTTGCGTTGGTACGATAGTATTGTCAGGTGGGTTGACGCTGTCCGGACGCTTGTTTAAAACCCCCAGAATGGTCTCCATGTCGCTATTGAACTGAGTCGTAAGGATACCCGACGTATATTCATACGTAACTAGAGGCACGCTCGGGTTGTTTGGGTTGTATCCTGTGGTGGTGTTGACGTAACCATTGACTACGACGGGGCCTAACCCGTTAATATTATAGATTGTCATAGACTATGCTCCTTTATTAAGTCGGCTTTTCTCGAAAGCGAAAGGTAAGGGAACAATCAATCAGATAGTAGGCTTTCAAAAGCAAAGTCGTTCAACTTTTATGAATAATCCTCTAACTATTATTTTATCTAATTCCAATTTATAAGTCAATATCACTATCCTGAATCAATACCTTGTGCAATTGATTCGAATAACTGTTCAAGGGCTGTCAGCATGGCAGCGGAGGTCTTATAGAACTGTTGAAAAATAAAGACATAACGCTTGATATTTTCTTGCTGGGTTTGTTCCACTGATGAGGCATTGGTCAGGGCATTTGTCACGTTATTTTCGAATGGAACTTGTGAAACGGAGGTTGATAGCGCAGAGAGAGTTTTATTTTGTCCATCGAGAATATAAGTTTTAACAGACGAAAGGAGCTGTGCTTGCAGAGTCGAGGTTTTTGTGTAATTGACATTTTTAAAGACACTGCTGATATCGAGGGCAACGGCAAAACAGTTATTAGCTAAAGAACCTGCTACAGTCCTCCCATTTCCCGGGCTTAGCGCTGATAATTGGGCGACTTCTTGCAGTAGGAGGCTCTTAATTTGAGACAGCTGCAAGGCTGCATTGGAGACATTCAGGATTGCTGTTGAGGGGAATAGCTGTGAGAAGTAAGCGCTCGCCGCTTTTTTATAGGCATTATAGAAAGTATTGGGGTCGGTAATGGGTCCTGCCTGGTTTAGGGCTGTTTGAGTTATGGATATAGGTGATGTGTTGTGAAAATCTGCTACTGCAGCAGACATCAGCGCAGGAATTGCTATCGTAGAATCAATAAAGCCACTGACAAGTGAAACAGCATCAGAGCCATAAGCTGCCAATATTTGGCTGTTTGTAGTTGCACTGGTAAGCACGAGAGGAGTGTGATCAGCATTTTCATTATTTATATCCACTACTACGAAGTAATTCCCTTGGTGGTATAGCGTATTTAATGTTTGGGCGAAAAGATTTGATGTGCTTTCATTCAATATTTGATTTGCTATGATATTTCCATAACTAGTGTAGGCTGGATTAGTAAAAGATAATATCTGTTGAAATAGGGTTGAATTAGGCGGATCAGCTGCATTAGTAGGAGGAAAAGTAAACTGCGGCTGGGTGGGCTGGACGGTAATCTGGTTGAGAAAATTCTGCGCGTTGGTTAAGGTATTCAAAACCTGCTGCGTGACGTTAAGGGCACTTTGCTGATTAAGCAGCTCGGTAGAAATCAGCTGGTTTCCATAACTGACATATTCCAGTTCCAGGGCGCTCTGCAAAGAACGGGTTGGAAAGGCCTTGACAAGCAAGGTTGAGGCAAGTCCTGTAACAGGGTTAGTGTCGGGCACAGTATACGATGAAGCATTGCTGAAAATGTTCTGGGCCGCCGTGATAGTTCCCGCAACATCAATGCCGAACTGAGGCAGCGCCTGCCATGTCAGGATCGCATCTTGTTGTTGAGAGGGAGTTAATGGAGGGGATCCTGCCGGAGGGGGAATACCTGCAATGGCCAGCGTCCTCATCACGTCGTTGAGGCTGGTCACCATCTGCTCGTTTAAATAGCTGGGATATGTAGTTGTCCCTGTGTTAATAGTAACGCCATTTTGCGCCAAGTTTTTCAGCACACCGATTTGCTGGATGATCGAGTTGTAGCTCTGAGTATATTGGGCTGCAGTGCTCCCACTGGGTGTCTGAAATGTTGCCGCTAAAGGCGTAACCGCATTATTGAAAGCCGTCAGCAAATCCCAGCTTGTATATTCAGCATAGTTGACATTTGCAATCCCTAGACCGATAATTTGAGTTTGCATAACATCCTTCCTTTTTTATTTCCTTAGACGTTAATCTCGAGCGGATTTGACGTTTGGTTTAGTCCATGCTGCTGTGTAGGTCCTGATTGTGTGACTGTAAGTGCAATTGGATAAGCAGCGGCCATCGAGCTTGTTAAAAATTTATTAAGGTCATAAGGAGCCTGTATAGTATCCCTAAAATTGGAGGCTACTGCCTCGAAGCTTTGTATATCATTTTCTTTTACAACATTCTTTATGTGCCTTTGGACAGCGCCTACAATCGAGTGAGGCAATTTGACGTCGGCGATGTCGCTGCTGTCCGGCGTTGGGGTTCCAAAAAGTGTTTTAGCAATGGTTTGAGTGACCTCTTTAGTGTACTCAATGCCCAAAGATGGAGCCAGCAAGCGGCTGACTTGGGCATGGACTAAATTGGACAGCTCGCTTTGGTTGAGCTGTACCCGCGGTGATTCGGGACCGATATTCAGAGCTAATGCGACAGTCTTGGGCGTCAGGAACTGTTCCCCTCTCTGTGCACTCGTATTTGTATCTGTGGTAGGAGTCAGCGGTAATGAAGAGGAGACAATGACAACTTCATTGGCTACTTGCTCGGCAATAGAATTCTTGATTCCTTGTTGCCTTAATTCACTCGCAAGCTGCGCCTTGAAGGTGGTAACAGAGGTTGCGTTCTGGTCCTGATTGTTTTGCTGGATGGCATTTAAAGTCGTTTCGGCAATATTCGTGGCCGTCTGGACCGAGAGGTTGTTATTTGACAAAATCAAACTTGCAGCAAGAGAATCTTGTAGGAGTTGCTGGTCAGTATTATTTGCATTGATATTGGTAGGGGTGGGGGCCAGCAGCTGGGCACTTAATTCGACCCCTGTTTGAGCTAAAAATGCTGACTGGGACTGATTGTACCCTTCACTGATAAAGTGCTGGTTGAGATTCGATTGCAACTGTTGCTGAGTAATGTTATTTTGCTGGGCGGCATCGGTCAGGACTGTTTCGGCAAGGTCCGAAGGAAGCAAGGGCAAAAGGACCTGAGAGGAGAGTTCAGGGAGGCCTAGGTTAACTTCCAGCAATTTGAGCGCTACCTCAAGTTGGCTCAGGTTTATAGCAGAGGTAAGCTGCGCTTTTTGTTCGGGAGTCAGGTTTTTCAGTTCCTGGATGCTCTGAATAAATGCATTGACAGCTGATCCTGAGATGTTTTCATTGCCTGTTGCCGCTAAAGTAGTACCTGCGACAGCGATAGCAAATGTAAGGCCAAAGACAGGGTTCGACGGTGTCAGTGTATTGGAATTTGTATTATTATTTAATTCATTGATGGTAGGTGCAATGGCACTGTTGCTGTTAGCGGCTATTTGTCCAATAAGAAAAGTTTGAACACTAGAGACAATTTGTTGCAGCCTTGTATCGGAAATATCCAGATTGAAATTGTTAATGACTTGCACAAGATTTGCCTTTCCAAGAATGCCGAGGACATGAGGTTGAGTCAGTCCAACCGCTGCAGTCATGAATCCGGTTGCTCCTGCCTGCATAGGGGTACGTGCAGGTCTTGCAGCAGTGATGACTGTAGAAGGAAGGATTTTTTGCGAGATGGGCTTGGTATTGGCAAGTGGATCTGCAACGTTGCTGATGACTTGAGTATTGTTTAGTTGCGACTGCAAGAATTGGAAGTAGGCGACGGTGGAATTTAACTGGTTAGTCAACTGGGCGATTTTTGCACCGAAGACAAGGGTAATAATCTCATTTTTTACGCCGGGGGGGAGAGTGGTGCCTGTGCCTCCAACAGGCTCATAATTAGGTATCGTAGAAACAGTAGAAGGAGCTGTAATGGTAGGAGGAGGGGTTGGGCCAGAGCCGCCTGCCGGCACCGAGACAGGTGTGGTAAGCATCGAATAGCCATTAATATCGATGGTACTACCAGAAGTTTGTGTCAGGTTAATATTATTTAACATAAAAAATGCAGACAAACCGTTTGTAGTCACAAAGTTATTAAAGTCAGTATTGTTATTCGTGACATTGGTGTTATAGCTACTGGTAGCCGTATTGTAATTGCCAATAGAAGTCAGCGCGTTATTGTAAATAGTGACAGCTATATTATAGACACTAAGGGCATTGTTAAATGCGGTTACCGTGCTTTGGGGGGCATTGCTAGCGAGGCTGTACGAACCGTCCGGATTAGTCGTCACGCCCGGAAGGGCGGAAACAGCGCTGGAGAAGGTGTTATAGGCCGTGTTAACGTTTCCGAAAGCGCCTGAATTAATGGTACTATTGACGCTAGTGATCTGAGACTGTTGAGCGCCGGTTTGACTGGCAGCATTATTTACTTCATTCTGTATTGATGTAGTCGATGTCTGTGCTTGATTATTGTCACTGGCTATCTCGTTATTCAATGCGGTTATTTGCTGGCCGATTAAAATGGCTTCTTGGGCGGCAGCAAGGCTCAAGTTTTGCTGTTGCCTTTGTTGCGCCGTGATGGTGGCATTTATAGTCTGGCCAAAATAAAGTGTCGCTTGTGACATAGTGCTAAAGGCTAAAGCCGAATTATTAAGCTTTACGTTAGGTAATACTGGATTGGCAGAAGTGCCTAATGGAAATTGCTCATCTAATTGCTGGACAGATTCTGTTGATTCCAACTGAGCAGCAAGCTGCGGATTATACTTTTTTAAGGCCTGAAAGTTTGGGTCATTCAGATAGGTTGGCCCAAGATCAGTGTTGGTAGGTGTGATAGGATCGCTCATAGATCAACTCCTTATAGGAGGACTATTTTGATATTAGTATCATGTTGATTCTGTAATTTACTATCAGTCAATATGATTAACTTGAACCATAAAAATAATATATGGCTCCATTCCCACAATTTTATTGTACCACATAATTAATTTAAATGCAAACGGTAATGCAAACGGTAATGGAAACGGTAATGGAATCAGGGGACGGGAGAAAGTGCCCCTTAGAGCGGAGAGGATGATTAGGATATTTAGGATAGGCAAGATATTAGAGCGGAGAGGATGGTTAGGATATTTAGGATAGGCAAGATATTAGAGCGGAGAGGATGGTTAGGATATTTAGGATAGGCAAGATATTAGAGCGGAGAGGATGGTTAGGATATTTAGGATAGGCAAGATATTAGAGCGGAGAGGATGGTTAGGGATAGGATAATTAAAATTACTGATCCAAAAAACCGGTCAGTATTTCCTACCGATGAGTCAATATTCAAACTATTATTCCTTCTGTTACCGGTTTGTCTGACAAGTGGACAATGCCGATACAAGGATGGAAAAGTGCCCTATCACAATTCTTAATTCTGTACGGTGACAAAATGAGATGGAGGACTAAATGAGTTTACACAGTTATTTTATACTTTCAGGATAATTAAAATTGTGGGGTCTGTAAAGAATCCTAAATATCCTATCCTCTCTAATATCTTAACTATCTTGAATATCCAAACCATCTTGTCCGCTCTAATATCTTGTTTATCCTAAATATCCTAACCATCCTGTCCGCTCTAAGGACGCACTTTAAACACTCCTCCAGGGTAGAAACCCGTCTCTTGTCTCTTGTCTTTTGTCTTTTGTCTCCCCAATCCCTCTCTTCCATAAATATTTCCTTTCTATTATACTCATCCCATGAATTATCAAAGACATACGCAAGCCATTTTTATAGGGAGCACCCTCCTGACCAGTCCATTGGGAGCGATGTTTAGCCTTTTGGCCTTTATTTTTGTGAAGGATCTCCATGCCACTCCTTTGCAGATCGCTTTATTAGTCAGCGCCAGACCCATCGTAGCCCTCTTCTCCTTCTATGGTAATGTCATTATTAAAGGTCAGCCGGGTCGTTTAAAATCATTTATTATGGGATCTAGTATCCTGGGGGTTATCCCCTGTTTCCTGTTTCCTTTTGTCAATAACGTCTGGTTTTTTATTGCCGCCACTGCCTTTTTTATGGCCTCGACCCGGGCTGTCATCCCCGCCTGGTCGGAAATCTTTAAGATTAACCTATTGGAAAATGAGCGGGGAAAAATCTATTCCCGCGGCTCTTCGGCCTGTTATTTAGTCGATATCTTCATCCCACTTCTTTTTTCACCCATCATCGACAGCTACCCCCATAGCTGGAAATGGATTTTCTTTTTCCTTGCGACATTGCAGTGCACCCATCTTGCCCTCCTTTCTTTAATCAAGATTAAGAGCTATACCGATTCCCAGGACCCTCACCAGCCCTATCAATTGACTTCAATTAAATCTATTGTGCTGGGACCCTGGAAAAACTGTTGGCAATTGATGAGGCTGCGCCCAGACTTCCGCAAATATCAGATTGTCTTTATGCTAGGAGGTGCAGGACTGATGTTCATGCAGCCGGTGCTTCCGATCTTCTTTGAGGAGACTTTAAAGCTATCCTACACAGAGCTATCAGGTGCTTTTTTCTTTTGCAAAGGGGTGAGCTTTATTCTTTTTTCACCTGTCTGGGCTTACTGGCTGCACCGCATCCCCATCCATATCTTTAATTTCTTTGTCACTTTCTTTGCCGGATTATTCGGGTTGATGATTTTAGGCGCCTCGATCAATCTTTATTGGACCTATGCCGCCTATGTTGTCTACGGTGTCATGCAGGCAGGTAGTTCGCTGAGCTGGCATCTTGCCGGACCAATCTTTTCTAAAGATAAGGACAGCACCTTATTTTCAGGAGTCAATGTGGCGATGGTTGGACTGCGTGGCTGCATTGCTCCATTTATGGGCGAAATACTCTTCCTTAGCACCAATTCCTCCACTGTCTTTTTCTTCAGCAGCCTTCTCTGCTTTTCTGCAGCTGCTTATTCATTGATGTCGGAAAGGAGTAAAACATGTCCCGCGGCGTTTTAGTAGCATCCGATCAAACACTAGAATGGATGCTGCCATGGTGGTGGCGCCATTATAAGAAACACAACAATTTTCCGGGTGATACCGATATCCTTTCATATATGCTGTTTAAGGAACAATTCCAAATTAACTCTCTTCCTGAAATCTATAATTGGCGCATGGCTAAAGGTGAAAATCCCAATGCCGTTATCATTCATTGGGTAGCCGATTGGGGAAAAGACCACATCAGGCAAAACATAAAAAATGAAGGATAAAAATGGGAACAGGCATATTATCTGACTCGGAACTCGCCCTTGCAGTCAATGAAGTCAAATCTGTTCCCGGTGACTTTGCTGAAATTGGCGTTTTCCGGGGAGCCTCCTTAAGGCGTTTTGCCGGTCATGCAGCAATCCAACATCGAATTGTTCATGGCTTCGATTCATTTACAGGGATGAATGACCCCGGTGAATATGATGGCACATCTTATCCGAAAGGAAAATTTGATGTCGGTGGTCTGGAAGGTTTTCTTAAAAACTACTTCCAGGATGTTCCAAAGGCATCCTATCGTTTATGGCAGGGTTTTGTGCCTGACAGTTTTACACAATTTCCGGAAGACATACGATTTTCCCTTATCTATGTCGATCTCGATCACTACTACCCCACTGTCCTGGCCATACAATGGGCATGGCAGCGCCTCAATAACGGAGGCATTTTAATCCTTAATGATTTTACATCAGACACTTCTCAATTGGCCTCCAAAGCCATCGATGAATTTCTCACATCCCTTGAAAACTCACCAGGTCATGCCGACATCCGCCTCAACGACAACGACCTGGTCATGGTTAGGAAAAAAGGATGAAGGATGAAAAGTTGTCCGGAGCGCGGAGCGGTGCTTGGCGAAGCCCCTGGAGTGCGGCGCTCTGCGCCGCCTTTTGGCGTGGTTGTGGTGCTCACTTGCTATTAACAATGAGCGAATGGCATTAGTGTCGTTATTAATTTAAGAATGGTGCTCAAGATTATGTCAGAAGGCGGTGCAGAGCACGCGCACTCCAAGGGCTTCGCCAAGCACCGCTCCGCGCTCCGGACAACTCTCATCCTTCATCCCTTAGCCCTCCTCTCAAACAGGTACGCTAGGCACTTCCTGTTTTCCCAGGCGGTTTTAAAGGAGACAAGGGGGTAGGAGACGAGGGTTTCCTGATCGGTGAAATAGGCAGGGTCCATGCAATGGACCAGCTGCTTTTCTGCGTCGTAGCCGCGAACGGCGATGAGATGGCCGGAGTCGTAAGGGATCAGTGCACCCGGAAACGTCCCTTTGACGCTTACGACAAGCGGGCCTATTTTAAGTCTGCGGATTAAGTCTTCCATCCCATGCAGACGCGCGACCCAGCAGTGCCAGCTTGGTCCTAGATGGGTTGACGCTTGTGCTACGTTGAATACCCAGTTGCCGTAAATATCAAAGCCATGGTCGTAAACTTTTGAAGCAAATTCCAGTGGTTGATAATTTTCTTTAAGCAAATAACGGATGACTGCTGTGGTTGATGTAGGAGAGCAAATAGAACGGTTTCTGGGGTGATTCAAAGCAAGCTGCGATAGCCCTGGCACGGGTGCAGGAAGAACAGTTTCCAAATTTGTCTGTGGAAGTACTTGATAATGTTTGTCGCCGGTGCAGGCATGCAGCGAAAAGAGGTATTTTAATTGGGCGCCGCCCTTGGATTCAACGCGGATTTTAAATCCTGTTGCCTTGCCTTCTTTCACGCTGACAATGTCCTGATATGATTCGATGGAGTGGTTCTTTGAGTCGAAACTTTTTTGCCCTTCATGGGACCAGACGATGTAATCGACATAAGGGGTCCAGTTTGATTTCTTGAATGAAATAGAAATATGAAAATAGCCAACTTTAGGCCTGAGGGCATTCCAGGATATGATTAACTCTTCAAACGGCGTTACGTTTTCCTCGACCCACTCGTAAGAATCCTTGTTGGTAGAAACGGCGTGGTGATAAGTAATAGGCACGTGTCTCCTACAAATTCCTTATCGCTTGATATATCTTTTCGATTTTATCTGCTAGCGGCAAGAGCCTTTTTTTGATAAAGAGGCCCCAGGTCCTATCAATGCTTTGAATATTGATTTCAAATATGGCACGTGGAACAGGTAGTTCCTTGTGCCTTCTGATTGATTCGATAAGGAGCCTGATGCCATAGCCTGTATGGGTGAAAAAGTGGTCGATAAATAGACTGGAATATTTGATGGTGTCCGGTTTGGTTCGATGGGTGATGCTCCAGCCAATGAGGGTATCGTTGTGACGCATGCCAACACTGGTTGGATAATCGATTTTTGCGGCATTACTATCAGGATTAACGGAAGGGTGGAAGCGACCCTGATCTCTCAAGTAATCAATCCAAAAGGAGTCTTGCACGCTCTTTTTTTTCCAGGGAAAAATATGAATTTCAGGGGGGAGTGGGTCTAGCTGGTGGATCCAGTCGGGATCAAATGCATAGGCATCGAAATGGTAGCGGATGACATGGAGTGTGGGCGCTATCCAGCCTAGTGAGGTAATCATTTTGGTTAAAGCTTCGCCTGAAGGCGTGGACTTGTCGAAGTTGAAGAGGAATATTCCCGAACCTGCTTTGGCCAGGATATTTTGCATTTCGGTTAATAATGCTTTACCAATACCTTGTCGACGATGTTTTTCTGCGACCATGATCGAGGTTAATTCAGCGTGGTTCTCTTCAATTTTAGCTAAGGCAAAGCCTATCAGCTCATCATCGATCCTGGCTTCTGCGGCAACGACATCCTGTCTGCCTAGAAATTTTTCGTCAACCTCAGCAACCAGGAATGGAAGGTATTTCTTTGCATCGCCTTGTTGTAGGTCGGCCTCATTAATTATTAGCATAACTATCTTCTTATCTTCAATTCTTTCTCTGTGATCTCTGTGCCTCTGTGTTTAATTCTTAGCGTAATTGACATCCTGACAGAGGTCTTTTGCACCTTTTGTTTTCTTTGTATCTTTGCGTTGAAAATTTGGTGTCACTGTGGCTGACACAATTTTTAAGCTATTTTCTCGTGGCGCTTGATGAGAGGAGCCTTCTTATCGAGAACAGTTTCTTTTTCGATGATGATTTCACTGATCGTGTCATCAGAGGGGATTTCGAACATTAATTCGCGCATGAGGTTTTCCAAGATCAGCCTGAGTGCACGGGCACCCGTTCCCGCCTTGATAGCCTTCTCTGCAATAGCTTCGAGGGCATCTTCAGTGAAATGGAGCTTGACGCCTTCCATATCAAACATGGCAAGGAATTGCTTGATGACGGCGTTCTTCGGTTCAGTCAGAATGCTGATGAGGTCAGGGAGGGTCAATTCGTTGCAGTTGGCGATGCTATTAAAGCGTCCCACAAATTCAGGAATCATTCCAAATTGGATGAGGTCTTCAGGCTCTACTTTGGATAGGAGCGCACTCTTCTGCGTATGGTCAATCGATTCCTTATTTTGGCTTTCGAATCCAATGGTGCTCCTTCCAAGACGCTTGGCGATGATTTTTTCCAAGTTGACAAAGGCTCCGCCAACAATAAAGAGGATGTTTTCGGTGTTGATTTTGATATATTCCTGGTTGGGATGCTTCCTTCCGCCTTTGGGAGGGACATTAGCAATCGTTCCTTCGACAATCTTCAGAAGGGCTTGCTGCACCCCTTCGCCGGAGACATCGCGCGTGATGGAGACGTTGCCGGTTGTACGGTTAATCTTGTCAATTTCGTCGATATAGATGATACCCAGCTGAGCTTTTTCCACATCGTAGTCGGCTGCTTGTAGCAGTCTTAGAATGATGTTTTCGACATCTTCCCCGACATAACCGGCCTCAGTCAACGTTGTCGCATCGGCGATGGTAAAAGGAACGTCCAGAATATGTGCCAACGTTTTTGCAATCAGGGTTTTGCCCGATCCTGTTGGTCCAAAGAGGAGGACGTTGGACTTGCTGAATTCTACACCATGAGTTTCTTTTGGCTTAGTTTTGATTCTCATATAATGATTGTAAACAGCGACCGAAATAGTCTTTTTGGCGTTTTCCTGGCCTATGATATACTCGTCCAATTTTTGCTTTATCTCTTTTGGTTTCAGTATCTTGAAATCAAAATTAGAAGGGGCCTTTTTATCAAGTATACCTGTGCAAAGGCGAATGCACTTATCGCAGATATATACGTTGGGACCGGCGATCAGTTTTTCAACCGCCTCTTCAGAGCGGCCACAAAATGTACAAGAGGCTAATTCTTTATTAAGAGGTGTTTTCTTTGTCATAATTACTTTTTATCTTTAGTTTCAGCCCGCTCGGTGGCAGAGTCCTGGATTGGCTTCTTTTTAGGCATGACGACCGTATCGATCATCCCATATTCTTTGGCTGCTTTCGGGCTCATGTAAAAATCTCTTTCAGAATCAGCTGAGATCTTTTCAACCGGCTGTCCTGTGCATTCGGACATGATTTCATTGAGAGTTCTTTTAAGTTCGAGGATTTCCTTTGCCTGGAGCTGCACATCGGCAGAAGTTCCTCCAACGCCACCGTAAGGTTGGTGGATCATGATACGGCTGTTTGGTAGAGCAAATCGCTTCCCTTTAGTTCCTGCTGTCAAGAGCAAGGCACCCATTGAGGCAGCTTGGCCAATGCAATAGGTGTTGATATCGCATCCAAGGTATAGCATCGTATCATAGATGGCCAGACCAGAAGTGATGTAGCCGCCGAGAGAGTTGATGTAGACGTGGATATCTTTTTTGGGATCTTCCATCTTAAGGAAGAGCATCTGGGCAATTACGACGTTAGCGACATTATCGGTGATTTCGGTGCCGATGAAAATGATTCTGTCTTTCAAGAGGCGCGAAAATATATCCATTGAACGCTCACCGCGTCCGGTATCTTCTATGACATAAGGAGTAAGTGAGTTGGAAGGGCGTTGGTCCGTAGGGCGTTGGTCCATAATATCCTCAGTTAAAATCTTAAGGAAGTGTGCAAAAATAAGTTAAACGATTAGACTGAGCCAAAGCACCGGGGTTGAACGATCGTAAGTCACCCAATATTATTAATATTGGGTGACTTACGATCGTTCAACCGAGGGAGCTTTCGCTTCAGTCTAGCCGCTAACTTATTATTGCATACTTCCTAACTCTAAGTTATCTTTTTATCGTAATAATTGCAATCAATATGCGATTAAACTTGCCTTACTCGTTCAATCAAAAAATCTTTGATCCTGCGATCCATTGCCAGATTGTACAGCTGCTCTTGCATCTTATCTTTGGTGGAATAGATATCAATTTGGCTTCGCCCACTGGGTATCAAAGCAACTTGTTTGGTCAACTCTTGGGTAATATCGTGATCATTCACTTCGATATTGTTATCAGCAGCAATTTTTCTTTTCAAAAAATAGAGCTGCAAGCTGCGTACAGTGCCAATCTCGATCATTTTTTCAATTTGTTGATATTCGCTCTTGGAGGGTTTTTGATTGTGCTGTCCAATCTCTTCCAAATAACCATTCATACGTGATTGCTTATTCTCATCAATATAGGATTGGGGCAAATCGATGGGGAACTTCTCCAAGAGCTGTTCTTCGATGGAATGGACTTGTTCATTATATACTTCGTCCAGGACCTCTTGTTCCAACCGTTGGTCGATTTTCCCTTTTAGCTCTTCAGCTGTTTTAAGCCCGAGTTTCACGGCTAATTCATCATTTATTTCAGGGAGGAGGCCTTTAGAAATAGCCAACAGTTCAACGCGGAAAGGAATCGATTTGAAGTTAGGCGTATCTTCTTGTGTTTGTTGTGTCATTCCTTCGGTGCTTTCTCCGATTTTGAGTCCTACCACTTTTTCCATCAGCCAATGAGGCATGCCTTTGTCATTTAATTGAATTTTTTGATTATCAGCGACTTTCTGCTCGGGCTCTTCGAGGATAGTGACGGTCACATTGACATAATCATCTTTTTTTGCTGCACGGTCAGTGACAGGTTCAAAAGTAGCAAATTGCATCTGCACTTGTTTAAGGGCATCTTCTATTTCTTGCTGAGAGATTTTTTTTGTCTCTTTCTTCTTTATTTCAATTTCTTCCGGATTTACGGTTGGAATATGGGGCTTGGCTTCGAATTCGATGATGAAATGACCACCTTTTTCTTTGCTGCACTCTTTAACGACAGGACGTTTCATATGACCATCTTTTAAAGGATGGATATGGGTTAGCATCGCTGCTTCATTAAAAGAAGTTTGCAAGGCGATGTCAACGCTTTCTTTTTCAATTGAAGCTCCATATTTATCTAAGATGAAGCTGGCTGGAGCTTTTCCTTTGCGGAATCCGGGAACATTCACTTCCTTGCTGACATTCTTGAGCGCTTGCTGATATGCTGCTGCAATTGCAACTGGCTGAACAGAAATGTCGAATTTGATCACGCAATTGGGTTGGCGTGTGACGTGCACTTTTATATTTTCGTTGGCAAACTCTTCAGTTGCCGGCTGACTTTCTTGTTTGGACACTGATAAACCTCGTTAAAATTAATAGCGGGTGATGAGATTTGAACTCACGACATTCACGTTGGCAACGTGACGCTCTACCACTGAGCTACACCCGCATAGGGGAATCAATCTAGAAACAGTTCTAAAATATGAAGCGGGTGATGAGGCTTGAAC
>JABDDC010000003.1 GCA_013287815.1 Chlamydiota bacterium
TTTTTCTAAGTCGTTATAGTCATTCTTTAAGAAAACAAATTCAATACAACAAAAAATGTTATATGATTGATCCTGCAATCATCCGTTTGATTGGATTTCGAGCGAGCGAAGATCGTGGTCGTTTAAACGAAAATGTAGTCTTTCTTCATTTAAAAATGTTTGGAAAAGACATTTTTTCCCATAAAGGACAAAGGGAGTGCGATTTTATCATAAGGCAAGGAAATCGTATTGTGGCGGCCATTCAAGTGACAACACATCTTTCTGACCCAAAAACTCGGAAAAGGGAATTCGAAGGGTTGTTAGAAGCAATGAAAACTTATGATCTAAATGAAGGACTGATTCTCACTGAAAATGAAGAGGAAATAATAGAAATGGAGGGCCATAAAATACTGGTAATTCCTATCTGGAAATGGCTCCTTAAGAAATAAATTCAAACTAGAAACGGCTGCTATTGGTTTAAGATCCTCCAAATTGCAGATGGAGGGTCTTCCTCGTTATCTTCTATCTGTTCTCAGGAACCAAGGCCCATGCCTGGCCGGGCCTGCCCCTTTCATTTTCTAATTTACATAAGGTTTTCGCTTGGGAAGAGTTGCTGGACTTTGGTGATTTTGAAGATGCTGTCGCGAGAAACTCCTTTTATGAAGTAGCTCTTCAAAATCTTTGGATAAATTGACACTCGTACCGGCGCTGATAATTTGAATTTTAGTATCAATCAATGATAGTTCAGAGTCTTCCAGGTAGCCCTTATGTGATACAAAGGCATCGATTTCATGATTGAGATTATCAATCAGATTTGATAAACTAGGTGTCATATTACCTCCTTAGAAAGGAAATCTGTACTAGTATCATCATCTATTATAAGTTTATTGTTTGTCAAATTATAAAATATATGATCATGATATTATCTTGATTAATAATATTTTTATTAATTATAATATAGTTATGTGGTTTTGTATCATTAAAAGGAGGGTTTTATGCCTAGTTTTAATATTGCCGATCGGATTGAGACAGGCTTTTCTAATGACTATATGGGAAACACTGGGGGACAGTTTGGTAATGGTTTTTTATGGAACAAAAACAGACTTCAAGAAATATCACCTTTATTCATAAATGAGAAAGAATATAAAATTGGCGATAAAGCTTATCGGATAGTTGTAAAACAGGAAAACAAAGAGCTGTTTAAACAAGATTTTGAAAATACGGAAGACTTTAATCGTTTCATGAATAATGAAGGTTTATCGAGAAAAGCTGTTAATCCATTTATTGCTTGTTTAATCCCGGTTAGAACAGACACAGTCACTCATTTTGCAAAAGATTTCTTTTTACCAACCACATTCAATCAATTGCAAAGAGTAAAAAAGATAAATATAGTAAGTATAGCTGCTGGAATCGGGGCTTTACTTCTCGATTGCGCCACTCTACCAGTCAGATTTTTTACGGCATTCGTTTCTAGAACAGTATTCAACACAAAAGAACAGTCTCTTCATGCAATTTTGAAGGATAAATATCCAAATTTGAAATTGGACGATTATGTTGAGATACACGTCATAGGCTGGAAAGTTCTTGGTCAAGGATATTATAAACCAAATAAAATACGCGAAGAAGAAATTGGATATCGACTTTATTTCGAAGAACATCCCGACGATGGATGTGATCCATATATGATTTCCGAACAGACAATTGAATCAGACGTAGCAGACTATGAAAAACTTAAAGAGAAAATAAGAGCAGGAAAGGAAAAGTTAGAAATGGAGCTGGACCTTCTGGACCGTAAAGACAAATCGGCAATGGACTTCATGGGTTTAAAGACAGGCTTTGAAAAAAAAGAACTCGAAAAAGCTTTTAGAAAAAAATCAGTGAAAATGCACCCGGATCATGGTGGTAATGAAGATCAGTATAAAACCCTGGTCAAATACAGAGACTTATTATTAGAAAAATTGGAGAAAGAAAAAATTGCATAGGACCCTAAATGAAAGGGGCCGCGAGGTGACTATACTGGGGAAAGCATTACGACAGATTTCCTTTAATGACTATTTCCCTGATCTGCAAATTAATAATAAAACTCATGAATACCTGGAAAGGATGGTCAATCATTATAAAGATTACCTGCACACTCCCGAAGGTGCAATAATCAAACCAAACGGCTGCTCTGCCTAGATATTAAAACACTTCACGAGGGTGTATTTAAAGAGGGAATAAAAATATTTGGGAGACTTCATCCGCCGGTAGAGACGCATTTCATTTTTGGCGGAGAGGAGGCGCAAATGAAGAGGTACCTTGGAGCGGTCGTGCTGCCATCCTCGACAGTGATAAGAGGTCAGAGCAGGACAAAATAGCAGCTTCCACCCTTTTTTTCTTAGGCGCAAAGAAAGGTCAATATCTTCCTTATACATAAAAAACTCCGGATCCATCACCTCGTCATTGCCGAGAAGAATACTGTCCAGTGCTTTTTTGCGGCAGAACATCAATGCGCCACATAATGCCGGGATGCTTTCATCGTCGGTGTAATGGCCATTTGGTTTTCCCTGGCCGCGGTCGTACCAACGACCATACCAGGTGGAAAAGATGCCGGTAGTGTCGACTAGTCCGGTTGGTGCATGGCGGGCAATGTCATAACCTAGCAGCTGTCCCGATAGCGCCCCGACATTAGCTGATGAAGGCTCTTCCATTTTATCCATAGCACGTTCGATAAAATCTTTCGACAAAAAGGCATCAGGATTTAAAAAGAGGATATAATCGGTGCCTGGATTGATATAAGAGTAGCCAATGTTATTGCCTTTGCAAAAGCCAACATTGCTCTTTTGAATGTTGAGAAAGATATTGTATTCAGTGAACAGATAGTTCATATCGCTCGAGCCGCTATCGATGACGATAATCTGATTGAGCTTGACTGTCTGCTCATGCAATGCTCTCAAGCATATGGGAAGATAAGACTCGCTATTGTGCGTGACAATGATCACAGCGCATGTGGGAGCCTTTTTCATGCTTCCTTTCCATCAAACAAAAAAGCCACACGCCTTTGATCGGCGTCTGCTCTTACCAGGAACTCATTCAATTCCCTTACTTTTTCGTCAGTCAAAGTTATGATACTTGATGAAAAGAGAGGTAGCAAAGCTTCGCATTCGGTACCGGTGGGCGAAGCATGGGTGACGCCAATGATCCAATCATACTTGGATTCGAGGCTTTCGATCAGGGATTTAAAAGCGTCAGAGCACAGTAATTCAGTTGAAAAACGGGTCATGCCGCCTGAGTGGATGATGTCACCCTCTTTACCTGAATGGATGGCAGGCAATTTAGAAGAGCCTTCCAGATATTGCAATAACCCATCCTTACATACTTCTCCAACAGCATCGAAGTTGAGATAAATGCGCAGTACCTTTTTATGCTTCTTCTGGAAGAGGACTGCTAAATCCATGGAATAATCGACCCCTTTCCCTTCCACAAGTAGCAGCAGATTACAATGGCTGCCAATCAACATATGCGGTGGGTCGACAAAGGTTTGGATGCGCCTCATCGTGTCTAAATCTGCATCGTTGATAGGAGCGCCGCTGGCCGGATCATAACGATCCGAGAGGGTGCCTATGACATGGTAACCCATCATTTTGACATTGTCCGGAGAGACAGATAGTCCGTTTGAAAGCGACTTTTTCAAAGCCATACCGGTGCCAATAAAGCCTCCTAGGAGCATTCCGAGAATGGAAAACAACAGGACTTTAGGAGCCATAGGATGAACCGGCGGCAAGGAGGCATCCAATGGCGCCGACTGGATCATTTCTAAATTTTGAGCGATGTTTTTTGATTCAACCATTTTAGCGATTTCTTCAACGATCAGCTGATTTATTTCCACTTCCTGTTCAATCATCTGTTCGGCCACCCATTTTTTGGGCAGATTGGTCATTTCATCCCTGATCTGCTTCAAGTGATCGTTGATAAGCATCCTTTCTTGCCGTAAGTTCTCGAGTCGCGATTCAAGGTAGTCTCTTAGTGTATTCTCCAGCAATGAAATATGCCTGTGGATCAGTTCAAGGCTTACATTCTGCAAGGCAAGAACCTTCTCATCGACCAGCTGTTTGTTCAACTCCATCAGCTGCACCGTTTGCTTAAGATGCAGTATCAGGAAGGTCCTTTGCAAACTTAACTCATCTTTCACCCGTTCTTGTTCGCGCTGGCTTTGGTTGTTTTGATCTCTGAGGGTCAGGAGCAGGCTGCTGGCTTTCTTGATCATATCCTGGCTGACAGGATCAGTCAGGACAGAGCTTAATGAGGTAATTTCAAAATTTGGGTCTTCCATCTGGTTAATGAAGAAGAGGCTTTGGCGGATAGTCGATTCCATCTGGATGAGTTGTTTGCTATAGTCGATGTAAAGTTCGTCGGCAGCCTTCATATTGATTCCCTGATACTCGCTGGAGGGATTTTGCTGGTGCGTCAACCGCTCCTGCAAAATCTTTTCATGCACCAGGAAGAGCCTTTCCAAGTTCAATAAATAAAATTGAAAGTTTTCGAGGATATTCTGCTTTTCTCGGGGATCGGTTTGCTTTTCAATCCGATCAAACCACCCTTTGATAAGGAATTTATTGTCATTGTATAAGTCGGACTTCTCGTTGGGCGGCAGTTTTTGGTAGATGCGTGCAATGATATCGCGCAATTCGACAATGTTGCCTTGCACCTGGTTAAGCTCTTTAAGCTGTTGGTCGAAAGACTCCTGAATCCCTTTTCGATCGACCTTTTTCTGGATCTCAATCTGCAATCCATCGCGACTTTGCTTATATTCCCTGATCTCATTCAAAACCGTGTTGATCACTTGTGCGTCGTTCTGGCTTGGAGAAAAACTATCGTAATGGGCGTAGATATTTGCCTGCAGGTTCTCGAGACGTTTAATCTCCAGCTCATTGGAAATAAGCTTTTCCTTATAAACGTGCTGATTTCCCGCAATGAAGTCCATCTCCTTGTCAGAATTAATAAAGCCTGAGCTGAATAAATCTTCGGACAAAAAGTCGGCATGGCGGTTCATGATCTCCTGCAAATTGTTTGCAAGTTGATTCTGCCTTGTATAAAGATAATTGAGCTGCAGCTGTGAAATCCTGTTGTGATAGTTCTGCAGATAGTTTTGATAGCACTCCATGGCTGTATTGATGAAGTTGCAAGCCAAGTGGCGGTTGCGATGGTTGAAGGTGAGTTTTAAAACTCCCTTATCTTCCTTGGTCGTTTCAATATCGAAATCCTTACACAACTGTTTGCAGGTATCTGCCATTGGTTCGATCCGCAAAAAGTAGGGTTCCCCCACGATTTCAGCATCAGGGGAACTTAAAACCATCATCAGTTTACCATGTGAAAACGGCTCGTCAAGTTTGCCAAAACCCACATGAGGATCACTGCCTCGCTTGTCACTCACCTCGTATTCGCCATTATCGGCCAGGAGAACTTCGTAGTCTAGAGGCACTTCTCCTTCATAATGGAGAAAATCAATCCGTAAGGGGGAATGCCAATCCTTCAGGGTCGGATCAGACTTGTTCATAAAATTGGCAAAGGCCAGTTTGATATTCGATTTAATCAGGGATGAAATCCCTTCGATGCTACGGATAGGCTCCAGTCGTCCTTGCAAGTTAAGCCGCGCAATCACATCTGACAACAGCTTCCTGGACTTGAGCATCTGGCTTGCTTCATTTTCCTGGTTTGACAGATTTTCGGAAGTTAGCAATTGCATAACGGAGTTAGTGATTTGTCCCGACTTCTTCGCTTTCTCCCTAAAGGTCGCCTCGGCCTGGTAACGGACGGGCCGGATCAAAGCAAATAATCCACCCAGCAGTGCAAAGCCGGCCATGCAAATCAAAATGGTCCTGCTCGAATTGCGTATCAATCTGACGATGTCTGACAAAGTGATTAGCAACTTTTCATCGTTATCCTGTTTCAAGGTACCCATAACATCCTTATGTTAATCTCTAAACAATGAATAGGTTCCATAAGCTGTCTGTACGCCCATACAGCTAGGCAGCAGCTGATCGATAAACCTGTTCCATTGTGTGATCGGCTTCTCGGTTACATAAACAGTATCGCCAGGCATCAGCAAGAGGCTGTCGTTAGGCAAGTGGATAATATGTTCCCATGATAAAACGTAAATTTTCGGATTCTGCAGATTGCCCCGAATGACCTGAATGCAGTCGCGGTTGCCGGTAAAAGGTATACCGCCGGCCGATACCAGCGCTTCACGCAATGACATGAATCCATATGGGAGATTGACGGCGCGAGGTGATCCTACTTCGCCCATTACCATGACGGTCGCATCGCTTGGATTTGCAATGAAAATCTTATCGCCCGGACGCATCACGATATTCTGGCACATGTCGCCTTGATTCATCAACTGATACAGATCAAGCGGGATCTGCTTGCCATCACGCAAGACATAACTTTTAAAGAAATTGGCATTATTCGGCACGCGGGCCAAAGCAAGCACTTCATAGAGACGGATCTTACCATCGACCGGAATGATTGGAGTAGCAACGGATCCTGTTAACTCCACCTTATTCGACAAACGGCGAGTATAGTTAAGATAGACTTCCAGATCCTGGATTTGCTCCCGATAGCAGGCCTGAATTTTCTGTCTGGCCTCGTCTAAAGTTAAACCCGCGACGTAAATTGGAGGGATATCAGGGAAATCGACGGTCCCCTTGCTAACACGGAATCCGACTTTCTCATTGATGAACTGAATAGCATCCATCACATCGCGGCGTTTCGGGTGATAGACCGCAATATTCAAGATATCGTCTTCAGCGATGACGTCCTGGAATTCAACCATATCTTCTTCATTGAGTTCGCCTAGGTCAGTTCCCTCCATATCGAGGATCGAAAGCTTCCCCTGCTTGATTTTATACGAGTCAATCACGAACTCATCGGCACCGTAAAGGTCGTATCGGCATTGAGGATTATTGCATGAATATAAAAAAAGCAAAGGAAGGACTAACAAAAGCCATTTCATTTATGAAAACCATTGTAATATCGGGACTTATAACTTTTATCCTATTTCCCAATTAAGGGGAAGGAAAAAGTAAAGGGATGAAGGATAAAGGATTGCTGAAATCCCTATACCGGCTGGCCCAGCCTTTTATACCCTGGCCTGCATCAAGATTGAAGATCGCCAGATAGACTTTATTCCTTTCTATAAATGGCCTTGTAATTTAAATAAATAAGTTTGATTTCTTATGCCCTAGAGATAAAATTCTGGCACCTTGCAAAAAAAGAACCCATGCCTATAGAGTGAAAAAAATCTGTGTAGATAAAGGGTAGGAGCCTATGAGTGGTTTACTTAGTCTTGTCAGTCTTAGCAGCCCTTTTGATTATGTCTCATTAAAAGAATTGTCTGACGTAAAGACATTAGTGCCTATTCCTCCTTACGAGACAATAATTCAAGACCCATCCAAAATCCAACAAGTCATTAAGGGAATTTTATCAAAGGACAATGGCGATAGTCTAATTGCTGATCTTTTGATTGAACTTAGGAAAAACATCCATAACGATATTTATTTCACCAATATAGTCTTGGAATTTCTCAGACATACCCCTAATGGAAACCCATTAATCCTACTGATGGAAAAAAATCTTTCCATTTTCGTTAATATTCTGACACAGATTCCACATAATCATCGTTTTAATCGCAAATCGATTCTTGGTATTTTAGTCAGTGGTAATGTATGGCAAGAGTTAGTGGCAAATTCACTTATTCGTTGTAAAGATGAAAGCGACGGGGGGGATTTTCACCAAACTCTCTCCGACTATGCTACCCTTCTTGATATTCCAAGCAACCACCTTAATAACTTCCTTGTCTACTTTTTAGAAAAGAAAAAACATTTTGCCTGTTTTGCCTTAATTCTCTCAACCATCAATAAAAAAAATGCCATTTTTGGCTTAATGAAATTTACGGAAAGATATCTTTATCCTTTCCATTTTGTTGAATATAGATCTTTAATAGAATCACTCTCCTGCCTGAAAATTTACCCCGAAAAAATGTATTTCTATACGTATTTAATTGATATTTTTCGGCAAAAAGATAAGTTAAATCATCTCTACAGTGTTTTATCTACTTTTTCTTTTCAAAGCAGGTCTTTGCTAATGCCAGCAATGAAGCCATCTGAACAGGCCCGGATATTTGAAAGATGTATCAACCCTAAAATATTTTGTGATTTTTTAGAGTCATTATGTTTTTTTAACAAAGGCTATACAGATAAAAAAGAACTCGTCAATCTTGCTTTCCAGACAATCCAATCAGATCAACATTCAAAAAGGAAAACTAGGCTAAAGAAAATTGTCTTAGAATTGGTATCTCGCAGCACTTGGATAACCCCCTATTTATTGATATCGCTTCCATTTGCAGAATTACAGCCTATTTTATCCGACTTAACACCCATCGTAAGGACTAGACTATTTACCTGTTGCGAACCTGATAGCTCGACCTCAGAACTATTAAAGGAGTTAATGCTCTTCAAAGGGGCTTTATTAGAATTGCTCTATTCCGAGCTTTTTTTTGATCTTAATCCTCTTCCAATAGAAGGAGAAACCCCAAGAACAAATTCATTAACCGAGCCCACAGCCATAGGGCCATTGATTGATCAGTTTATAATCATGCCATCAGAATTTATAGCTAATTATGCAAGTGAAATTAAAATGATCCCTCCCCTATTGCTTGGGGTTGCCTGCTGCTTTAATGATCAAATTGAGGTCCTTCAAAGATTAATCCCTCATTTAACAGATTATCAGATTATATTTAGCATGAAAGCAATGACAGATGAAAACATTTATGAAGAATTAGGATTAATCAAAAAAGATCTTCGCACACATCAATATCAGATGATTTTATTGAATTTACAGGAGTCTCAGTTAATTACATACACAACTAAAAGGATAGAAGCGATTCAAGGTTCGTTTCGAGATTTTCAAACAGAATTGCAGCAGTTCTCTATCCATTTAAAATCATTCGAAAAAAAAGCATTAATAAAAACACTGTATGACGAGTTCTATCTAAAAGCATTAACATTTCGTGGTAATGCATTGAGCATCGTCAACAGGGATGTTTATACTCTTGTTTCATGCTTAGCTCGAATGAACAATGATTCTCACATAAAGTTCATAGAAATTTTAAGGACAATCATTAATCAGTTTGAGGGCATTTATAACAGGCAATTAGCCCCCCAAAAGTCTCTTTTTATGCAATTGGCACTAGTAGAAAGAAATATTATTCTTGATGAACAGTCAGCTAATGATATTTTCGAAAATATTTATCCGGAATTTTGGTCGACAATGACTGAAAGGGTATTGGTTCATCTAGATATTAGTCCTAATAGCCCCCTGCAAATTTGCTCAGCAGGTGAATTGCATCTCGTAGGAATAACATCTGATGCAGATTTAAAAATAATTGGCATCTCTAAAGAACAACAGACCTATCTCGATCAAATAATCATGATTTTAAATGGAGTAAAAGCTAGCGATGGGGAAGCTCAGTATCAACTTTCAGAAAAATGGAATAAATTTTTGGATATTAAACTTAATGATAGAGAACTGAAAGAAGCTCTGATTGAACTGATCAACTTTTTGGATATCAACAATGTAGATCAGGATTTATTGAAAAAGACTGTGAAGCTGGTCTGCGAGAATTTGATAGCATTGAATGACCTTTCAGAGGCGTTTAAAATGGCCTTCCGTAAAGTTATTACTAGTATCGATAACCTTGAAGGACTGGCGCTCGTCAAATTTACCCGAAGAGTGATTGCCAGGCAAGCATTAGCCATCCGGCGCAGACAAACATTGTGCAAACTGCAATCTTATCTTAAACAGCCTGGCCTTAGAAGCTGCTGGCAAAGGCTACGTACCAATAGCTTTAATTCTCTCCATGAATTGTCGCAGGCAAAGCATCTCGTATTCAGAAGAGATGCTTTCCAGCTACAGTCACTGACTAATGTCTTATTCGTTTCGACTTTACGATTAAGTAACAGGGATGCTAGAATCTTGACATGAATAATTTCGAGAAAAAAGTAGGGCTGATCTTTTTGTTGTTTATTGTTCCCCTCCTTTTTTTACCAAAAGTAAATATTGTCTCATTTAATGCTGAATCGGCAGGACTGCGCATCGATGACTTTATCCTTTTGATCGCCGGACTCTTCCTCTTTTGGGCCCATTATCAACTGCATAAACGACTCTATCACATTGAGGCTTGGATATTAGCCGTAACCCTCTTTGGATTTCTTTCTTTTATTTCGAATCAGGCACTAGTATCAATGGGGATCCTGATCCTTAATGCAAAGATTTTTTACTGCGTCAGGCTGCTCGAATATTTTATTTTCTTCTACATAGGCACCCTGTCGGCCCACATCATCCGGGGAAAACTGATTGTGCAAGCATTATTCCTGTGGAACATTGTCATGATGGTTCTGCAAAAATTCAGATTCACAGGAGCTATCACCACCGAAGGGTATGCAGGGGATGTATCCGGACGGGTCTTCGGGGTGGCTTCATTCCCATCGGAGATGGGGTTGATCCTCAATTTATTATTTTGCTATTTTATGTTTGATAACAGCGCCCAGTCAAAAATCCTAAAACTTTTCCCCTCCTATGTTCGGAGCATTTTCCATCAGTTTTATCCTTATTGGATGTTCGCCCTCTTCAGCATCTTCATCGTCTTGACCGGAAACAGGATCTCAATCCTTGCCCTTTTCGTCTGCTTTGTCTTTAAACTGAAACAGGAATTCAAATGGCGATCCATCGCCCCTGTATTGCTCATCGTCTCCCTTTCGCCTATCATTGCAGGGATTATTTATCTTATTACTTCTACAGATCTATATGAGCGGAGCGCCGAACTACTTTCGTTTAACAATTTAAAACTTTTCAATATAGTCTGGGACAAGATCGACCTTACCAAAAATCCTGTCGGAAACGAAGTCGTAGCCTCCGATCAGTATGATATGAGCTGGTTTTTGCGGGCACACAAATGGATCTATATTGTTAGAGTGTTCATCTCCCACCCTGAATGCTACCTGCAGGGTCTTGGGCCAGGAACCGCCTGGGCGGCGCTCGATGGAGGCATTTTGCGGATCTTTGTAGAATACGGCATCATCGGATCCTTTTTATTCTGGAAGTTTTTCTCTTCGCTCGCCAAAATCAACCAGCAGATGAAATGGATGACTATAGCCCTGGCAATCAACATGATTTTCTTCGATGCCTACCTAGCCTACAAAGCAATGAGCATCTACCTGTTTATTGGCGGCATGATCTTTGAAACCAATTTGATGAAGAAGGAAGATGAAATTAAACTCTATTCAAGCGCTTAGGGGCTTCGCGGCACTATTGGTGGTCTTCTTCCACACCGCCGGCGGGATGGAAGAATATTACGGCAAACACTTTGTATCCCAGCTTTTT
Source organism: Chlamydiota bacterium (assembly GCA_013287815.1). Taxonomy (GTDB): domain Bacteria; phylum Chlamydiota; class Chlamydiia; order Chlamydiales; family Parachlamydiaceae; genus JABDDC01. Next base: position 11,401 of record JABDDC010000003.1, read on the forward strand.
TCCTGCGGATACATAGGCGTTGACGTTTTCTTTGTCATCAGCGGTTTTATCATGATGTATGTGCATGAAAAAGATTTGGGGAATCCGACCCGCTGGAATAATTACATCCATAAAAGGCTTTCACGCATCTATCTACCCTATTGGGTCGCCTTCATCGCCCCTTTCCTGATCTACTATTTGCAAGGGAGGATTGGCGACGGAAAGGAAATGTCTATGTCCGGAGCTATCAGCTCTTTCCTGCTGTTTCCCCAAGAAGGAAGAACTGTCCTGGTGGTCTCATGGACGCTTGTTTACGAAATGTTCTTTTATCTACTCTTCGGACTCCTCATTCTAAATTTTAGGCTCGGACTAGTCTGCATGATCCTGTGGGCCGGATTGATCCTGGCCTGCAATTTTTTCTCCATCCCTTTTCCGGTGAATCAGTGGATCGATCTGAGAAATCTTGAGTTTTTTATCGGCATCGGCGCTGCATTACTTATAAAGAGGATTACGGTCCCTGAGGTGACATGGAAAATAGGCCTTGTTATGATTGTGGGATCAATGGCCTGGATGGCTACCTTTTCCCCTTCGTTCGGCTGGCCTGCAGCCATCGCCACAGCAGTGTTTATTCTGGGGGCAGCTCATTCTTTTTCCTTTAATGCACGGATTCCAAATTGGCTTCTCTTCTCCGGAACGATGTCCTATTCCCTTTATCTCGTCCATACACCTATCATGCTGTTGTCTTATAAACTATTGAGAGCATTACACGTTGAAAATCCTTTGGTGGCATTTACTATCACATTGTGTCTTTGCATAGCGGGTGGGATGGTCTTCTATCATTTCGTGGAAAAAAGGCTGCAAGAAAATGGCACAAAACGACGTCTGGTAGCGTGACTCTCTTACATCCCGTTGTATTCCCTACCGGATCTTTCAGGCATGGGACGTCGGATCCCTTCCACCCAGAGGAGCTTTTGGGTAGAATCAGATGGATTCCAGACTAGTAAAATGGCCAAAGCGCCATAAAGAGGGAGAAAATCGACTAATTCATTCCAGTTGGAAACCGTCAATAAGGCATTCATGCAGCCCAACGTAATTAAAATCGTTGTGCGAGAAAAGATGCCAAACACAATCAAAATACCCGCTAATACCTCACCTGCACCTGCAAACATAACGAATATATCATTGGGAATTGCAACTACATTGGGAAAAATCCTCTCATCTAAAAAATAACTAGCATAAGGAATATTAGCCAACTTGTCGACAAGTCCATAAATGATTAAATTCAAGCCTACACCGATGCGTAAAGAAAGAAGCGCATAGCCGGTATAATTGGTCACCGGCTCCATTTTAGGGAATAAGATGCGATCGATCGAAAAAGGTCCTCTGCCGGCTAAATAGAAAAAGGCGGCATAACCCAAGTATTGAATGGATTCAAGCATTGATCTTAACCCCAATAAATCAATTCCCAAAAACCATAGAAGGCCGATTATGACTGCCGAGACATAGGTGAGGCCGCCATAAAATAACGAGAGGGCAATGGTGATCTCTGCCAATCCTATCCAGTGAGGGGCCAACCCCTCGAGAATATGGTGAGCGGAAAAGAGCCTTCCTTGAATGCCATGGATCAACAGAGCAACAGCCACATGGATACCCAAGATAGCCGGCACGAGTCCATAGAAGAGCTTAAGACCTTCATTAGTGGCTCCAAGTTCTTTGGGGCCATAGATAAAATCTCGCTGATCCCTGACTTTCCAAAGAAACCAAAGCAACACAGCCACTACAATAGCGCCTGCTAAAAAAGTAAGTGGCACTTGTTTAAAGAACAGGTCCCAACGAAGATCTGCCCGAGATATGACATCTAAATAATTTTCCATTTTCACCATAAGATTTGTAATTCATTCATAGTGAGTATGGGCTTTTTTAGGCAAGTATATTTCATGTATACTCCTAATTATTATATTTTATTCCATTTACCGCCAAGGCTGATCCCATCCTTATCTACTCCGGATTCATGCTTAAGCGACTTTTTGGAATAGACTGCGAATTTCAGCATCACATCATCCTCGATGATTTTCTTTTGGTTGAGAAGTCCGCAGTCTATCTTGATCCGGTACTCGCCCGGATGAAATAAATCGAGATCAAGATCAAATGAAAGGCGGTGGTGTCCCAGCCTGGATACGATCTGTTGATCGATGTCGTGGTCGCACAAGCGCGAACGGGCAATCACAAGATTGCGCGAATTTAGAATGGAAAAGCCGAGCAGCAGATCTGGATGGGGTTTTAAGATTTCTACATCGAGGTCGAGCCTGGTCGATTCGCCATGGTAGAAAAATTCAGAGTCGTCACGTGGCTTCAACAAGACAGTCTGGTGGAGGCGAATATGTTCATCGCCAATATTTCCTTTCCATTCAAGTCCTGCGGCTGGACAGCTTTTAGTATAGAGACTGACACATTCCTGGATAGGCTCATAGGCTTTCAAAACGCCCTTTTCGAGAAAGATTCCTTTATTGCATAACGCTAAGACCGAATTGACATTATGGCTAACGAACAAAACAGTCGTTCCCTGTGCACCGATCTCATTCATCTTTTTCAGGCACTTTTCCTGGAACTGCGCATCGCCGACAGCCAATACCTCGTCGACAATCAATAAATCCGATTCAAGATGGGCTGCAATGGCAAAACCGAGGCGCATATACATGCCGCTCGAATACCTCTTAATAGGCGTATCCAAAAACTTCTCGATGTCGGCGAAGGCAACGATCTCATCGAACTTTTGCTTCATCTCCCGATAGCTCATCCCCATGATGGCCCCATTAAGAAGGATGTTTTCACGACCAGTGAGGTCAGGATGGAACCCGGTTCCCACTTCCAACAGGCTGGAGACCCTCCCCCGGATGCGGATGCGTCCCTTGGTTGGTTCGATGATCCGTGAAAGGACTTTCAGAAAAGTTGATTTGCCGGCGCCGTTGCGCCCCAGGATGGCAATTTTGTCCCCTTGCTCGATGTTCAAAGTAATGTCATTCAAGGCCCAGAATTCTTCCTGGGTTGGGGCAGATTCAGAAGGATTTAGCAGCAGCCGGTTTTTGATTCCACAGCCCCAGCCGGTCAGGATCTCTTTCAGGGAGGCGTAAGGATTCTGCTGCTCGTGCGAGATGACAAATTTTTTGGACAGGTTCTCTATTTCGACAATGTTCATATGATATCTGCAAAAATCCTTTCCATCTTTCTAAAATAGCGGAAGCCCGATACTAAGATCAAACCATTGATGGTGCACGAAATAGCCAATGCAATGGGAAGGTATTCGTGATAGACCCCAAAGCAGCACCAGCGGAATCCTTCGATGATGCCCGACATGGGATTGAGAAAGTAAAGCCACTGCCAATTTGTCGGCACCAAAAAGCTGCTATAACCAACAGGTGAGATGAACATCCCAAACTGGACCAGAAACGGGACGATAAAGCGGAAATCACGATAGCGGACTGTCAGGGCTGCCAGCCATAAACTGGCCCCCAAACACAACATCAGCGTCAGAATGATGAAAACAGGCAGCAGTAAAAATGTCCAGGAATAAATGCCTGCAAAAATAAAAAGGATAAAAAGCATCCCCAAACTGATACCAAAGTCGATGAAATTAACCAATATGTGACTGATGGGAAGTATGATCCGGGGAAAATAGACCTTTGAGATCATCGTCGCATTGTTGATCAGGCTGTTACTGGTATCGACGATGGAGCTTGAAAAAAGCTGCCAGGGAATCATTCCGGCCAAAACAAATAAGGGATAATTCACATGGGTGGTGGCCAGATTGGCTATCTTACCGAAAATCAGGACAAAGACTGCCATATTTAAGAGGGGCTTGATCAAGGCCCAAGCTACACCCAAAAAAGTTTGCTTATAGCGAACCACAATATCGCGCCAGGCGAAAAAATAAAACAATTCGCGGTAGCGAAATAAATCTTTGAAATATTCTTTTTGTATATTATCGGGATCTATAACTATATTAAATTCTTTATTTTTGTTACACATGGATGAATGATAGCAGAGAAATAAATAGCCTTAAAGGAAATTCCTTTAGTCTTTAGCCTTTTCTTCCCTTTGACTATAAATGGCTTTTTTGTATAGTGTCGCCTTTACATAAGTAACTAAGACTATATGAAATTCATCACAAGTAGCAGACAACTTTTGTCTGGAGCGGTCGTCTTTTTCTATTTGATCCCGCTCCTCTTCTTCGCAACGTACAGTATTGGCTTGATGTCTCGCAATAAAAGCTGGCTGGTGTTATCGCTCGGATTGTTGCTGATTACCACCTGTTCACTGATTTTAGTGTTGTTGCTTTCCTATTGGGAAAACAACCTGAAAAAACAGGTTGTCAATCCCCCTATACCTGTTCGATACGACACCTCAGAGCCTAAAGTCACATCCCTTGACTTAGCCTACGAAAAAGAGCAGATGCTGTCTGAATACGAACCTAAAAGCAGCAGCAATGAGTTAGGTCTTCTGGAAACTGTGAACGAGTACCATGAGCAAAATAGCAAATTGCAAGAACAAATCGAAAATCTCCATCGCACTCTGGATACCTTCGCCGATGAGAACAAGGTCCTTAAGAATGCTGCTGAGAGGTCCGAACAGGACCTTGAAGATTACAAACTATTTTCTGAAGAACAGCTCAAACAAAAGCAACTGCAAATTAATAATCTCCAGCAAATGATCGATGACCAGCGGACGGAAATGGAAAAACGCCAAGACCAGATTCAGCTGCTCGACACCAAAATCTACGATCTCAGTTATGAAATCAGAACACTGCTCCATCTGAATGATTCAGAAAAAGACGAAGTGACAGTAGAAAAAAGTTCTGGAATACCGATCAGACAGGTCATCCACGAATTCAATTCAGAAATGGAAAATTCTTCTTCTATGGCTGTCATGGCCGAAGAGGCAACAGAAAATGAAACGGCCAATCAACCGATTAAAACCGCCATCGAAGCAACCGCCTTACTGAAAAAATGCATCAACAACGCTCAAAAATTGACCGGCGCTAACTTCAACAGTCCAGAAGCTCTCCGCTACCGCGAATTTTCTTCCACCCATTACAACATCGACCAAAAGAGGCTCTTTGAATGTTTAAGAAGTGAATCAAACGGACTGGTCATTGTCTATTCGCCAAAAGATAACAAGGTCTTGTTCGCGAATAACATGGCCAAAACTCTACTCGGATGGAGCCCTGAAAAGTTCTCTTCCGACTTTTTCAATGTCATCCAGGAAGGGATGACCTACTGGAAGAAAGCTCTTAGCCTGTTGTCGCCCACGACTGATTCACAGGCGCGCCTCCTCGCAAAAACTAAACAGGGTCATGAAACCCTTCTCAATTGCCACCTGGGAGTCATCCAGTCCGGCCTCTTCCGCGGCTACGTGATCGGCGTACTGTACCCTGCTTAAACCTAATCAATCCGAAGTAAGTCGATAAGCCACTTCTGAATTTTCTCTAAAATAGAGCGGTCCTTAATTTTTCCCATTTTCTTAATTAATCTTTCTTGACTTATCGACCTGATTTGTTCACATATGGCATAACTATCTACCGTGACACCTCCCTCGGATGGTGTGATTCGAATATGAGTTGAAATATCCCTGTAAACACTCGTCAAAGGGATAACAATGACTAGTCCGGATTTAATTTTGTTCCAATAATTATTAGAAATAATCAGACATGCTCTTACTTTCTTTCCAATTTCATTTCCTTTGGTTGGATCCGCATCAAATAACCAGATTTCGCCTTGTGCCAATGTATCAATATTCTTCGAGACCATCTGCTATTGTTCCTTCTAATTCTTTCCGTTCACCCAATTCCTGTTGCCATGCTTCTTTATTTGACTTTAATTTTTCATATTGTTCATTGAGTAATCTCATTCTTTCGTAGAAACGATAGGACTCAAGAGCTTCGTCAATAATCACAATTTTTGATTTACCGGTTTCTTTCACTAGCTCATTGATAACTTCATCGCTATGAGAAGATATTCTTACTGTTGAAGACATAAACCCCCTCCTTGGTCACAGAGGTCACTGAGGTCACTGAGGTCACTGAGGAGGGCACTGAGGAGGGCACTGAGCTTTTTTAGCGGGAATTGCTGCCGAATCTCAGATAGACTACTCAAAAAAAGAGCTTTCCTGTATTCTGTTTGAAGGCCAGTATACAGATGACGAGCCTAATTTATGAAATCACAGAGGGTCCAATTGCCGTTTCATAATTCGTAAACTCGGGCTAGGTTAAAGAAGGAATTGCACGGAAAAAATGTCTTAATATGCGGTTATCACAGCAAGAAATTACAGCCATTAAATCCGGCATCGAAAAGTTCGATCCCAAAGCGACGATTTATCTTTTTGGATCTCGTGCAGACTCCAAAAAAAAAGGTGGGGATATTGATTTGTTGATCCTATCAAATGTCTTAACAGAAAAAGATAGAATAAAAATTGAAATGGCCATTTTCGATCACCTTGAAGAACAAAAAATCGATCTTGTATTTACTAAAGATGCTTCTCAACCATTTGTCAGAATTGCCTTGAAAACGGGAATCAAATTATGAATGATCTTAATAGCAACCTTTTGGCTCTCCTGGATCAAGAACTTAACTTAATGAATAGAGCGGTTGAAATTTTATCCAGATCGTATGACATCTGTAAAAAAATAGGCGTTAAAGAAAATTATTCGTTCGAAGAACTGACTGAATTTGAAGCTTTGTCGAGTCGTTTTGCTCGTTTAGTCGATCTACTCATACAAAAAATTTTTCGTTTGATAGATGAACTCAATTTGGCTCCTGAGGGAACTGTCCGCGATTCTGTCAATCGAGCAGAAAAAAATGGACTGATTGAAAGCTCCGAACAGCTTGTTGAAATGCGCCGCTTACGCAATCAAGTGGCTCACGAGTATGTTGTGGAGAAACTTACTCACATTTTTGAACGTGTGATCCAACTGACACCGATTCTTCTCGATTGCATTAAAAGAACGCAAAAATACTGTCACAAAACTTTTTTAAAGAATGGGCCAAGATAGCCTTTTCAAGGCAGCTCTTTCTTGATTTAAAACTCCGAAGGAGTGATAGATGTGTAGCCCACTGGATAGATTTCGAAAACTTATGATTGATTTTTAGTTGTTTATTTGTTAACATCTTTATTTATTTAACAATAAAGGAAGTTTTTTGATAAAAAGATTGTAGGAATGACTATCTTTAATTTGAACTTTTCCTTTGCTGATGGGGCTCCGTCTCTATGGCTTGAAGACCTTTTTGTGGTCCCAGAGTTCCAACGTAAAGGTGTGGGAAAATGCCTCATGCAATCACTTTTACAGTCTGCAACAGAACAGAGATGTAATAAAATCTTTTGGATTGTGGCGTCAAAAAAGATGACGGAAGCTGTAGCTTTCTATCACAAATTGGGGGCGGCAGCAGATCCGATATTGAAGTTATTTCGCACACCGAATCACGAGATGGAAACATTGTTGAATAGTTTGCCGGTGAAGGAGAATATTTCTACACGAACTGCAACCGAGCAAGATGTGGAAGCCATTCAGGTTATCTTGCCGCAGATCAAGAAATTGAGTGCCGAATCTCTTTTAAGAACTGAACTGGCCTTGATCGATAATAAAATAGTGGGGATAGCCTCCTATTACATCACTTTTTTTGCGGGTGGGAAACAGAACCGGAACTTTGTATCGATCACATTACCCCAGGCGCCCATGAGGAAGTCAAATCCCAACTCTACAGGCGAATGGTGGAGATAGCCATTCAGAATCGTTGCTTCAGACTTTATTGGTTCGCTGCTGATATGGAAAGCTATCGCCGCGGAGGCAGCAACAGTAAAATGCTCGAGGTTTTTTGCTCAGCCATTTCTGGGATTAAGTCTGAAAGCGAAAAAGAAGCGAAAGAATCCAAGTAAAACGGCAGAAAATTGCTATGGGATTCCAAAGCGGCTGCGCCGCTTAGCGGCACATTTTTTCGAGAAGGTGGTGGAAGAAGAATTTGTAGAAGCCTGACAGAGTATTATAGAAAGAGATTAGGGAAGGCCTTTCCTTCCTTTTTTCGATGGCGATCAGTTTTTCTCTTTCTAAGGCCTGCTGCAGGTACTCCGGATTGCTCTGAGTGTGGGCTAAGTCGACCAGGTCGCCCCCAAAATAGATAGGCCAAAGTTGTGAGCGCATTTTGAGCAGCTGAATTTTTGATGGGGCGGGTTCCATCGTCCGTAAGTTTTGCACATTAATGGGAAGTTCAGTTAATTGATGCTGCCGCCAGCCTTTATATAACGAATCGAATTGGTCATAAATGAATCCATGACCGGCTTCATCGATATTGGTATAATAATGGGGACTCGTGCGTAAAAATAATTCGGCTGAGCTATGGCGTGATTGGTTGTAGCGACGATCGTGGAGAATCCAGACCACCTGCCATCCAAGTTTTATATAATCTTGGTTTCTTTCTTTCACTTCCTGAGCGCTGATGGGGGAAAACTGGATTTCAAAAACAATTTTTTTAGAAAGCCAGGCCACATCAGCGATTCGATTGATTTCAGGCATTTGATGTTCTAAAAGGCAATCTTCGCCTAATAATGACTGGAAATGAAGTTGGGTCTGGAGGTGGACCATCCCTTTTTGATGCTGGCGGCAGGATAAAGGAGGTTCTAAATGATAGAAGTGGAGTTGCCGGTGGAGCCCACCCCTGAGCCTGACTACCCCTTTACACTCTAAACATTCATAAGGGTGTTGTTTCTGGGCATTCTTGGCTAAAACCAGTGTACCGTCGATTTTTCGTGATAATAATTGCATTTTTAAATTTTATGTTGTAAAAAATAAGCCATTCTTTTATTTATGCAAAGAACAGACGGAAGGATTGATTCAATTAATTTATATAACGTTTTCCAATCAATTCTTGACAAAAACATACGATCTAATAGAGAATGTTTATACCCTTTTCTCTCTTTTTTTCTAAACTAGGAAATCATGAACAAAGCAACGAATTTTAAAAATCATTTTTCTCAGCAGCATCAACAGAAGATTGATGAGCTTGTCTCCATCTCTAAGGAGCAAGGTTTTATTACCTATGAAGAGATCAATGATATCTTGCCGATGACTTTTGATTCGGCCGATCAGATCGACCAGGTCTTGATTTTCTTAAGTGGAATGGATATCCAAATCCTCAATCAAGCTGAAGTCGAAAAACAAAAAGAACGGAAAAAAGAAGCCAAAGAACTAGAGGCACTTCCCAAAAGATCGGAAGGATCACCTGATGATCCGGTCAGGATGTACCTTAAAGAAATGGGCTCTGTTCCTCTTCTGACCCGTGAAGAGGAAGTGGAAATTTCTAAAAGGATTGAGAAGGCGCAAATCCAGATTGAAAGGATCATTATGCGCTTCCGTTATGCTACATCGGAAGCCATTGCCATCGCCATCTTCCTATTGACCGGAAAAGAGCGTTTCGACAAATCGATTACTGAAAAAGAAGTGGTCAACAAGCAGGAGTTCCTTAATATCCTTCCTAGGCTATGCAACCTGCTTAAAGAAGAAGACCGGATCCTCGACAATCTATTGATGCAACTGGAAGATCCGCAGCTGAAGAAGAATGACAGGTTGAGAGTCGTCGAAGAAATTGAAAAATGCCGCATCAGGACTCAAGCTTACTTGCGCCGTCTGCACCTTCGACATAACATCATCGATGACTTCGTAGAAGTCATTCTGCGTGCCTATGACAGATTTCTTGCGCTTGAAAGGGATATCATTGAACTGACTCCGCGGGCTGAAAGAAATAAATTTGCCGGCGCCAAGCTCGCTGCCGCCAGGAGAAAACTGAGCAAGCGTGAACTGGCTGCAGGCAGGACCCTTGACGACTTTAAAAAAGATGTCAAGATGCTGCAGCGCTGGATGGACAAGAGCCAGGAAGCAAAAAGGGAAATGGTCGAATCGAACCTCCGCCTAGTCATCTCCATCGCAAAAAAATACACCAACCGGGGCCTATCATTCCTGGATCTGATTCAAGAAGGGAATATGGGCTTGATGAAGGCCGTTGAAAAATTCGAATACCGCCGCGGTTACAAGTTTTCCACTTACGCAACATGGTGGATCAGACAGGCCGTCACACGCGCCATCGCAGACCAAGCGCGTACTATCCGCATCCCTGTCCACATGATCGAAACGATCAATAAGGTGCTGCGCGGCGCTAAGAAGTTGATGATGGAAACAGGTCGCGAGCCCAGCCCGGAAGAGCTCGCTAAGGAACTAGGCATCACCCCGGAACGGGTGAGGGAAATTTACAAAATCGCGCAGCATCCAATCTCTCTACAAGCAGAAGTGGGCGATGGCGGAGAAAGCCAGTTTGGCGACTTCCTGGAAGATACCAGCGCGGACTCCCCTGCCGAAGCGACAGGATATTCCATCCTAAAAGACAAGATGGGTGAGGTGTTGGCGACCCTTAATGACCGCGAAAGAAAAGTTCTCATCCAACGCTTCGGACTCCTCGATGGCAAACCCAAGACTCTGGAAGAGGTGGGAGTCGAGTTCAACGTCACACGCGAGCGTATCAGGCAGATCGAAGCCAAAGCTTTGCGCAAGATGCGCCACCCTATCCGCTCCAAGCAGCTGAAGGCCTTCCTGGACCTATTAGAAACGGAATAGAACTGAGAAGAAATGGTATTGGACAAGGAAAAGATTGCTCAGCTGCTGATGGGCGACGGGCAGCTGGGACGAGCGCTGAAAGGATTTGAGTTCAGGCCGCAGCAAAGAAGTATGCTATCCAATGTCATCGATGCATACAATGAAGATAGCATCTCGCTAATTGAGGCTGGCACCGGAACCGGTAAAAGCATCGCCTATCTCCTTCCCGCACTCAAATGGGCTGCCGAGACAGGTGAAAAAACGGTTATTTCAACTAATACCATCTCACTGCAAGAGCAGCTGATCAATAAAGACATTCCCAACCTCCTTAAAGCGCTCAATCTCGATCTCAAGGCCGTCCTGGTTAAGGGCATGGGTAATTATCTATGCATGCGAAAGCTCGATGATGCGATGAATGAATTACCTTTCTGCTCGCCTGAAGAAAAAAGCGAGATTGAAAAGATCGACAAATGGAAGCATACGACCATCGATGGGACTAAGTCGGACATGTCTTTCATCCCCACCTATGCTGTCTGGGAAAGGGTTTCGGCTGAACATGAAGCATGTCCGCAAAAAGACTGTCCACATTTTCAAACGTGTTATTTTTTTAATGCCCGCAGACAAGCGCAGGAAGCACATATCCTCGTTGTCAATCACCACCTGCTTTTTGCAGACCTGGCGCGCCGGGCCGAAAATGACAATTATACCGATCCTGCCATCTTGCCCCACTACAAACGGATTGTTATCGATGAAGCTCACCATATTGAAGAGATTGCGACCGAATATTTTGCCTCGCGCGTGCATCGGATCGAACTAATGCGCACATTGGGAAGGCTAGCTTCCGATAAACCGGGACAGCAGCAAGGACGCCTTTCCATCTTAAAGCAAAAGATGCAAACGATTTTTAATAAAGCTCCGCCGAGCAATCTGACGGTAGCGATTTCAAAATTGACCATAGACCTGCCGGCCATTCGTCACCGTCTCCTCGATCAGATCAACGAAACCTTCGATGCATTCGTCAATTTCATTTCCTGGATGAAAAATCCGTCGCAGGAGGAGTCGATTGCGCAAGAGCAAAAATTGCGTATCTTAAAGGAATACCAGTCCAATCAACGCTGGAAAGAACATATTCTCCCCTCAGCTTCGCAACTGATCAGTTCCCTAAAGCAGTACAGCATCGAATTAAACGGACTGGAAGCCAACCTCAAACAGCTCGACAACGACCGCTTCCACGAGCAAACCAAAGGGATTCGCTTAGATATTCAAGCACTGGCTATGCGGCTGGCTGCTTCAACCGGTATGCTCGATGAATTCGTCGCCGAACTGAAAGATCCCAACAAGGTGCGCTGGATCGAAGCGCAAAAAATGAATACGCTGCTCAACGTCCACCTGGTCAATGCCGATCTCGACATCTCACAAGCCCTTGTCAATTATCTTTTCAGTAAATTTGCCACAATCATTCTGTGCAGTGCCACATTGACAACTAATCAGCAATTTAACTTTTTCCGCGAGAGATTAGGTCTGACCGAACAGCATATGGCCAAAAAGAAAATCAAAGAAAACATTTATGATTCCCCTTTCAATTACAAAAAGCAGGCCTTGCTTCTAGTCCCAACCGACCTTCCGCCGCCAACAGATATCAAATTCAATCAGATGGCCTACGAAAACATCTGGCATGCCATCCAGGCAAGCCGCGGGCAGGCCTTCGTCCTCTTTACCTCCTACAGCATGATGCAAAGTTGCTCAGCCTACCTGTCGCAAAGGATGAACGAACACCGATATCCCCTTTTTAAACAAGGCGACGACAACCGCCACTCCCTGCTCAATAACTTCAGGACAACTGACCGTGCGGTTCTTTTCGGTACTGATTCTTTCTGGGAAGGGGTCGATGTCGCCGGTGATGCCCTCCGTTGCGTCATCATCGTCAAGCTCCCATTTAAAGTACCGACAGAGCCGATTATCCAGGCTAGGACCGAGGCCATCACTGCTAAAGGAGGGGATCCCTTCTTCGACTACTCGGTCCCCCATGCCATCGTCAAATTCAAACAAGGCTTTGGCCGCCTCATCCGCAACCAATGGGACCGCGGCTGCATCGTCTGTCTCGACACCCGCCTCGTCACCAAAAACTACGGAAAACTATTCCTCAATAGCCTTCCACCCTCCGAAAGGGTGTTCGGCCCTTCAGCCACCCTGTGGCCCAAGATGGAAGAATTCTATCGGCAAACATACCACCTTACCAAGCAGAACCCGGCGAAGTAAAGGCTAAAGGCGAAGGATGAAGGCTTTCAGAAGATTTTTATCAGTCCGGAAAGCATCTATCTGAGTATATACAAACAGCACAGCTACCATCCTTGAGCAGCTCGATATTAAAGTTAATTAATAGTCCTACAGGCCAACCAGTGATGTTATTGAGGTTATTGCTATGGGCTATCACCAGTCGCCCTCCGTTTCACTACGGGCTCTAAGTGAGTACGACTTTTAATCACACCCTTTTACTATCATAAATCATAAGCTTACAACAAATGAAGAGACTACATTTGTAAAAAAAAAATTCTCTGCGCATTCTCAGCGCTCTCTGCGACTCTGCGGTGAATCCCTCGTACCTCCTGAGTTACTACACAGTTACTTTAGATATTAACAAGAAACCGCTTGGTGGGGGGCTTCAAAGCGCCACTCTCCCAAATAATGAAAATAAAAATGATTTTTAATATTGCAAATATACACATCTATTATCCATCATCGATGGTTTTATGGGGAAAATTATGTTTAGAAAATTGCTCTTTATCTTACTTGCCAATTTGAGTGCCTTAGCTTATTGTGAAGTTTTTCAATCAGTCCCGGATAACTATAAAGCCATGCTTGAAAAGGAATATTCAGTTCTTGGGATCGGAGCCAGCTGTGTTGACTTCCTCATCCAAGTCGATGACAACTTCATTAAAGCAAATATTTTCGGCGAAAAGGGAGGATCGACTCTTATAGACTATGATTCGTTGAATCGCATTATAGAGCTTTCTCCAACCGTTCCAAAAGTGGCTACAGGAGGTAGCTGCGCCAATGTAATTAAAAGCCTGGCGATGCTGGGTGATCAGTGTGCATTGCTGGGACATCACGGACCTGATGCCGCAGGTGATTACTTTATAGATTATATGAATAAGATAGGAGTCATCGGATTTTACACTAAATCGACTCAACCAACATCGAGAGCTATTTGCTTAACTACTCCGGATGGACAAAGAACCATGCGTTTTTTCCCTGGATCGAGCAGAGAAATGGACGCAACATTGCTTCATCCGGATTATTTTAAGAACGCAAAAATCATGCATATTGAATCGTATTTATTCCGCAATGACAACTTAATTGAAACAGCCATGCAGCATGCTAAAGAGGCTGGAATACTGGTGTCAATTGATTTATCAAGTTTTGAGATCGTCAGGCAATATAAGGAACAGATATTAAAACTCATCGCGAAATATGTAGACATTGTCTTCGCCAACGAATTTGAAGCTCAGGAACTAATGGGAGTCAATCCGGAAGAAGCTTGCCTCAAGCTACAAGAGATGTGCCCCATAGCCGTTGTCTCTCTGGGAGAGCATGGATGTGTGGTCGGATCGCAAGGCCGGCTGATTAAGAGTCCCGCATTTATCACAACAGCCATTGACACGACAGGCGCCGGTGATGTCTTTTCCGCCGGATTCCTCCACACCTATCTCCAGGGGAAATCACTGGAAGAGTGCGCCAGGTTCGGCAACCGGGTCGGCAGTGCCGTCGTCGAAGTGATCGGTACCGAATTGTCGCCTGAAAGATGGGAGGCGTTACGACTTCAGGATTAATAATTCACCAAAATCAATGATTTTGGCAAAATAATTGCTCTCAATCTATAGTATGAAAATTAAAAATAGTGCAAAGAAATAGCACATTATTCATAAAAGCGGTGCCTCTGTGACCTCTGTACCTCTGTGTCTCTGTGTTTAATTTCTAGCGACATTCATCCCAGCGTGATTTCGAGCTGCTGCAGCTGCCGCAGGTCATCGCGCCACTGGGCCGCCTCTTCGAATCTAAGTTCTTTGGCTGCCTTTTTCATTTGAGACTCGGCTTCCTTAATTTTAGCACGCACCTCGTCGATGGTCAGGTAATGATGTGCCTTTTCTGCAGCATAGAGAAGCTTCTCGGCAGCCAGTGTAGCATATTCGACTTGATCTTCTTCAGATTCGACCAGAACAGAAATTTCCCTTTTGACAGTTCTTGGAGTGATGCCATGTTCTGTGTTATAAGCTTCCTGATGGGCTCTTCTATTTTGCGTGATATCGATCGTACTTTTGATAGACTTTGTGATTTTGTCAGCATACATAATGACCCGGCCTTCTACATTACGAGCGGCGCGGCCGCAAGTTTGGATCAACGATGTTTCGCTTCGGAGAAATCCTTCCTTGTCGGCATCGAGGATGGCGACCAATGACACTTCAGGCAGGTCTAGCCCCTCTCTCAATAAATTAATGCCAACGAGGACATCGAATTCCCCTATGCGAAGACCATGGAGGATCTGGATCCGCTCAAGAGTATCGATATCGGAATGAAGGTATTTGGCTTTGACATCGAGGTCGTTCAGGTAGTTGGTCAATTCTTCAGACAGTCGCTTGGTAAGTGTGGTGACGAGGACTCGGCCGCCTCTTTTGACGTGGATGCGGATTTCGTTGAGGACATCATCCACTTGTCCTGAGGCAGGTCTCACTTCGATGATGGGATCGAGCAGCCCGGTAGGGCGGATGACTTGTTCAACCACTTCGCCAGCCGCCTCTTTTACTTCGAAAGCACCGGGAGTGGCTGACACATAGACTACCTGATTGAATCTTTTGAAGGCTTCTTCAAACTTAAGCGGTCTATTATCATAGGCTGAAGGAAGCCTAAAGCCAAAGTCGACCAAAGACTGCTTTCTAGCCCGGTCGCCATTGGACATGGCATGCAGTTGAGGTAGTGTCTGATGCGACTCGTCAATGATCATGAGGTAATCTTGCGGAAAATAGTCGATCAGGCATGGAGGTGGATCACCTGGATTCCGCAAGCTAAAGTGACGCGAGTAATTTTCGATACCTTTGCAGGTGCCCACTTCTTTGATCATTTCCAGGTCGTACATGGTCCTTTGCTGAATGCGCTCTAACTCCAGGTGCCTTTTGTCGTTTTCATAAAACTTTTTCCGCTCTTCCAATTCTTCTCGTATGGTGCCTAGAGCCTTCCAACGGACTTCCTCAGGTGTAACGTGGTGGGAGCTGGGATAAATGGTAATCGTAGAGATGCGCGACTTGAATTTTCCGGTTAGCGGATCGATCACACTAATTTTTTCGATATCGTCGCCGAACATCTCCACACGAATGGCCATGTCCTCTTCATAGGCAGGAAAGATATCCAGGACATCACCGCGAACACGGAATGTGGCGCGGAAGAAATCAAAGTCGTTCCGTTTATATTGCATCTCAACAAGATGAAGAAGGATATCATCGCGTCTTCTTGTCTCCCCTTCAACCAGTGTCAGGTTCATGCCGCGGTAGTATTCCGGAGATCCCAAACCGTAGATACAAGAGATCGACGCTACGATGATCACATCGGACCTTTCCAGAAGCGATCTGGTGGCGCTCAAACGCATCTTATCGATCCGGTCGTTGATCGCCATATCTTTTTCGATATAGGTATCAGTACGAGGTACGTAGGCCTCCGGCTGGTAATAATCATAATAGGAGACAAAATATTCGACAGCGTTATTGGGAAAGAAGGACTTGAATTCCTGATATAATTGCGCAGCCAAAGTCTTATTGTGAGCCAATATCAGCGTAGGACGCTGCACCTTGGCGATTACATTGGCCATGGTGAAGGTTTTGCCCGATCCGGTGATACCCAAGAGCACCTGTGAGCGCCGTCCTTGCAGAATGCCGGCAGTCAGCTTTTCGATAGCTTGCGGCTGGTCTCCTTGCGGCGTGTAGTCTGTATGAAGTTCGAATAGTGGCATAACTAATTCCCAATATAGTTAACGCTAAAAATTAATCACAAAGGCGCAAAGACACAAAGACAATTAAACACAGAGACACAGAGATTACAGAGAAGAGACTTTATGAATAAAATATTTTGTTCATTTCTGTTTTTCCTCTTGTATATTCATGTCTTTAAAAAGGGTTCAATTTAACTAAGATCTTTTTCTCAGTGACCTCTGTGCCTCTGTGTCTCTGTGTTTAATTATTAACGTCATTTTAGCTTCTAACTTTTTTCCTTCCGTTCTCTTGCTATGCGCGAGATTCTGTTCCAGGCGCCGCTGATGCCCATGGCACTCTTCATATCCTTGAGGGTAGCTTGCGACACTTCGTTCATCTTCAGCGTCCCTTCATAGATGATCTGCTCGACCAGCCCCTTGTGGCCTTCAAACTCTTTTCTCCGCTCCCTTAATGGATCGAGAAAATTATTGATGGCGATGGTCAGTTTTTCTTTGACTTCGACATCGCCAACTTTCCCTTCGCGATAACGTTTCTTAAGGTCTTCCACTTCATCCTTTAAAGGATTGAAGATATCATGGTAAATGAATACCGGATTCCCCTCGACGGTACCCGGAGAGTCTACCCTTAGCCTGTTAGGATCTGTATACATCCCTTTGATCTTTTTGGCAACGATAGCAGCATCATCCGAAAGGAAAATGCAATTATTAGCCGACTTGCTCATCTTACCTTTATTGTCGGTCCCCACAAGAGTAGGCGTGTCGCCGGCAAGCATTTCCGGTAAAGGAAAAACTTCTCCGTAATATTGATTGAAGCGGCGGGCAATATCTCGAGAAAGCTCGACATGGGCCTCGTTGTCTTTGCCGACGGGAACCAGATGAGCTTTAGGCATCAGGATGTCGGCCGTTTGCAGGACCGGGTACCCGACCAATCCGAAGGGAATTGCATCCCCTTCAAGATGGGCATTTCGAGCCATATCCTTGAGGCTAGGCAGACCGGTTAGGCGATTAAGCGAGATGAGCATTTCAAAGAATAGGTTCATCTCGTAAACTGCAGGGCAGGCTGACTGCAGATAGATAGTCGATTTCCTGGGATCGATGCCGCAAGCAAGGAAATCGAGCACCATATCATGGATATGTTCACGCATAGACATGATGTGTTCCTTCTGAGGCTTGGTAGTCAGTGTATGCAGATCAGCTATGATGAAATAACATTCGGCTTTGTCCTGCATGGCCACACGATTCTTGATCGATCCCACATAATGGCCTAGATGGAGTTTTCCTGTCGGACGGTCTCCCGTTAATATTCTCTTTTTCTCAGTTGTCATTTGTTTATTCCTTTACAATTGCAGAGACATCACGCCGGCTGCGATTAAGATGATGATTAATAGTATTACTTTTCCGCCGGGAAGAAGCCTTGGCCCTTCCATATTTAAATGATAGCGCCCTTTCCACACCATCAGGGCAGGTAAGATGCCGAATAAAATGACCGCTCCAAATCCTCCGGCATAATTCAATGCTGATAGGAAAATGTTCGGATAGATCAAGGAGCACACCAACGGCGGCAAAAGTGACAGACTGATGAGCATCACCTTGCCCTTGGCATCTTTCTTAACATTCAATCCGTCCGCCAGGAAGTCAACAAAGCTCAACGCCACTGCCAAAAACGAAGTGATGACGGCAAAGAAGGCAAAGGTTTGGGCTATATCCAATACCCATGAATAGCCGACAGCGTCTTTTAAAGCCTCGGTGGCAATCTGTCCTTGGTCTAAGGCGACTCTAAAATCACTCAAAGGGACAATACCCAGGATCAACCATTCCCAAATCAGATAGATGAACAATGGAATGCTGCTTCCGATGGCGATCGTCATGATCAAGGTTTTAACATGCCCCTTAAAATAGGTCGTCAAGCTCGGTATCATGTTATGGAAGCCAAAAGAAATGATGACTGCGGGCACCACCATGGTTGAGAAGCTCCAGTCGCTATGCCTCAGTAAACTGTTATCTACATGCGAGGATCCCAAAGCTACCATCAAAGCATAGGTAATGATCAGTCCAACCATCAGGATCCGGTTAAACCAATCGACAGCACCAACACCCAAGTAGAGGAGTACTCCAAATAATAGAGTGAAGAGAAGCCCTCCAATGCCATGATGCAGCTGCAGGCCTGTAAACTGATCGACAAAGTCGCTGACCAGCGCCCCGCTGGCTGCTACATAAGCGACCATCAGCGAGTAAAATAAAAAAAGGAATACGACCCAGCTGACAGCTTTGCCTGCGAATCCCAATGTTTTTTCAGCCAAAGTGATCAGACTCACCTCAGTTCCATACCAGAGATTAGCTTCCAAGAGTAAAAGTCCGGTGGACAGCATATACAACCAGCAGATAACAAAAATAATGATGCTGGGGACGAATCCGGCTAGAGCACTCAGGACCGGCAGTCCGAGCATACCCGCTCCAATACAACATCCGGCGACCAACATGATGCCGCCGAAAAGGCTTCCTTGTTTCATGAGATTTCTTCTCCAAAAATGAATTAATTATAACCAAAGGTAATTAGGAAAGACAGCAAGAAATATGATGGCTAGCGCCACCAGAAGAAGAAATGAGATGTGGATGTAGTAATATATTTGTTATCCATGGCCTCATGGTAGCAGAAGTGGTAGTTTGTGAAAAGAAAATTTGCAAAAAAAGGGACAAATGGGACTGATGGGACTTAGAGACTATTAGTCCCATCAGTCCCATTCGTCCCATATGTCCCTTTCTGCGGTCCTATAACACTAATTTGTATTGATTCCATTACCAAGCAATTGATATTGCTTAATTATATCAGGGTCGTTCTGAAGAGAATAGTGGATTTCCTGATATTGGCTGTAATGATTAAATTTTGACAAAACGATCTCCTTGTCAGTTCTTAATTTTTTAGGAATTTGGTTAAAGTTAATATACAACGCTATTTCACGATCTGATATGAGACTGTCGTCAATGTATTTATAAACTCTTGGATCAATCCTCATCAATGTTACAATGAGTTGTCTATCTTTTTTCAATCGTTCATTTGCACCTGCAAAAATTAAATGGGCATCTAGACAATTATTAAATACCTCTAAGATAAATTTTTCAGAATTGAGTAAGTCGGGATGAATGTGATTCACGGGCCTTCCACTCAGTTTGTAATTTTCGATGATAAAATCTTCATCAACTGTATGACAATTAGCGTAAATTTCTAAAAGATCGGCTATTTTAATAATATCGTTGATTCCAGTTCCAAATAAGTTACTCACATAAACTTTTTTATCTATGGCCGCAAAATCCAGTTGGATGGGCTCACATCACCATGTGAAGCATGTATCTTCAATTTCTAATTAATCAAATTCCCCACATTTCCCCATTTCTCATTGTTTAAATCATTTTAAAATCCTTAAAATAACCTTTTTTTGCTTGCAAAGTGTCCCAATTTAACCTATAAAAGGTAAATACAGGACACTTAAAGGTTAAAATGGGTCACTTTTATGAGGAAGACAAAAAAAGAAAAATTGGAAGCAGTCGTGAAACTTTTTCATAAGGAAAAGGTGCTGAAAATCGACAAACTGTTTGGGGTATTTAAAACAGAATCACGAAGGACCGTTCATCGTTATATGAAAGAGCTTGAGTATCGCACGAGTTATTCTCATGCAGGACAGTACTACACACTTTTTGAAATTGCTGAATCCGATGAAAACGGACTCTGGCATTATGGTGACATCGGCTTTTCCAGGCACGGTACCTTGTTGGATACAATTATTTATCTTGTTGACCGATCACCCGAAGGAATGACAAATAACGAGTTGCAAGATAAGTTTCACTTGGTGGTAAAAGCTGCTCTAATTGATCTGGTTAAGAAGAAATTGCTTGTGCGTGAAAAACGAACGAACCGATATGTCTACCTGAGTCCTGAGCCCGCAAAAGGGCTAAAGCAGCTCAAGCGAAGAGAATTTACCTCAGATTCTTTAGTGGATGATTCGACCTCATTAAGAATTCTACTTATGGCCTATAGATTGGTTGGAGACTCGGTTTCCCCTGAGCGAGTCGCCACCTATTTAAAAAAAGAAGGGTCCAAGATCTCGTTAGATGTTGTTAATCGAGTATTTCAGAAATATGACATGGGAAAAAAAACTCGGGACTTAACCTCCTCCCAATCTTAAAGGACTTACGCTCAAAGGTCGTTGATAAGCTTGCCCCTGCTTCCTGTTTTATTAACCCTGAGATTATTTTCACTGCAACCGAGCGCGACCAATGCTGTGGCGCATGTCTAAAAGTGCGGAAATCCCAAACAAGAACAGTGAAACTCCTTGATTTTGGTGAGCTGACATTCAATGAAACAGTTAAGTACTGCCCCATTTGTGATAACGATTTTGAATCTGAAAAACTCAGAAGACTAGTCCCTGATCATGCAAATTTTGGGTTTGATATAATAGAATTTGTGGGCAGGAAGTTTTTTATAGAACACTATACGGAAGATGATATTTTAGAGATCCTTAAAGAACGAAACGTGCAAATTTCTCCCAGAGAAATTCCTGTTCTCGGCCGGAAATTTGTCCTTTACCTCGCACAGGCCCATCAAAACAAAGAAGCTGAAGTTAGAGGATTAATTCAAAAGAATGGTGGATATTTTGCTCATCTCGACGGCACCTGCGATGGTGCAAGCCCACATTTGTTCTGTGCAGTAGAGGAATTATTAAAGCTTGTTTTGCTTTCACGAAAGATTCCAAGTGAATCCGCTGATGCCATCATCCCGATTTTGAGAGATCTTGAAGCCTCCTACGGGAAGCCTCTTGGTATTGTATGTGATATGAGCAAAGCGATTATCAGTGCTATTGAAGAGGTTTTTCCCGGGATTCGCATATTCATCTGTCACTTTCATTTCTTGCGCGATCTTGGGAAGGATCTTCTAAAAAACGATTACGACCTTCTTGCCTCTCTATTGCGTGATTATAATGTCAAACCAACCTTGAGCAAATTTGCCAGAGACCTACGAGACCTAATCAAAAAGTACCCATCGCTATCAAATCACCTAGAATCCAAGGACAATGTGTTTGCTCAAAAATTGCCTGAAGAAGTCTTGGCTCACCTTCTAATAGAGTGGATTCAGAACCATCCAACAGACCTTGGAGGTTACGGATATCCTTTTGATCGTGCTCATTTAGCCCTCATCAAACGTCTCGAAATGGCATACGAGTATCTTCAAAAATTGACACTGAAACCAACCGATCGTTTGGTAAAGATAAAGGATTTTCTGGAAGAGCTTTTAGGCAATACAGACCTTCAAGAGTGCATTAAAAGGGTAAAGAAAAAAGCTTACCATTTCGATCGCCTCCGCACGATCATGCGCATTGCTCCTCCCGATGGCAAAGATGGACTGAACGATGATGGTGAAGAGGTTGATATGCTTGAAATGAAGAAGGAGCTCGAAAAGTTCATTGAGATGAAGGAAATAAAAGAGGCCGGATTAAAGGATAACGGTTATAAAAAAATGCTTTTGCAGATCGCCAAATATAAAGACAGACTATTCACAGGTGGAGTAGAGATCACCGACGCACAGGGGGTCATCAAACACATTCAACCCGAACGGACAAATAATCTTCTGGAACGATTTTTCAGAGGAGAAAAACGGGGAGTCAGAAAAAGAACAGGATGTAAATCGATGGGGCGTGTTTTTAAGACAATGCTTGAAGAGACACCTTATGTGAAAAACCTGGAAAATCCGGAGTATTTAAAGGTTATTTTAAATGGGAAAGAAACCTTGGCTGAATGTTTTGCTGAGATAGACAGTGCAAAGATAAGAGAAACGATGCAGAAGCATCTTGAAGAGCAGGATCGACTGCGTCCATGTGTGAAGAAGGCAATAGAAGACGACGGATTATTGCAAAGCATCTTAGAAGCGTATTAAAATCAATACACCCTAATCTAAAACTTTCCCAATTACATCATGTCCACATAATATTATGTTAATTAAAATCACCTCCAGAATGGAATAAGTTTTAATTGAAATAACATTTTTAGTTGACATTAATATTAGATGTCTGATAAACTAAATGCATAAAAGGCAAAAATCTTGCCCGCTATGGCTAAGCAAAATCCAACGGGATTTTGCGGTCATAGTTTTTTATATTTATCAATAAAAAATAATGATTTAATCACATCAGGATGATTAAGAACAGCGAGTAGACTATCATTCAAGACTTCCTGATATTTAGTTTGATAATTTGCTTTGATTAAATCCGTATTTTGAAATACGGGTTGCTTTGAAAGATCCAAGTCGAAATCGATTAACTTATTCAGTATTTGATCTAACGATAAATAACTTTTATTCAAGTAAAAAAGAATGAGTTTTAAATACTTATGATTGGGTTTTTCGAGAAAACTTTTTGGAAAAGGAGCGTTGAGTTCAAATTTATAAGCTACTTTGTTTTCTACGAATGTATCTGCAAAATTATATAGAATAAATTTATCCGTTAAATTTTGAGTACTTGCATCCAGAGAGTCGTAATTTTTAAGAAAAAACCAAAAAATCTTTGTTAAATTTTCGATTGTTTTCTCAGCTTGATTTAACGGATAATTTCGTTTAATAGAACCCATTCTACTATCATCCATTTCCAGATATTTATAAGCTATTGGAGCGATTAGTGCATTCAACCTAGCCACCTCAAGTGGATTTACAGGACCTTGTACGCCCCTAAGCAATTGCATTAACTCTTCGGCTTTTACTATTTTCTTATTGATGATCTTTCTCATCGATTTTACGATTTGATGATCAGGTTCTTTGGAAACGATGCGGTTCATCTTTTTGCACACCAGCGACAGCACGGCCTTATCTTTAAAATTACCTGAGCTAGCAATGAGACTCCAGGCTTCATCAAAAGGAGGAAGTTTTGACCCCGGTGTGGGAGGATTTTTCTTATATTTCATTTGAGAAGCAAGTAATCCACCTATTCCACAGAAAATTAGTTCGGCTGTTTTTGTCGGAAATCCCAAAGTGCGAAAGAAAAAGACGTTTAATAAAACTGCCATCGATCCGGAAAGGATTGCCATGGCAAACTTTTTTGATCCCAAATTTTTATTGCACCAGTCGGGGTATGTCCGAGTTACAAATTGATCAAAAACATAGGAAGCTTTTGCAGAAGCTTTTGCAACAGAACAAGTAAACATACAAGCCAAGCAGGCTAATTTAAAACCTGATAATGGAAGCAACCTAACAAGGTGCCCCTTCCAGGCTATCGAGACGGTAGAGACAATCTCTTTGGCTGATGAAATCTGAGAAGCAATTGATTGAATATTCATAAAAATTCCTTAATATAAGTTATTAAATAACATGAAGTATACAATATCTTTTATATTAAGTAAACATTTTTATTAGCTGTTACGTTTTAAGATCCATTAATCCAGACCTACGTTCTTCAATAACCTCATTTTACAGCTTAATATTGCTCTCTGTGACCTCAGTGCCTCTGTGTCTCTGTGTTTAATTTTGGTGGTGGTCCTGCGCGGCACCTTTGCGAACTTTGCGCCTTTGCGTTTAAATTTTAGCGCGACTTAGCTTCCGTCTGTCTAGCTAACTCTTCTTCCAGATAAGTCCTTCCACGATAGTCCTGTACTGGTCCTTGGAGCCGTATTCGGCATGCATGAAGAAATCACCGGTCTCCTGCCGTTCATAGACTTCAAAGCCTTCGAACTCGGGATCGCCGCGAAACTCCCAGGCGATAGTCTTGCTGTCCCTGATCCCCGTCCCGTCAACTTTTTCGATGAGATTATTTTCCAGTGAGATGGTAAAGGTTCCCGGTTTCATTTGAGTGATGGTGAAGGTATTGATGAGTTGGTCACTAGCCCCCTCCATCTCGACCACTTGGGTGGCCTTGAGGGTATCATCGCCTTCCTTTTCGATTTTCCAGCGGGTATAGAATTTGATGAATTGTGCCGAAGCGGTGAATGTGATCTTCCCTTCCCCTAGCCAGGTACCGGGCTCAAAAATAAATTCGTTTATCATCAGAACATAAACCTCCGGCTATAGACACTTTGCAAGACACCCAGGGCCATCATTGTCGCGATGATCGACGATCCGCCATAAGTCACCAGATTAAGGGGCACTCCCGTAATGGGGAGGAAGCCGCACATCATACCTATATTCACTATAATATGCATAGCCAGATAGACTGCAACCCCGGCAGATAAAAGTCTACCGAAGGGGTCCTTGGCCACTGCCGTTACCTGAAAGCTAAAATAAATCAGGGCATAATAGAGAACAACTAATAATAGCATACCGAGGAGTCCGAACTCCTCGCCAAAGGAGGGAAAGACCGAATCGGTGTAGGGCGCCGGCAACCATCCCCTGCCGGTATATTCGCTGTTGCGCCAGCCTGCGCCTGTGATGCCGCCAATAGCGATGGCGGTGGCAGCAGCTTTTTGGTGATGGGTCGACGGATCGAGCCGGTCAAACTGATAGTCTTTGAGAAAGAGTGTTGCATAGGGGCGGATCGTTTCATGTGGCAGGATGCCCAAAAAGATGAGGGCTACCAGGATAAGGGCAATGGCACCGCCTATGGTCATGAACTTGACGATGGAGGGACGCAAATCACCAAAATAGAACATCACAAGGGTAATAGGAAGGAGGACCAGCGCTGTTCCCAAATCGGGCTGTTTCAAAATCAGGAGAAAAGGAATCCCTACTATGATGACAGCATAAAAGGCAGTGTTCCAGGAAGAGGCTACCGTTCGCTTTCGTTCGAGAAACCAGCTGAGGGTGACTACCACAACAAATTTGGCATACTCGGATGGCTGAAAGCCAAAATTGATGATTGGTATCCGGTACCAGCGGTTGACCCTCTGGATCGAATCGGTAAAGAAAAGTCCGACCAGGGAAAGGATCACGAGGGCGTAGAGAATCCACGTCCATTCACGCAACTTGTTGTAGTCAAAGCCGGCAAAAAACAGGTAGACGATCCAGCCTGCTGCAAAAAACTGCAGCTGCGCTTTCACAAGGGGTGTTAAAAAGGCTTCGTCGGTGTGGTCAGAGGTGGTATCTAGCGAGTATGAGGAAATGACCAACAGGCTGATTACCATCAAACAAAGGATGACCGGTATCATCCTGAAATCCATTCTGGCAAGGTAGCGAGCGCTCCACATATTCGATCTTTATTTTATATCTTTATGCTGCTAAAATAGCAGTTCATTAGTAAACAAGTCAAAGAAATAACCTTGAACTGGGTCAGACTTGCTTGCGAAGCCTTGGGTGCTCTGCACCGCCTTTTGGCGATATTGTGGGAGCCTCAGAAAGAGACGTATGGGACCTATGGGACGAATAGGACAAATGGGACATTGATAACCATCCGTCCCATACGTCTCTTTCTGAGGCTTCCACAAATATGCCAAAAGGCGGTGCAAAGCACCAAGGTTTCGCAAGCAAATTTATCAATCAATATAATTTATGCTAGAAATTGTCCACATACACTTCCCGGTCATTGGATCGACAAACACGTGGGCTAAGGAGCATGTCAAGGAGTGGGCTGAGAACCGGCTGACGCTGATCACAGCCTCGGAACAGACCGGCGGCCGTGGCCGCTTTACACGGCACTGGGTCTCCCCGCCCGAGGTCAATATCTACGCCACGTTCTGCTTTGCCATCGATGAAAACAGGTCGGATCAGGGACATATCCCACAGCTGCTTGCTTTATCGACATCAAAAGTACTCGAAAAGCTCAATGTCCACCCAAAAATCAAATGGCCCAATGACTTGATGCTTAACGGCAAAAAAATGGCGGGCATCCTCTCAGAAAGTGTCCATTTAGATGGCAAACGGGGCCTCATCATCGGCATCGGCATCAATATCAATATGTCGGAGGAAGAGCTGGATAAAATCGATCGCCCAGCCACCTCTCTCCTGGCCGAGAGTGGCCAGACTTATGCTATCTCCCCTATTCTTGAAGAGATCAAAAATCAGTTCAACCAAGACCTGTCCTTATTTTTGAAAGAGGGTTTTTCTCCTTTTTGGCTTGATTTTGCCTCTCATGTTTATCATCAAAAGGGCGATCTGATCCGTTTTCACGATAATCAAAGGGCAGTATCCGGAACTTTTGAATCTCTGGAGAAAGATGGTTCTGTCTCAGTGAAAATAGATGGTAAACTGATGAAATTTTATGCCGGAGAATTTATAGATAAATGAAAAATCACTAATATCTAAAATTCCTCTTTAAATTAATATTATTATATGATAAAATCGTTCTATAATTATTTAATTATAATTAAGTTATTCGGAATTGGCCACTATATTTTACAATATGGCATATAACCGCGAAGAAATCGCAATGCACAACTTAACCACTACGACCGGCGCCATATACCTGAGATGAAACCTATAAATATTGCGAAATGGGCAATATTATTCGAACCAAGTTACAATCTTTTCAATAAAATTAAAACATCCCTAAAAGGAGAAAAATCATGATTCCAAATTTTCCATCAATTGTTCAGTCTGACCTTAACTATAGAAATGGGGGTGGATAATGAACGCATTACAACCTTACTTAGTCCCTGATTTTTGCGCTTCAATCCAGAAAGATTGTCAAACGATCTATTATGGAATGCATGATTTAGATAAGAATACCGGTCTTAACATCGATAAATTTCATGGACAACACACTGTTACCAAAATGGCGCTTGCTGGTGTTCGTCTTTTTAAAGATTGTATCCTGTTGTTACATGGATTCATAATTCTGGAAAGAACAGTTAGAATCATTGCGAATCCGGCAAAGTTCGTCGACGCACCGATCTTCCCGATGATCGGACTGGCCTATGGGATTACAGTCTACTTATTATCTCACGATATCATTAGGATTGCCAATCAATATGAAAATTGTTTGCCTAAATTACCTGGACAAAAGGAAGCACAACAGGCAAATAAATCAATTTGGGGTGTAATTACTGCAGTTTCCAATCTGGTTTTAAGTAATGCTGGAGCAGTCATCCATAGTACTGCTCAAAGTGTCAACAAGTACCATGTAGTCAGAGATACATTCTACTATCCGTTATGGTGCATAGCCATTGATGGAATGCATGAAGCTGCCGCAGGACCAAATCAAGTTTAATCGATTCAATTCCTCGAACAATAAAGGGAAATACGCAAGTATTTCCCTTTATTTTTTGCTAAAAGGAAGGTGGCCAGAGACCTATGCCATCTCCCCTATCCTGGAAGCAATTAAAAATTAGTTCAATTACGACCTTGGCTCAAGTCACGCTGATGATAGAGGGGACTGACCAGATTTTATGCCGGGAAGTTCCTGGAAAATAAAAATATTATCACTTTTTAAAATTTCTCTATTAAATAATTGTTTTTAATGTTAAAAGTCTTGTTCAAAATTATGGACGTTAACTCATGATTAATAATTACATTACTTCACGAAAAGCTTTGTATAGAGGCGGTAAATAATGAATGCATTACAACCTTACTTAGTTGCAGGCTTCTTTGATTCAGTCCAGAAAGATTATACAGATATCAAAAGTGGACGTAAAGAATTGGAGCAAATGAATGAGCAGGAAACGAAAAAGGTAAATGATGCACTGAGGAACAATATTACTTATATTGCTGATCCAGCTTATCAAAATAGACGTGATGAAATATCTGGAAGAAATTGGATTGCAACCATACGCCTTGTAGGGGATCTTTTCCTGGCTTTATCTGCTTTCAAAATTGTTAAAAGAATGGTTAGAATCCTGATAGAGTCTGACGATTTTCCAATCCTTCCTATAGTTAGCCTTGCCATGGCTATTTGTACCTACCTGTTATCTCACGATATCATTAGGATCATCAATCAATTTGAGGTTTGTCTACCTAAGCGTGAAGGGTCGAACGAAGCAATAGAGTTGCAAAAGAACCTAAAAGAATTTCAAGATGCGCCTGGATTCTTTGCAAAAATAGAAGCTGGTATCAGGTGTGCTCAAGTTCAAAGTACAATAATTACCCATAATGCTAGAGCCCTTGATAATCAAGAAAGTGTAAAAGAAGATAAATATCATCTTGTTCGCGATACTTTTTACTATCCTTTATGGTGCAAAGCCGTTGATAATATAACAAGTAGCAAAAAAGCTAATGTTCAAAATCTGGATCAAAATCCAAATCCACCAGCTTAATCTGACATAATTTTTAAAATCAACTAAGGTGTTTTCCAGAATATGAAACCCCATTTTCTTCTCCTTACAATACTGTCAATAATTCTGTGCTATTCCAATCAACTGTTTACTGTTGAATATTCTCCAAGTATCTATGTTAGTGACGTTGAATGGAGTAAAGTAGTCGATTTCCTTATGCCTGATGATCATCCTATAAAAAATGATCTCGATGAAGTTTTCTCAGCATCACGAGTAATATGTGATATGAAAACTATGGTAAAAGCAGGTTTTGAATTCGCCAGGCCGCAAGCTTTTACCGGTATCATTGTCACTAAACATCCAAGGCTCAAAGGCTATGTGATGAAAGCCTACCTTGACGATCAAAAACTTCATTTAAAAAACCCCGAACAATATCCATGGGTGAAGCGTGTTATAGGATCCCGTCTCATCCAAAAATCTATTGATAATCATCACTATGATCACCTTTTAAAAGTTCCCAAGAAATGGGTTTATCTACTTCCTGATGATCCATCACCTCCTTCACATTATTGGCGCAAAAATTTCATTCTCATTGAAGAAGATATGAATATCCTTTCTGATAAAAAGAATAAAATGCGTTGGAGAAAAAAAATGACAAAAGAGCTTCTTGAAGCTATATACACTGTGATTGCAGAGGTCAGTTTATCCGACTGTAAACTAGCAAATATTCCTTTTTCCCCAGATGGTAAAGTGGCATTTATTGATACACAATCTCATGGCAGGCGAGTTAAGTATAAAAAGATAACTCCATTTCTTTCCTCTTCCATGAAGCGCTACTGGCTGAAGTTAAGGGACTGAAAAAAATAAGTTAAACCTGGACACGGCAATTGGAATGCGTCAAAGCCCCGGGGTTGAGCGATCAAAGTGACCATTTTGCAATTGCCGTATTAAAGAGACTTGGGCTACAATCTGCGCTACTACAAGGAGAAATCAATGCTATCAAAAAAATCACCTTTCATTTGCCTGTTCTTATTGTTGATCTCCCCCTTATTCGCCGAAGAGGGTTTTATTGCAAAGAGGAAGCAATTAAAACCCTACTATGACAATGAAAATATCGTTATTATCGCAAGCCCAGGCCGCTCAGGAAGTACATTGCTATTCGATGTCTCTAAAAAATATTGCACTCATCAAACTGTCTTAAAGACACATCTACTGCCCCCTGACGAAAAATTCAAAGGGAAAATTCTGTTTATTTTCTCTAACCCTGATCAAGCCGCGGAATCTGCACTCCATCGAATAACGCATAGTCCAACCCAAGGTAGGACTCATTTTTCGCATGTGGAATCATCGGATAAAAAGTGGTTTAAGGCTATTGGAAATAATGGTAATCACCAGACTAAGGAAAAAAATCTGCTTGCTTATGATGCCTTGGGCTGTGAAAAGCAACTGGAAGAATGGCTTCACACTAAATCACAAGCCTGTTGTTTGCAAGAGGCTCAAATACTGGCGATCAAATTCGAATATATGTGGGAAGCGGAAACGATTCAAGCAATTCAAGAATTTTTACAAATAAATGCATTCGAATTTCCACCTAAAAAAGAGCGGGGATACGAAAAAGAAGAACTGTCAAATCTTGAAATTTCCCTCAAAAAAATATACAATTTGGGAACGGATGAGAATCCTATCTACCGCGCATACGATGCTGCAAGAGACCTGTGGGAAAAGGCTCCGCCATTTCAATTCCTTAAACCTGGCACCCCGTTCGAATCGACGTTTCCAGGTTAAACCTAAAAACGTCGGTTGAAGTCATTCTGTTTCGAATGTAAATCCAAATGCCTTAATATCCTCTTTATATTTTTCAGCAATAATCTGCCGTGTTCTGGGGGTGTAGTAGGTGCTGTAATGTGCGTGGTCTGTTTTATGCTTATGTGGCACTACATTGTATTTTACTCCAATTACATCACAGACATATTTAAAGTCCTCTGAAAAATTTTCCATTTTGCCGATAAAATCACATTCTTCAACCGGTATTAATCTTGTCTGTAGTTTAATGTGTGGATTAGCATTTGCGACATCAAGACGACTGATGTAATCGACAAAAAATTCAAAATCCTTATCAAAACACTTTCGAAAATCTTGAGCTTTTTTTGTAAGTATTTTATGAAAATAACAAGAGAGTATCCGATCCCAGGGATTTCTCACGAATGAGAATTTGAAGTAATTGTCATATTTTTCCGGTAATCTTTTGGGATGTGACTGAGTCATGTCTGAAACATCCCCTCTCAAAACATCTCTGATAGAGCCTGAAGCAACCTTAAAGACTCTAATCCAGACAAATTGTTTAGTATCGCTTGAATACACATTATATTTTTCTGGATTGTGTCTCTGTGCCTCTAAGGGGACTGCAGAAACAAGTAATAAGGCCAAAAACAAGAAAATAACTGAAGAGGGGATTTTTTTTTCAGATTGGCGGGACATCGATCATACCTTTGTTTAATAGCTTTAAGAAGTGTAATAGTAAAAGGATATTTTATATTATTTCAACAAAAAAAACGTAAGTGCTCTACCTCTATCTTCCGCAGAAAATCGTATCCCTGATGGATTGTACTTTTTTTTCGTTTCTTGTTGATCATAAATGGTAAACGGAGTAATTTATGCAAATCAAAAACGTGAATCCCATGAGGGAGAATATGATGGCACTGATTAAATATAAATTATTTCCTCTCTTTTATTGTCTGATTTTTTTTAGCGAGTTTCAATCTTTGCATTCTAAAGAGTGGAGCCGCGCCTATTTGGCATCGTATCCACGCTCAGGCAATCATTGGATTCGATACCTGGTAGAAGAGGCCACAAATGTTGCTACAGGTTCTGTTTATATAGATATTGAGCCTCAGCATATGCATAAGGTATTCCCATGGGGAGGATATTGCTGCGATCATGGCTGTCTGGGTCATTGCCGCTATCCTACTAAAGATGATATTGTTTTGATTAAAACCCATTTTCCCTCACAAGTTAATAAAGAAACAAAATTTGATAAGCGTCCTTATCAGGTGACCTTAAGAGTTGTTCGTCATCCAGTAGATAGTTTCTACTCACGATATGTTCGAAAGCCTGAAGGTCCTCTTCTGGATAAAGTTCCGAGGGAGAGAGTTGTGAGCTTTATAAAAAGCTGGAGAAAATTCCAGAATTATTGGAATAAGAAGAACAATGTGATTACGTTTAGATATGAAGATTTTTTAGCGAATCCTGCTGTTGAGCTGAAAAAATTCCTTGAAGCTCTTGAATATGATGTGACCGATGAAGATATTCAAAGGGCTGTAAGCAAACATCCACCACTCGGTCATATGTTAAAAAGTATTGATAGATTTACAGAAAATGATTTAGATATTATTTCAGAAGAATTAGGTGACTTGCTAACCCAATTCAATTATGAAACTCCAATTCGTTAAAAAAAGAAGGAAGAAGGGACAAATGGCGTATTCTTAATACACGTTCATAACCTAAATTCACTATGAATAATTTTAATTTTAACTCTTTTCTTTTTTTTCTGGTTTTTTCCCTTTTATGCACATCTGCAAATGCAAGGGAACCTGGTTCTTTGAGGATTAATCTCATCTCTCACAGTTTAGATAATGGCGCCGGTAAACAAGTCGATGTCTCGATCTTAAAAGAAGGATTAGAGAGCTTAGGCCATCGTGTCAAACTCTTTGATTATTTAAAGGTAAACGGGATCGCCTCTTCAGACATTAACATCTTTCTCGCTCAATATAAATCGGAGTGGTTTCCAAAAGGAAAGTTAAATTGGTTTATTCCCAATCCTGAATGTTTGCGTGCAAAATTGGAAGACCTGAAAAAATTTGATTTAATACTCTGTAAAACACAAGAAAGTTTAAGAATTTTTAAACCTATCGGTAAAGATGTTTATTATTTAGGATTTACAAGTATCGATTGTTTTAATCCAAGTCTGCAAAAGGATTACTCAAGCCATCTTCATGTTGCAGGCAAAAGCCCTTTGAAGGGTAGCGAAAGTATTTTAAAAGCTTGGAGGAGGGATCCAACCTTACCGAACTTGACAATGATCAGGCATAGCAGGTCAACAAAAATAACACAATTTGCAGATAATGTAAATATCATAAATAAAAGAATTGCTAGTCACTCTTTATTATCACTGCAAAATGAATGTGGCGTCCACTTATGTCCAAGTAAAGCAGAAGGGTTTGGCCATTATATCATGGAAGCGATGTCAGCTGAAGCGATTGTCATTACCACAGATGCGCCTCCTATGAATGAATTTATCAAAGATAAAAGATGCCTTGTCAAATATAAGCGCAAGGGAAAGAAGAATTACGGCGTTACGTATTTTGTGGATGAAAAAATATTAGCAGAAACGGTGAGGCAATTGCAGCAACTTTCTGCTGAGGAAAAGCAAAGCATCGGCCAGCTTAATCGGGAAGAATATCTCAGAAGGGCTGCCGAATTCAAAGAGAATTTAGAAAGGCTCATGAAAAAGGCTCTGCTAGATCTCTCTTCATAATCCTTTCTGCTCTATATCTTGCCCATCTTAACCATCCTAACCATCCTTTCTGCTCTATATCTTGCCCATCTTAACCATCCTAACCATCCTTTCTGCTCTATATCTTGCCCATCTTACATCCGGCATCCCCTTCTAATCGCCGTTTCTTAAATAATTGTCTCCAATATTGTTTCATAGGTGGAGAAAGACAAGGGAGTAATCCCTTAAATTTAACATCTTCGTAAAAAGATTGTGTATCAACAAAGGCGATTTTACCATCCAGACAATACGGAGCATTCGTTGGCCTGGTACAGTCTCGTAGTCCAAGCTCTGTAGTCACTACATATAAAGCCTTGAGCAATTCCTCTGTCGTATCATTGAGCCAATGGTGAATATTTTCTTCTAATTCGTAGATGTTCATATCCTCTTCAATTAAGATGAACATTTTGTGCAAAGATTTTGCTTGAGGCGAAGGCTCGTCCGGAAGAAGATAAATCCATTTTCTGGGAACCTTAAAAATACTTTCGTAGTGATGGGCTTCAATTGATGCTTGAATAAGTCGAGACCCCCTCACTCTTTTGATCCAATAATAATGTTCCGGTTGATTCTCATGGTATTTTTGTTCATCCAGATATGCTTTAATCACATAACCTTTTAGTTTGGGATGCCTTGTAACAATGATGTGCGTATGATGCTGTGGGATTGCATGGTCAAAGCCAGCCGCAATCATTGACTCCATGTTGTAGATAGCCCGCGAAGAGGAAAAAATTTCATCGAGTGTGTTTTTTGCTGGATGATCATCCGGCAAAAGAAAATCAAAAACTTGACTCCAAACCTTATCACTTACATGGATACTTGGAGAAGTCGAATGGATATTATCGACAGATTGATCAAAAGGTGTTTTTTTTCTGACCAAATCATTATCTGCTTCAATTCCACTTACATGGCTGATCAGAAAAACAATAAAAAGAAAAAGTTTTCTCGGCTTATTCAACTTAAATCTGGCTCCTGACTTCTTATCTTTGGGCTGTATTGCTCACCTGGAAGGGACGCATCATCATGTTATCTTCATGATCGATGATATGGCAATGCCAAACATAGCCGCTGCCTCCGGGGTAACCAAAACCATCATTCTTGACACCCAACTTGGCTGTTGGATCAAACGCAAACCGATTTTCTCCTGCCGATACCCTTCCAACAGGAATATCTTGTGGTGACCATCGAACCACCAGCCGGGTAACAGTGCCTGGAAACATTTTTAAAGTGTCTTTCCAGCCAAATTCATTGGGGTCGCATCCAAAAGCAGGCCCAGTTAAAAATGGGGTTACATCCGGGTTGCCTCCTAACTTAGGCGTGCTCAAGTAGAGGAATGGGGGCCCATAGCTGTAGACTGTTCCTGGTGGAACAGTAGACGGACGATTGGGATTATTATTCCAGGCTGTTTCATACAGATCTCGATAAGACCCTGTACAAGTGAAAGGGGGGACGATATTTCCTACATAAAACACCTGTCTGTTAAGAACCTGGAATTGAATAAGGTGAATATGGATGGGATGAGCATCTGGAGTTAGATTGACGATCTCCCAAATTTCCGTTGAACCCACTTGAGGCAATTCGGTCACATAGATCGATCCATTGTTATAAGAAACTGAATCGGGAAGGGGCTCATTGGTGTAGGGATTGATGCCGTCATAGCTTGTGTTGTTGCACAAGACAACGACGGGGGCGGTGGAGTAGGGATCTTCCTGTTCGATCAATACCAAGCTGCGAGTCAAGTTTGGAACAACCCCCGGAGCCAATCCTCCCGTGCCGTCAGCTAATCTTACTATAGCGTTGTCACCGACGCGAAGGGTAGCGCCGGGAACAGCCGGATTAAAGCTCTCATCGGGAGATGATAGTGGCTTCGTGACCCTAAACTGCATGATTAACCCCTCCACATTGGGATCCATCTGTGTGCCCCCGCTTGGAAATGGGGCTGGGGCGTCATTATTCACTGTGATGTGCTGCCCTTCATATCCTGAAAAATCGATAATGATATCCATCCGTTCTCCTGGAGCAAAAAATAATCTTGGGTCCTGGAACACCGGTCCCAGGTTAGGATCATCCGGAGGACATAGATCGGAAGGGTTATAAGTATAAGGGACAAAGCTGTTAATATTCACGGGAGTATCAAGCAACCCGCCATCGGTCCCGATCTGCCAGACGAGAGGTGGTTCATCGCTAGAATCGGTCGTCAAATAGAGGGCCAATATCCTGGCATTAGATGCATCAAGTAAGCGGAAACGATAGCGGCGCGGCTCCACTTCCAGGTAAGGCCAACTTTTTCCGTTGACAACCATGACATCGCCAAAGAATTCGGGAATGGCGTAAGGGTTGATGTCGGGATTGCCTGGAGGACCGTTAAGGCCCGCTGTCAACGGATTTCCGTCAGGGAAAAACAGTTGACCATAGGTGTCAAATTGGCGGTCTGACATGACCATTTCAATTTCATAATTATGGCCAGGCAATGGAGGAGAGACGGAAGATTCCGGCTCTCCGCGAATAAAGTAAAACCCTGCTTCACCTGCAAATACGTTTAGACGTGTTTCTCCAAGGACGTGATCGTGGAACCACAAAGTTGTCGCAGGCTGCGTATTAGGATATATGTTTTTATTGGTGACAAAAGAGACTCCCTTAAGTTTTTTGTGGGGTGTGAACCAGGAATTGGGATCTCCATCAGAATATGAAGGCGTTTCAGAGCCATGCAAATGGACCACCATGGGTTGCGGCCCTTCATAAATGCCGGGATTGCCTTGCGGCATGCCTGTGCCAAAGGGATAGACGGTAGGATCATATAAATCAAATCCTTGTCCGAACTGAGGCCAATTTAAAGGATTTGCCCACTGGAAGCTGAGATCTACTGTCAGGAATTTTTGCATTAGAGGCCCGGCTAACTTTCGGCCTTTTTTATCAACAAATGGTCTTAAGTGGTTTTTGTATTTGACCTTAGTTTTGACTCCCCGCTTTGCAACGATGGTATGAGCTGGGTAGGAGGGGCCATAGGTATTTTTTCCATCGCTCATTTTATAACCCCACATGTAAGTCCCTTTTTTGGGGTTGATAGTAAAAAGGGGTTTTCCGGTCTTAACAGATTTATATGTGACAGATTTAGGTAATTTTTTATAAAAACTTTCAGGCAGGATCTTTTGTTGAAATTCTTCGGCAGTCACTGTAAGATTTCTAGTACCATCAAGACGTTTTCCGTTAAATGTGGTAAGGGGTTCTACAAATTTGGGGATAGAGGCTCCATCAATGACATATTGTTGTACTTGTTGATTGGCAGCCATATAAGCGGTAATAGGTCCAAAAATTACGGCAAAGGTCATCCATATTTTTTTGTGGATCATGAATTTCATTTTCTTTTCTCTTTATTTAGCTATTTGTATTCGGTGTTTGTTCAGGCGGCGGTGTGGGACATTTAAGTGGTCCGGGAGGTTTTGCTCGGCGGCAGCGAGGACAAGCGTATGTTTGTCCTAGATTGGTCGTACATGATTCTGAAGAAGTGTTATAGGCAACGCTAGAAGCATCACTAGCTTCCAGTAATGCGGTGCAGAATACAAGACTAAAGACTATAAAATAGAAATGCTTCATAACTCGTCCCTTGTTGCAGATTATTTATTTGTATAAGACAAACAAAATGATTTTGTCAATGCGAATTTTTTCGTCTCAATCGCCGTTTCCAGGTTTAACGTTGCTAACAAAAGGAGAGACTTGCTATATGAATTTATACTTGGAATAAGGAGAGAATTATGTCTTATATGGATATTCTTTGGGGTCCGGTTAACTGGTGGTACCAAACCGAAAAGCCTCTACACCTCCAACAGCTGGACGCTTTCCGCAAAGGGACCAGAAACTTCGAGGAAGATCAGGTCAATTGTGCGATGTCTGCGTTAGTGGAGAAAGTAGAATGGGATCTCAACATACTAGCTGCAGCAGATCTTGAATACTACGATACATTTAAGTACCGGGTGACATGGTTATCTTTTTCGACCTATTATTTTACACATCAAACTGCCAAAGATGTATTGGGAAGAATCTGTAAGTTCATTTTATCATTTCCGCTAATATCGGGTGTCAAGACAAAGATTGAAAAGGGGGTTGACAAAGACTATCAGCAACTTGGGTATATTTCTAATTATCCACCGGTCTATAGCGAGGAACTGGTCAGTCAATTTTACCGCGACCTTCTTAAGGTATCTAAGAATGATCAACGTGTCATTAAATCCCTCATCATTACACATGACATCAGCCTGAACATCTTTATAGCCATTTCAGAAAATGCTGAAGGATTGACTTCTCTAGAAGCAACAGTAGAGTCAAAAAACTTGGATAAAAATCCGAAATTCTTAAAAGCCCTGTCGGAATTTCCAGTAATAAAAACTCTTAAGATTTCGGCCGATCTTCATGATTTTC
Organism: Chlamydiota bacterium; assembly: GCA_013287815.1. Lineage (GTDB taxonomy): Bacteria > Chlamydiota > Chlamydiia > Chlamydiales > Parachlamydiaceae > JABDDC01. The sequence goes on from JABDDC010000003.1 coordinate 49,066, forward strand.
ATGTCAAAACCATTGTCGCTTCTTCTCCCTTGATCGAAGATTTAGACCTGGCAGGCAATCCAAAGCTAGGAAGAGGCGCTTTATTAGACATTGCGAAATTAACGCATCTGGTCCACTTAAAGGTCAGATGCCTAAATCCATTCGATAAGACACCCTTGCTTGAAGGGGTAGTTTTTGCTAGCATGCTGCAGACTTTCTATTTGGGAAGCGATTACTGCATCCTCACTCCATTTACAATCAAAGATCTCACACATGCGGTGCCAAAGAATTTGCAATTGCTTTTTCTTGACAATTTAAAACTCGATCCGCAAGAACTTTCTCTGCTTTCCCATTTTTCATCTCTACAATATCTTTCTGTACATAACTATATTATGTCTGATGGTAAATTGATCAGAACAATAGCTGCAGCATTGCCACAACTAATAGGATTATCCCTTAAAAATTGGTGGATTTATAAAGAGGAAATTAAAGAAATTCCAAACTTTAAAGGTTTGAAGTCTATTAAACTTGGAAATTTCCAGGGATGTGAAGGATTCAGAGCATCTTTCGATGATTTGAAATCTAAAAACCCATCAATTACCAACCTTCAAGTGACTCTCGTCAACAATCAACCTATCGATAGGTTTTTATGTTTCAGTTCTTGACTGCTATTTGAAAAAAGATACAATTGATTCCTATAAAAGGATAGGTTACCAATGTCATCTTTAATAAAGAATCTGCTATGTTCTGTCTTAAGTCTACCCGTCTTAGCATTTATCTGGATTTATACTGATGGATTTACACGTGAAACAGCGAATGTTTCGCCTGGAAAACCGGAAGAATTTGCCTTATTCACCATGCCAAAAACCGGTACGCATTTATTAAGGCCTCTGCTTGAAAACCTGACCGATAAAAAATCCATTTCATACTGGTGTCAGGAAGTCGATTGCCCTAAAACGTATCTATACGATAAAAATCTGACTAATTTATTAATGTTATTGCCCAATGTACTGCAGCCTTACTGGCTCAATCAACCAATTCCTTCGAAGACATTTATTTCTGTACTGAACAATTTAGAATATAGTGATGGTTTTTTAGTCACCCATGCCCCTTTTTCCACTGAGATGGAAAAAATATGTAAGGAACGAAAATGCGTTGTCTTTTTTCTGATCAGAGATCCACGTGATTGGGTCATTTCAGTCATTAAGCATCCTCCTATTTCCGGAATTGATATTTATGGCGCACCGATAGGTGATAACCACTTCCAGTCTTTAGATTTCAATAAAAAGATCGATTATATCATTAAAGGGACAGAGTGGTATTATTCTTGTTTGGAAGTGTTTAATCTGTTCTTAGGTTGGAAAAATTCTTCCGTCTGCTGCCCCCTTCGTTTTGAAGCCCTTTTAGGACCCCGAGGGGGCTACACAGAGCAAGAACAACTGGTAGAGTTGAGAAAGATCCCTCAGGCTTTGCATCTGGATGTTTCAGACGACAGGCTTTTAGAAGCTTTCAAGATGTCTTTCGGAAAAGGAACTGTCTTCGTTAAAGGAAAAGCCGGAAATTGGAAAGAGTCTTTTACTGAGGGTCAAAAAAACCTTTTTAAAGAACATCTAGGAGATGTATTGATTGAGCTCGGCTACGAAAATGACTATAACTGGTAAAAGCCATCAGCTTAACCGGCTTTTACTTTACTTGCTCTTTTTCCTGAGAAATAGATACAATTGATACATGTACAATATCTCTAACTTCCTTTCGTTATTACGGGCTCCCCTGGCATTTCTATTTATTATCGACCAACCTTATTTGCGTTTTGTAGTGGTGCTGCTAGCGATGGCCACAGACTTTCTTGATGGCTATCTGGCCAGGCGCTGGAAGATGACTAGCCAGGTGGGCGCGATCCTTGATCCTGTTACCGATAAGTTATTTGTTATTATTGCAGCCAGCGTCATGATTCAGGAAGGAAAACTTGAAATCTGGCAAGCGCTGACCATGCTATCACGCGACTTTGCTGTCCTATTATTCGGATTCTATCTTTTCACGATCGGTGCCTGGCAAAGCTTTAAAATCCAATCGATCTGGACAGGCAAGATCACCACCACCCTTCAGTTTTTCGTGCTGCTCAGTCTGATCTTCAACTTACATATACCAATCTATGCCTTCATCATCTTTATAGCCTTGGGTATGATTGCCTTCATTGAACTTTATGCAATAAAATTAAGAGCTGAGGGTGTTTAATTCCCTGGCACAGGTCTACCCTGGTCTGGATAGACCTGTGCTAACCGGATAGGCACGGTTTATTTCATACTGCGGGAACTTCGGCTTCGCCGATCTCTTCGCGCCCTTTTTCACCGATGAGCTGACAGAACTGTGTTCCAAGAGAACGGGCTGCAATGATCCAGAAGCCAATCACTACCATCAGGATGATGGCAACGTAAGGTGCGCTGGAACTGACTGTCGCAAAAGATAACAAAAGACCTTGGTGGATGAATGAGCCACCCGACTTGCCCAAACGGGATCCAACACCATCGATGGCAGCTTTGCCATTGAGCTTGGTCTCATGGTCGAGAGGAATGAACGCCATCTCTTTGGTGGCGTCGAAAGCTGAGTATTTACAACCTTTGCTGGTGCATACTTGTGCCGCACCGAAAAATACAGCGATCGCCAACGGAGTAGTCCCCGTGAGCATGTAAACAAAATCTTGCATATCAAACCGAAAAAGCATGAATGTAAAAAAACCTGCGCTGGTGATCAGCATAGAAACCGGCGTAATCAGTGCAGTGCGGGTCCATCCAAATCGGGAAATCAGCTTTGACATAAAGAGTGAACTTGTCGTAGCAATTACACCGACAGCAATGGTCATGCTATCCATATAGTGTTTAAAATCGCCCGGAGAAGGGTAAAGCTGTCTAAGCTGATCTTTCCACACGATTTCTACCATATTGATGACAAGGTTATAAGCAATTACCAGGACTGCAATGCAGAGGAGATATTTTGAGTTGGCCAAGTAAGAGAGGCTTTCTTTGATAGAAAGTTTTTTCTTCTTTAAAACTGGCTGTCCAATCTTTACCTCATGGAAAGCGGTGTACTCCGGCCCTTGCAAGACGTTTTTATTCATCCAGCGGTAGGTGAGCATCGCTATGCATCCCGATACTATAACAGTACCGACGAGGATTTGTAGAGTGGATTCCCAGCTTACATCAGCTGGAATAATCTTGCCAAAACTTCCGGCGATAATGGCCGCAGAGCTGGCAATAACGCTCAAAGTACCATAAAAGCGACGCGCTTCTTTGATCTTGGTGATCTCATTGGCAAAGCCCCAGAATAAGACGGTGAGGACAATGCTGCCCCAGAGCTCGCTGACAACGTAAAAAAGGGTGAAAGTCCAGTTGCGGTACATCATGATCATCCCCTTAAATCCGGCCGGAAGTATAGTCTCGAGGTGGTCGGCTAGCTGATTAGGATGGAGATAATCACGAATAGGATAAAAGACATAGGTAAACAGGCCGAAGAAGATAAGGAAAAAAGAGATAATAATGTAAAAGACTTTTTCTTGGCTGAAGCGGTTGGATAGCTTGGTGAAAGCATAAGTGAAAAGAACAGCCATAGGCAATAACACCCATACTTTGATGAACGGAAGAACTTCGGCTCCGGAAGATGCGGCTGTAACGACCAAAGTGTCTTTGACATTTCGCAGGATGCTGTAGTTAAAACAAATGAAAAATAGCATAATCATCATCGGGACGACTTTTTTGAGCTCGCTTCTATGCAGAGGCCAAAAAATGGATCTTAACTTACCAAACTCATTATCTATATTAGGCATTTTATATCCTTTGTAGACAATTATTATATCCTAAAACGTAATTATTATTCAATAACAAATTTGATAAATCTTTTTTTAAAATAACAGAATTTGCAATTTGGAATTAGGCCCTAGAGTATAAAACTGTAATTTTCCTTAGATTGCTTGCTGTTGTAAGTCAGCAATGGGATCTAGTGCTGGCGCTATCTTAGAGATTTGAGGTTGAGGCTCAGATACAAATTCTTCGACTGGATCAGGCTCGGTCTTAGCAATGATATTTTCTAGGGGTTCGGTGGTTGTTAAGGCGTTAAACTGCTTACCGAGGAGCCTAATGGAAATCACCCAGACAATAATCACTGTGAAAAGAAGGACGGCGACGTAAGGGGCGCCCGCACTGAGGGTCGAGAAAAGGATCAAAAAGGTCTGATGGACCACTGATCCGGCCGATTTACCCATACGTGAACAAACACCGTCGATGGCTGCTTTGCCAACCAGCTTGGATTCCGGACTCAGGGGAACAAAGGCAATTTCCTTAGTCGCATCGAAGACAGAATACTTGGCGCCGCGGCTTAAAATATTCTGTGAGGTTCCAAAAAAGACAACCAGCATGAGCGGTGTCATTTCCAGGAAGGGGAAAACAAGATCCGGATAGGCTTTTGCGAAGAAAAACCCAAAAAAACCGATGCTGGTAACGAGCAAGATTATCGGTGTCAGTAAAGCTGTGAAGGTCCATCCATACTTGCGGATAGCGTTTCCGGACACGAACAGGGAGCTTAAAGTAGCTACCAATCCGATGAGCGAAACGATGTGGTTCATGTAGGTCGTGTAGTCATTTGGATCGGGATACAGTTCACTCACCTGGTGTTTCCAAAGCACTTCAGTCAAATTAATTACCAGGTTGTAACAAATAACAATGCCGGCAATGGAAAGAAGGTAATTGGAACCAAGCAAATAGGAGAAGCTCTGCCTAAGGGAAAGCTTACCCTGAACACTCCCTTCAGTCTTAACAGAAACAGGATCGTAATACCTTTTGTCAGATAGGACGTTGACGTTCATCCATCTGAAGATAGCAAGGGCAATAAGGCCGAAAATTATAACGAGGGAAACCATTAACACAAGCGATTGATACCAGGCGTCGGGTCCCAGGAAAGTGAACCCTCCCTGACGGGAGAAACTACAACAATACACCGAGGCTTGTCCCGCAAAGATGCCGGAGAAGTTAGCTCCTACCCCAAACAATCCGTAGAACCGCTTAGCTTCACCGATCTTCGTCACCTGATTGGCAAACCCCCAAAACAGCACAAACAGGACGGTGCTGCTCCAAAGTTCCGACATTACATAGAAGAGGGTGAAAGACCAATAGCGGATCATGGCTATGAAGCCTTTGAATCCGGTAGGCAGAACTGTTTCGAGGTAGTCAGCGGTAGCGTTAGGGTGGATCAGGTCCCTATAGGGGTATAGGACAAAGGTGAAAATAAAAAAATAAGTAAGGAAAATGCCAATAATCGTATAAAAAACAGTTTCGCGAGAGACTCGGTTGGAAAGCCAGGCAAAGAAAAAGGTCATCAATATTGCCCCCGGGAACATGGCCCAGACTTTCACAAAGGGAATGACTTCGGCGCCAGACGATTTGGCAGTGATCAGCAGGGAATCTTTTAGGGTTCTTAAAATATTGTAATCGAATGAAATAAAGAAAAACATCAACAACATGGGAATAAGCTTTTTAAGCTCAAACCGATGGACCGGCCATAGATAGCGTCTCCATGGTCTAAATTCTTGCGACCCTACTGGTGTCTCTGACATGCTAACCCTTTCCCCTTTCGAGGTTGACAGAAAATCAAAGCTTCTTCTGAATAAAAGTGATGAGAAGTACAATAGGTATAAGTCTTTAATGCGATTTAATCAAGCAGTTTCTTTGTATTTGTGCTTATAGTTTAACATACCCCTTATTCTTTTTCAAGTTTTTGTTTATTACTTAAAGCGTTTATTCCAGGTAAAGTGCCAAATTCAATCAATTCCAGCGATGCCCCACCGCCTGTGGAGATATGAGTCATCTGGCCCGCCAGGCCGGCTTGCTCAACAGCTGCCACAGAGTCCCCACCCCCAATGATCGTTGTTGCTGACAATCCGGCCAAAACTTTGGCGATAGCGCGCGTTCCCTTGGCAAAGGGAGGGCACTCAAAGATCCCTACAGGACCATTCCAAAAAATAGTCGAGCCTTTTTTTAGTTCTTCTGAATATTTTTTGATAGTCTCTGGACCAATATCAACCCCTTCATACCCATCGGGAATACCTTTTTGTATCATAATCACCTTGGATATTGCGCTGGGATCAACCTTTTGGGTAATGACAATGTCGAGAGGCAGCATGATTTTACATTTGCCTTTGGCATCCAAAATTTCTTTGGCTGCCTGGACAAATTCCGGCTCGTAAAGGGATGTACCAATGGGAATCTGCATAGCTTTAAAGAAGGTATAAGCCATGGCACCGCCGATCATCAACACGTCTGCCTTTTGCATCAGCGCTTTGATCACATTAAATTTGGTGGAAATTTTAGCGCCTCCCAGAATGGCGTAGAAAGGCTTTCTCGGATGCAACAGCGCCTCGCCTAAAAACGAAAGCTCCTTTTCCATTAAAAAGCCAAAAGCAGCTCTATCAGAAAAAAGAGCGGGAACTTCAGTAATAGACGCATGTGCCCTGTGGGCGCACCCAAAAGCATCATCGATGTAGACGTCTCCCAGTTCCGCCAAAGACTTGGCGAATCCCGGCTCTTCAGAAGGCTTCTCCTCCCCTTTATGGAAGCGGAGGTTTTCGAGCAAAATCACTTCGCCCAGTTTTAATGCCCCAACCATCTTTTTTACTTCATTGCCAACGCAGTCTGGAGCCATTATGACAGTTTTTTTGAGCAGTTCCGACAGCCGTTTGGCCACAGGTGCCAGCGATGACTTAGGCTCTGGACCCTTCGGACGGCCTAAATGACTCATTAAGAGAACTGAAGCGCCATTGTTCATGGCATATTGAATAGTGGGAAGTGCTGCTCTAATGCGTGTGTCGTCGGTGATTTCCCCATTTTCAATGGGTACATTGAAATCAACCCGGATCAAGGCTTTTTTCCCCTTCAGGTCCAGATCTTTAATGGATAACTTCTCCGACACAACATCACCATCCCAAGTAAAATTAAATTAAATTAGTGTAATAGCCCTTTCCCAAAATCTGGTCAAGTGGTTTTTAAGTTTTTGCCTCCTTCCACCAAAATGTAGTATTTGACCAAACTTATACTCATCTCCTACCAATTATTTACCAAAATCTACCAAATTGGTAGCAATGGTATAAGTTTGGTTTTTGTTTAGTTTTAAACTTGTCCACGCCCTATGCGTGAACAAAAAAACATTACAAAAGGAAAAATAAAATATATAATAAAAAATTTGAGATTTGACTTAATGAAAAGAGTGGCTGGTTCTGACTGATTTTTACGTCTATAGCCTTAATAACTCCAAAAATATGATTATCTGGGTTCTTACTGGTGAGTTGATGCCCTTAGACTTACTGCCATCACCGATACGTGAATGGGTCATCGCGCTTCCATTTAGTTGTGGAATCTACATGCCAGCGGCATATCTCTCAGGGCGAATCGATACAAACGCCTTTATGAAAGGATTTATCAGTCTTGCAATTGGAGGTGTTGTTTTTGGGCTATTAGCTCGGTTCGTATGGAAACAAGGGTTACGTCGTTACAGCGGAACGGGAGCATAGGATTATACTATTTCTTGTTGATGCACTTCAAATGGTCTTATTTGCTCATAACTTTGATGTGTTTTCCGAAAAAATTGTACACAGTGATCTGGATCTTCTTTTGTTAAGGCCTGTAAGCTCACAGCAATTGATGACATCACAAAAACTCCAATGTGGCTTCTTATTAAATGCTATTTTTGCTCTATCATGGTTGCTATGGAGCCTCTCATTGCTCCCTGAAGGTTTTCCTTGGATGCGTTCTTTGCTAATCTTTATCGTTGTGCCAGCCGCTCTCTCTATCTTCTATTCAACTCGACTAATATTTTGCACGGTAGCCTTGTTAATGACTAGAGCTGAGCATTTTCATGAACTTTATTTTACATTCTTTAAAATGGGCCAGAGACCTGATCATCTTTATGGACCTGGTATTCGCTATATTATCTTGCTGATTATCCCTGTAGGTATGATAGCCAGCTTTCCTACTAGAGTGCTTGTTGATCCCACAGACAGCTGGGCATTACCCGTACTTCTCACGGTCGCTGTAGGCTTTCTGTTTTTAGCAAATCTCTTTTGGCCTCAGTCTGTGAAACGCTACATAACCATCGGCTAGGTTTAGTTTAGTAATAGATAGTAGGATCAGGATTTGATTGCTGCGAATGGAATAAGTTGTTTTGTTAAGCAAGGCTTATCGAACCACTCAGATGGTGCAGATAATACCAAAAACAGTCATTGCAAAGGACGTGTCATTTTTTAAAAAAGTTCTAATTCTCATAGATTCTAAGTAATTCATTCACAACAATTTAATATTTCATTACATGGTACATTATAATCATTTTTTACATGTAAGAATGATGTTTTTTGTGATTGTGATATACCTTAATGGTGTAATAAATTCATAAATCGTTTAGCAATATATACACGTTTCATGTATATATTGTACTATGAATGAAAATGATATGGGTGGAATAGGAAAGCTTTCCCGTAAAAGGCTTTCGGACGTGATTAGACACTGCAAGGGCTGTATTAAAGCCGCAGATGTAGCTGATTGTCTTCAAATATCAGGGGCTAAAGCTAGAAATTTGCTAGCAATTTGGTCCAAACATGGATGGCTGCAAAGAATCCGACCAGGGCTGTATTTGTCTGTCGAGTTGGCTTCAGAATCCCCCGATGACATTCTAATAGATCCTTGGGTTATTGCGATGCAGCTGTACTCACCCTGTTATTTAGGAGGATGGTCAGCTTGTCAACATTGGGATTTAACAGAGCAAATTTTTGATAAGACTCTGGTCTTAACTTCCAAACGAATAAATGGGAAAGAACAGACAGCCGGAAATATGCATTTCCTTATCAAGAAGACCAATTCTACAAAATTTTTTGGCCTCAAAACCGTTTGGAAGGAATCTGTTAAAATACAAATTTCTGATCCTCATAAAACGATCATTGATATTCTCGATGATCCCTCTCTTGCTGGAGGGATTCGCTCTGTTGCTGATATGCTTCAGAAATACCTGAAATCGGAACATTTTAATTCCTCGTTGTTAATGGAATATGCCTTCAAGATGAATAACAAAACCGTCTTTAAAAGATTGGGTTATTTGCTTTCTATGCTCAAATTTGAAGACACCGTCTTAATAGAGCAATGTCGACAAAATATCAGCCAGGGCAATTCTCAAATCGACCCTATTTCCAAGGGCAAGCGACTCATTAAAAAATGGGGGCTTTGGCTTCCCAATGACTTTAAAAACACTTTTCAGATGAGTGAAAATTCATGATAGATAAATACGAAATATTGAAAACAGCTAAATTGCTTGGTCTACAACCGACAACAGTTGAGAAGGATTATGTGCTTGGATGGGTGCTGATGGCAATTCAAGAGCATCCCGAATGTCAAGAAAAATGGATCTTTAAAGGAGGAACCTGTCTTAAAAAATGCTTCTTTGACAACTACAGATTTTCTGAAGATTTAGATTTTACAATTCTGGCTCAAGACCATATCGAAGAAGCTTTAATGAAAAAAATCCTTAAAGATGCCGGTGAGTGGGTGTATGAACAATCAGGCATAGAACTGCCCGAAAAGCATATTTCAGTAGACCTTTACAAGAATCCTCATGGTGTTTTTTCAATTGAAGGCAAACTCACTTACTTTGGTCCCTTGAAGCAAAAAACTAATTTTCCTCGCATTAAACTTGATCTGACTGCCCACGAAAAGGTGGTTTTGGCACCTGAAAGGCGCACAATTTTTCACAACTACTCCGACAAACCTACCAATGCCCCACTTGTTTTAAGCTACTGCTATGAAGAGATTTTTGCAGAAAAACTTCGTGCTTTAGCGGAACGCGCACGTCCTCGCGACCTTTATGACGTTATTCATCTCTATGAAGAGCGGCACCGTCTTTCAGACAAAGATAAGTTTATAGAATCCTTGTCAGCTAAATGTGAGTTCAAAAAGATTCCGGTACCAACCCTGGAATACATAGAGCGCCATCCTCAAAAAATGACTCTTTCATCGGAATGGGAAAATATGCTTCGTCACCAGCTTCCTGATTTGAAGCCCTTTGCTTATTTTTGGGAACAACTAGAACATATTTTTGAATGGGTACACAGCCCAAAGGGGTAAACATGAATGTATTGATGAACTTGACGCTCAAATTGAAAAGGAGCTGCCTTATCTTGCTGAAGTTTGTCAATAGCCAAAAGCAAAGAAAATAAACCCTAAAAAATGCAACAATCCACCACTTTAGATGTTGAAAGGGATCACATGACCAATATCATTAATGAACTTGGACAGCCAATTGGCTTTGTTTTAGAAAAAGCGGGGTGTTCCCAAGTCCTGATGACAGAGCATGCCTTCGAACATAATCCGAATTCCATTGTTTACCAGGCGAGGGCTATAGGATATCAGAGAAAGTTACTTGAACTAACCATATTTTTTAGATCCAATCTTCTAACCTGTTTTCCAACTTTCCTTAAATGTTTTCAAGGACTTCCGTTAAGCAAAGAAGACACTGAACATTTGAGCAAGATTAGCAGACAATTAATGAACGAAGACACAGAAGCTTGCCGGAAAGAAGGGGGGATATTTATTTACAGAAATTCAATCTTTCAAAACCCTATAACGCAAGTGCAAGACGGTGCAACGAGTTGAAACATCGACAACTAACAACGGCAAAGATTGACTTGCATTATTGATGTGAGGTTTTTATAGCTTTTCACCGCTATAATAAGTAGCTATGGGTCGGCTGGGTGGGTGGATATGGATATATAGCCGTTATACCCCGCTACTATAGCCCGCAACGCAAAGCGGCGACGACAACCCGCCCCACACTGTGAACGGGTACGATTTTTCGTGGTTTTTCATGTTTTTTCATATCAATTATAATTATTTTGCATTATAATTATAATTACGAGACCTATGTGGTTGGTTTAGTATGATATATAATAAATTTATATAAAGTAGACTTAACTAACATTTAAATTAAAAAAATAAGGGGGGGGGGGTTAATGACTTTGCAGGATTTGGCTGACGGGGTACAGCTATACCAAAGACGATTAATTCAAACCTATAAAGATGATGTCGAGAAGATTAAAAATTCCGATTTTCTGAAGGATGAGGGTGAGGTGCAAAAAATTGCACAGGAAGCTTTAGAAATATACCGAAAAGATAAAGAGGGAATAAGAAAGAGGATAAAGGATTATAACTTTGATATAATGGTCTTTGGTATAGCCGGCGCACTAGCAGAGCAAAAAATGGCAACTGATTTCCCCTATATAAAAACTAGAGCTCAAGAACTGGAAAATGAAGAAGGAATAAAGAAATTCATCAGTGAAGGAGAACAAAAGGATTATAAAAGAGACCTTTGGAAACGCGATGTTCTCCTCTGGTATACTAGCCCTATCGGAGTACAAATAAGAAACATGATTGCATCACATATCTCTCCTGTTTTAGCAAAAGAAATAAGGAATGATGAGGGTACTTGTACTATAATGTAGTAAAATTTCTTTGGTTGCAAAGATAACTCAGTTTTGATGGAAATTATGTAGTGAATTTTTAAAATTTTCGTCCAATACCATAGACATCATCTGTTTCACCCGACCCAGAAGAATAGGCTTAATTTCTCCGGGTATAGCTTCAAGAAAATGACAGTTATTGTAAAATACTTTTCCGTACATATTTGAAACCATTCGAGGGATATCTCCATGGAGGATATCCTCTAATGCCTGCTCTTCATTTACTGGTGATTTTATTTGATATGGAGGTCGATGGCGACAGCTTTCATTTAGGCGATCCATAAGCGTACTGGCAGCCACATCAATCCTTCCTCTTATTATCCGTAGAAAATTCCCTGTTTCAAGCGGTACAAAACGAATTTGAAGATCATCCGGAATATCATCTATAAAAGCTTTGAGCTGGTCTTGAGCCTCCTTTTCCATTAGTGCATTTTTAACAATCTCAAATCCTTCTCCCATATCAGGCAAGTAGAATTCATCTTTGTTTTTTAGATAATGTTGTTGCATGGAAATAATTTCACCATTTTCCTCCACTAACCCAACTTTATTAGGAGTTGATTTAGTACCTCCACCAATAGTGGGAATTCCATATTCCCTGATTGCATTGTCTAATCCGGTTGGTGTCACCTTATCTTGTTGAAGAGCTTGCAAATCGAATGAAACTTCTAAGTCAATTGGAAAAGGTTTTTTGGTATGAACTAGAATATTTTGCCTATGTAAATCTGTAATTCCAAAAAGCTGAGATACGGCCTGAATAGCGCCCATAGTCCGGTAATAGGCTCGCATTTCACTGAATATCAACTTATAATCACTTGGTTCATGTGATAGAAATTCTGTGTAACCATACCTTTTCCCGTCTTTCTCCATATTTAAAAACTTATAGGTAGGCATTATTTTACTCTTATTACCTATCAGGGTGTTTACAAGTTGGAATAGACCTATTTTGGATCCGCCATTGTTTCCTACTATGATAGCGTCTATCCGCATATCTCTCGGCTTATAAACAACCCTCTGTTTTTCATCACCGTTAAAAGTTACAAATGCTACTTGTTTTCCTTGATGATGGGTTTCACCAGAATCCAATTGGATTTGAAAAGTTTTTAAAGACTGTGGTCCTTGGAAAAAAACATCTTTGATGACCTGCTTATCTGCTTCAATTCGCGTGTCCACCTCTTTTGCATTTTTACAAAAATCCTGTACAACATTTTTTATGGTCACTTTAGTCTTTTCCATATCTTCTGCGTAGGTGAGGTTGTCAAAGGAAGAGAATTTCATAAAAACGTCTTGACAGTGCTTGAATAGAATTTCTCTATTCTCCTTACCTCTAGCACTTACAGGGATTTCTTCCATTTCCTCAACAAAAATTGAACGTAATTCAAATTCAAAATCTGATATTACTTTTGGTTCCATAAATATATGAAGATCAGGATACTTATCTACAAGCTGATGTAGATGCGTAATCACCGATTCCATCGTCTGGGTTGACTGTCGCTTAGGGAAAACGGTAGATAGAGCCATGAGAAATGCAGCACTACATGCTGAACTTCCGACTATGATAAAGTCTTGATCGCCTTTACTTAACCCAGCAGCGAGTACACTTGCCCCTCCAAGTCCTGCAACTCCAGCCAACGCTAAGAGGTTTTTTTTAATGTTTGGAAGGTTAGAAAACATCCTTTGCCAAGAAGATATGACTTGAGGTGAAGGTAAAGGGGATGCGATTGAAGATGGGGATGTGTCGTGAGGAATATCAATAATAATTGCGCCATCTTCTTCCGGTGTTTTAGATTCGAGGGATGAGTAGTTGAAGCTATGATCAAAATCCCGATTGATTGGTATACTCATTTTTCACCCCCGTGAAAAACTTGTTGAGGCATAGCAGAAGCGATCTTACTACTGATTGCAAGAGCATATGGCCTGAAATTTTCAAATGTTTTATCGGTATCTATTAGGAAAATAGCGCCATCGAGATAGATTTTCGCTTCCGGTAAGTCCCCCTTCAAAAGGCAACAGTCCGAAGAATAAAGACAGGAAGCTGGATGAGCGGGATTGAGATAACCAGCCTGCACAAACATAGACAAGGCCATATCAAAGTTACCTTTTCTTTGTTCTATAGATCCTAATTCCAGCCAGAGGCGGTCATTATGGGGTGCTAACCTCATAAGAACGAATAGGACGCATGAAGCTTGCTCTATTCGTCCACTTTCAAGTATTTGTACCGCAATTTTAAATAATTGAGAAAGTTCCTGCTCGGAAATATGTATTGCATCTCCTTCAGCATCAGGTTCCTTTGATAGGCTAAATAGGATTGATCGTTGAATATCCTCTGATAAAAGAACTATTTCTTGCTGAATTATCTCTAAACCCTGCCTAAATTTATTGAATAAATGATCTAGTTCTTCTTTTGCCTCCAAAACGGCACTATCGGAAATGGATTTCGCATTTAAAAGTGAGGATGGATGGATATATGACTCTTCCAAGGCAAGCACAGACTTTACTCGACTATAGCCACTCTTAACCTCCTCAAACTGTGACAATTCCATAAGATGTCCTCATAAATTCGAAAAGACACATTTATCATTTCAAAAACGAACAAATAAAATGCCATTGTATCCTTATTATAATCTTTTTTAGATTTAAAAAACAAATTCATTTAATATATAAAGTACATGAATAAATAACTAAAACAATACAATATGAGGGTTTCTAAAAGGAAAAACTGAGGAAAGACTGTTTTTTTATTCAGTTTTCTTGAGTTGGTGATTCATTTTCAAAGCATTAGACCTATCAGCAAATTTATCGCGGTTGAATGTATCATTAGAGGATCAACGATCCAACGGGGTGGCAGAGATTCAAAATGATGATTCTCGGGCGAAAGCTATGATTTTATAGTGTATTACAAACTTAGGCATGGGGCAAATTTGGGCCACTGGCTTACAAAAAATGACCACTATTTACCGCAATTCGCGATAGACACAAATATCTTTTGGCTGTATCCTCATTGTTATTAGCTGTCGCGAATTGCAGTAAGCTGGGGTCTCACAGCGGACTCATAACCCGCTGGTCCTTGGTTCAAGTCCAAGTTGCCCCACTTTTTTCCAGTATGTGTGAGCACGATTAAGCTTGATTTTCAGGCGTTTTCAAGTTAAGATTTGTCCTTGCGGTGCAAGGGCGGTGTAATAAAAAACAATCTTAACACACACCATCCAGCCGCTCGAACCATTTAACACATGAGGTTTGAGCAATGGCTTCTATATTAAAACGTAAAAATAAGAATGGAACTAGCCACTGGCGTGCAGTTGTTCGCCTAAAAGGCTATCCTACCGTCTGCAATCATTTTGACCGCAAGCAAGAAGCTGAGGATTGGGCGCAACAAGTTGAACGCCAAATCAAAATGGGACAGTTTAAGTTTGAAAGAGTTAATATCCACCGCACATTTTCTGATCTTGTTCAGCGCTATATCTCTGACGGCGCATTAGAGCATCTAAAAGCACAAAGAGATGCCATTAGGCACATGAATTATTGGAAAGAGCGTCTTTCTAGTTATGCGCTTGTTCATGTTACCCCTGAGCTTTTATCCAAGGAAAGGCTGTTACTCATAGACATGCCAACCCTTAAAGGCAAGAAACGCACATCTGCTACGGTTAACCGCTACATTGCAGCGTTATCTTCCTGTCTGACCTATGCTTGTCGCCGGCTTCGCTGGATTGATGAGAATCCCTGCTTTAACCTTATCAAGCTAAAAGAATCTAAAGGAAGAGATCGCATCCTATCCGAAGATGAAGCCTCTCGTTTGATCAGCGCTTGCCGAGAGAACAACAATCCCTACCTCTATTGCATTGTTTTGATGGCTATTACAACAGGTATGCGGCAGGGAGAAATTTTACAGCTCAAATGGGATCAAATAGACTTTAAGAATCAACTTGGGCATTTGAAAGAGACTAAAAATGGACGGCCAAGAAGTGTTCCACTGGTAGATGAGGTTGTTGAGGAGTTGAAGCGACTGCATGAGTCTAAAGATCCCCACAAACAGTTAGTTTTTGCAAGTAAGACAGCATTTGGTGAGATTGACATCAAGAAGCCTTGGCAAGCTGCTTTAGCTCGAGCGGGAATCACCAACCTGCGTTTTCACGACATCAGGCATAGTTTTGCCACCTTAGCAGCTCATCTCCTTCCTGGAGCAAGTAAATTATTGGTTTACTCGGTTTGAAACTAGTCGGGATGTAGACCGTCTTGACAACGCAGAAAGAAACGCAGAAGCAGCTAGGCTATATCTGCCTTCATGTTTTCAAGAATTAAGCCTAATTGGACTTCAAAACATGTATTGGAGCCTGTCCACTAAACAGGCATCCAATAAAGGGGGCTTGCAATGAACCCTAATGTAGTAGAAAAACCCCTTGCGATGCAAGAAACAACTGTAGCCAGTAGTTCTCATTATCCTACCAAAGAGAGGCAGGAAAGGTTTAATGAGATGGTCAAAGAGGTGGAAAACAAGCTTCAGCGCCAGCTTGTCTTTAGGCCATATACCTTCAATAATCTGCTTGAAATGCCATCAAAAGAATGGTTGTTAGATCAAGTTTTTGGTGCTGGGGACATTGGTATGATTTACGGCGCTCCAGGATGTGGTAAAACATTTGTTGTGATTGATATGGTCCTAAACCTTTGTACAGGAAATAAATGGGCAGACAAGTTTAATGTGCTCAGATGTTTAAACGTGGCATATTGTGCTGGTGAAGGACTTGGAGGATTACCTTCGCGATTCAATGCTGCCGCAAAGCATTACGATATCACCCTTCTTCGTAACTTCACCTTCTATGCGCTACCTCCTCAGCTATTTGAAGATAGTGCAGAAGCAACAATCAAACAGTTTTGCGAGGAATGGAAGGCTCGTCAAGCAACAGACGAAATAGATGCTCTTGATCTTCTCATAATTGATACCTTACACACAGCCACAGTTGGGGCAGATGAAAATAGCGCTCAACAGATGGGTAAAGCTTTATATGCATGTCGCTGGATAGCCAATGAACTTGGTTGCGCTGTGATATTGGTACATCACACCAATAAAACTGGAACTATAGAAAGAGGAAGCAGCGCCCTTCGCGGTGCTATGGACTTTATGATAAAGATTGAAAAGCCTTCAGATACAGCTATACATGCGGTTATGTCCTGTGAAAAGTTAAAAGATGGAGAAAAATGGAAAGAGCAATCGTTCAGTCTATGCCTTCAAACTGAATGCGAAAGCACATATGTTTCTTGGAATGAATCTGATAATTCTAAGGAACCAAGGGGATCAAAGGCTGATGATAAAGAAAATCTTAAGGCTGAAATGAAGCGTTACGCTGGCAAACATCTAACTTGTAAGAGTTTAGCAGAAGCAATTGCTAAACAAGAAAATTATACTCGGAAGCTATTAAACGAGTTGGAGAACGCCAGAGAATGCCAAAGAGGGTTAAGTAATCCAGAAAAAGATCAGAGCAATAGAAACCCATGGGTTTACTGGATAGATGCTAGGCAAGAAAAGGAAGTGTTGGATGATTAGCTCTCTTGGTAAATTCATCGTTATCAGGTCACACACCGCTATATCAGAAGAATATAGCGGTGTGTGATGTGATGAAACACCGGTATGTGAGAGGTATTTGACAGGTGTTTGATAATAAAAATAATAGCAAAATGGTCTTAAAAATACTTTTAAACTGGTATTTGATCTTTTTACTGATCACACACCGGTATTTTAGAAGGTAGAAGTTCAAATGAACATAAAAGATTTAGTTGAAGAAGCTGGATATATGACAAAACGCAAGGCTGCATGTCATGGAGGAGAATACTACTCACCATGTCCGTTTTGCAAGGATGGTCATGACCGATTTCTTATTTGGCCTAATCGTCACAATAACAATGGAGAATATCAAGGCGGCCGCTTCTCTTGTCGTAAATGTGGAAAGTATGGCGATGCCATTACTTTTCTTTGTGAGCTGCATGGCTTGAATTATTTAAACGCCTGCGCACAGCTAAAAATCAGGCCAAGAGACCGGCAATCAACATTCGCAATAAGGCAACCTTATAAACCACCGCCGATTGCCCTTGATCCTACTGCCTTGTGGTTAGAAAAAGCCACAGCGTTTGTAAACTGGTGTCATTTACAGCTAATGAATAGTCCAGCTGCTTTAAAAAAAGTTCAAGAAAGAGGATTCTCAACGGAATCAATCATACGATATAAGATCGGCTTTAACCCTGGAAATGCTCAAGGACGAGATATTAGGCGAGAGCGACAAGATTGGGGATTGAAAAATCAGCTTAAAGAAGATGGCACATTTCGCAAGCTTTGGTTACCTGTGGGATTTACAATACCGACGCTGAATGCCGCAGGTGTGCCTGTTAAAGTTAAAATACGTCGCACTGCCTGGGAGGAAGGCGATAAGCTTCCTAAGTATGTTGAAGTATCAGGCTCAAAATCATCACCTTCTATTTATGGAGATACCAACCTGCCAGCAGGGTTAATACTTGAGTCCGAATTTGATGCCTTACTCCTACAGCAAGAAGCTGCTGATTTAGTTTATTGCATTGCTCTAGGGGGTAGCACAAAGCCAATAGATCATGATACAAATACTTTGCTTAAGCGAACAAAAACAATCTTTTTCCTGCCCGATTTTGATGAAGCTGGGGCGACTGCTTGGGTGAAGTGGAAAAGGCAGTATCCATATATTCATCAAATTTTATCTACCGAGGGCAAAAGTGCTGGAGATGCCTTCTTGGAAGGAATCAATTTGAAAGAGTGGATAAAACAAACCATAGCAAAAATTGACGTCAATACCATTAAAGCTGCATAAAAAGTAAGGAAAGCACATGCAAAACAAAGAAACTTTGACAAGGAGGCAGCTTCATGTCCTCCCTTTTCTCATAAGCAATCCAACTGTTGATTTGGCAGCCAAGCTATCAGGCGTTTGTGCTAAACAGATATTTGATTGGCTAAACCAACCCACTTTTCGCCAGGAGCTAGAAAATAGAAAGAATGAAGCGGTTAACCAGGCAGTTGATCGCCTCAAGCTAACTGCCTCTAAAGCTTGCGATACGCTTATTAGCTTGCTTGATAACGCACAATCAGACTCTGTTAAACATCGCGTGGCTGTGGACATGCTAAACATGACGCTGAAGTTTATGGAGTTTAAAGATATGGAGCAAAGGCTTAGAAAGCTAGAAGAAACAATCGCGAATTAGGAGGTGCGGATATGTCACTTAAGACACGTTTAAACAAGCTTGAAAAGGATACAGCCAACAATAGGCTTTGGGCATTCATTGGGATTGGAAAACCACTGAATCAACAACATCAGCGGGTGTTAGAGATACAAGCACGCAACAGCTTCTATAGTTCTGGTGGAGATAGGAATGCTTATTTGGCTTTTCTTCCTTTTGATGCTTTTGGTATAGGCTTCATTGGTTATGTGACAAAGAGCGAGCTAAGCACAATGATCATGGATAAGACAAAGAACCCGGCAGAAAGTTGACGGGACTCCCAAGCTCAAAAAAGGAAAGCAAACTTTCAGCAAAGTGACATCCTTAAGTGGTACCGGTTACTTTCTTATAAAAGAAAAAGGCTTAGGAGAAAAATAAAACACTAGATTTATAAAGAACTAAATTTAAAAAAAAGTTAACCAAGTAATGTAAAATTTAATTTTTTGTTATCAAGTTAAACGCATAAGAAAATTACAGGTTTTATTTTTTTTATTATGCGATTAAGCTTCTTACTCCATAACTTTGAAAGTTATGGAGTAGAATACTTTTAGAATGCTTTGTTTGCTAGCGGTATTGGGAGATTGCTGTTTTGAAGAAAGAGAATATCTAGTCTCACACGATAAACGATTTGAGATTATGCCTGAGCAATAATGTGAAACTGCTTTGCCATTCCTCCTGGACTCATTCCTTCGGTTACCGACCATGTAGTGAAATCAACAGATTGCATCACTGCTTCAACAACATTTTTTGTTATCATCCACGCTCCGAACATTCCTCGCAACATATTGTCTGCCATAGGATTGTCATTATAAGGAAACACATTACAAGCTAATACACCTTGAGGTAAGAGAGCAGCTTTAATTCCGAAGAGTACATTATTAATTTTTTTCGGATTACAATATGGAAGCGAATCGGTTGCTGTGACAAGATGAACTTTTTCAGGAAATTCAAACTCTTCTATTGATTGATGAATTAATACAAGTTGACCGTCCTGAATCCAACTTTTTCCCATAGAGGAAACTTTTTCTGTTAAAGTCTTGATCACAGCATCTGAACTATCTACAGCATAAACTTTCCAACCTCGCTCTAACAAATTAAAAACTGTAGTATTGATTCCACAACCTAAATCTACCGCAATACCTCTTTTTATATCTTTAGATCCAAGATGAGTAATTGCTTTTTCTACTAATGAAGGAAGCTGACCATCAGTTCTACTACTGCCTTGAAAATTATTCCAAAGATCGCTTCTATCACCTTGGCATTTTTTCCACAATTTACTCTCTATACGAAGGCGATCTCTAGCCTCCTGAACATTGATCTGAGGTTCATATAAGCCTAGCTGCTCTAGAGTATATGACAAGCAGCTCATCATTTGTTGTAAGCAGTTCATTTAAGATCCTTTAATTTAAGTTAATTTGGTAAGAATGAGGGGTTTTATCTTCTCTCCTACGGTGCACTAGCGGTGCAGCGAATTAGCTATTCTACCATCAACACTCGTTAAATTCCAGTAGCATTTTAACGATAAACGCCTTATCATCTTACCCATAGCGGTTGGATAGTATTGGGTTGTATGGCGGACCACCGCCCTCATAACCCGCTGGTCCCTGGTTCAAGTCCAGGTTGCCCCACTTTTTAAATTCCCGTTGGGAGGTATGTCCGAGCCAACTTGTTGCGACCTACCAGATTTGGTTAAAACGGCGAATCCACTGCCGTGGACCACTGGTGGACCAAATGATCACAGCAAGCCACAGCAAACGGCATCAAGTTCACCCTTAATTTCAGTAGTTGACCCAGTTTATTATCTTAAACAATCAGAAGTTCGATTTGTGAATCCTTATCAACAAAAGCAGTTTCTTTCTATCATCAAACTAAAAACCCCGAAGCCATCAGCATTTACTACTCTGCATTCGGCCAAATTGGGAAATCCATAGATACTGAAGTCCTCCAGCCAATCGTCCATAAGATTAAAAAGGAAATAGAAGATCTGGTGGAGTTAGGCAATGATTTAAAGGCATGGGCCTTAGACGAGATAATAAAAAGCCCCCCAATAAAATACTCTACAAAAATTTGCCCCCCTCCACCTGGAATGACTGGTACGGTTATCTGCAAGGATACTCAAGAGGGCTTAATAAAGCGGGGCCTCGAGGAAATTCATAGGTACTTTTTGGACTTGGATAAATTTGAACTGTCAGAATATTCTCCTTTGGTTGTTTTAAGAAATGACTCTGCGGAAAAATTGAGGTCTATTTCTGTCGATATTTATAATCAGGATTGCAGTCCTGAAATAGCGCTTTTGTTTCTTGAGCAAGGTGCCAAGCTTGCTATATCGGATGCAATTGCAATGAAGATTGAGACTGACAAAACAACAATTAAAGAAACCCTGTTGTGGATGACAGTAGACGATCGATTCGAAAAAGTTAAGGAACTGATCGTTGAGCAGAAGATCAGGGAAGCCAAGAATGAATTTCTCACTCTGGACAATGAATTAGCACAGAATGACGATGAGTCTACCAGAGGAGTCAGGGAATTTTGCAAATAAAGATGTGGAAATGGATAGGATGCGCAACCCTTATCGCATTCTTTTTACTAATGATTTTGAGTGATGAGGCCAATTCAAAACATTCTAAGCAGCCAACTTATCGACCCAGCTCATTTTATTCTACGACCTCTTCTCAGTCTTTGACCTCCGAAGAAAAAAAGATTATCGAATATTTGCAAAAGAATAATCCTGAGGTGCTTAAAAAAGTTAGAAAAGAAGGTTATTCTGATAAGCAGATAGCCCGGATTGTAATAGAACACGCTGACGACGAGGAAAAATGATAAAGCTGGATAAACCTTCATTTCCTCCCGGATGGATCTTTCCTGGCGGAGCAAAGATACTTAAACGTATCGACAAGCAACAATTCGTTGAAGTATTTGCTCTTGATACAGACGAGTATCTTTACCTGTTTCATGAAAATGAGATCGTAAAAAAATTAAAACATCGCGAAATTTCTCACGAAATCTTCACTACAGGTGGCATGCAGATTGTCGGTAAAAGATATCCAGACCACAAAGATGGGGACATACCAGAGAGGCTGAAAAACCTGATTCAAAGAAGGGGCCTAGATGCCATTGCCGGAATGACAACGCTTAAAAACACTCTTATAAGAGATGTTGATATCGATTACGAACAGCTTGCAAAAATTACTGACGGTTTGATTTCTTCCGATGTGAAATTAATAGTCAACAATGCTGCCCTAAAGGCTTTACAGGGCAACGTTCTGATCTCGATGAAATTGCTGGCAGAAGAAGCTGATTGCTTCAAACCTTCTCTAAGTCAAGATGATTTAAATCGATATCTTGAATTCCAAAATTACCAAAGAAATTAGAGTAAATAAGTTAAAGACCATCATTCTTAGAGATCATTGATAAGGGAAAGGAATAAATAAATTATGGATACATTGAAAATACTTATAAGAGCTGGGCCCGCAAGTCTACAAATGCAAAGGGCCAGGCGGGCATGATCACATTGGCTATTAGAAAATTTATTGTTTGAACTCCGAATAATGCCATGAATAATTAGCGGAAATTATGTTAAAGAAAATAAGACTAAAAAATTTCATGTCCCATCAAAGCTCAGAATTTGAGCTTGCACGAGGGGTGAATGTACTTACAGGTCCTAATAATAGTGGAAAATCTGCTGTGATTTCAGCCCTCCAGATGCTTGCCGAACTTCCTGTTAAGGAGGGTGATTATATGGTTCGCCATGGAACCACAGAGTCAGAAGTTACTATAGTTACAGATGAAGATGATGAACTGGCTTGGCAACGGAAAGGGTCTACTATTAGTCTCGTCATTAATGGAGAAAAGCATGGACGCCTTCAGAATGATAGAGAGCATTATTTGGAGAAGCTTCATAAATATTTAAGGCTTCCAAAAGTTTCCGGTAATGAGACCAAACAAGATTTTGATATTCACTTCGCCACTCAAAAAGAGCCGATGTTCCTAATTAATGAACCTGCGTCCCGAGCCGCATTATTTTTTGCATCTTCTTCCGATGCCGGACGTCTAGTTGAAGTACGAGAGAAGTTTAAAGACCTCGTCAAAACGAAAAGAACAGAACAAAAGCAAATCAAGATCATCTTAGAACAACAAAGCAGTATCCTCGCTCAATTAGCCCCACTTGATGATATCGAAGAGCAAATCAAATTCATTATGGAAGTTCATCAAAAATTTCCGAAAGAAAAAGAGTTGGTACGTCAAGCCTCGTCATTACTGGATGAGCTAAGAAAACATATACGAGAATTCAAAGATTTTTCATCTAGGAATCAGCTTTTGCTAACACTTTTCCCTCCCCCTCCTCTAGATGATTCCCTTAAAATAGTGCAGCATCGGAATGCATTGGCAAGAGAAGCAAGCAGCTTTTGTATCCACTCTAACAAGAACAATGCTCTTTCTCTACTTACTTCTCCGCCCACTCTCCTTCCGGCACAAAATTTGGCTAGGGAACTTCACATTTTGCGACAAGCTGCACAAAGTGCGCAGACACTTGAAAAGATACTAACGTTATTGGGTCAAATAGAAAATCGGCCGGTAATAGAGGCTACCGAAAGTCTTGACGTCCTTCTGAAATCTATGGAAGACCATTTATTGACAAAGACTAAACTTACCTCCCTTCAAATGCACCTTAATAGAGTCTGCCCCATTCCACTTCTGGAGCAAGAATCTCCCCTTTCGTTATTCCTGAAGGAAGCTCACGTGACTGTCCCAGAGGTCCCTCTTTCGGGCCGAATTTGTAAAACCGTCAATTTACCATAGACTTTGGTCGCTTCTTCAATGTAACAACAGGTAAGCTGTTGGTGTCTTGACTCGTCTTCACAATACGTCTTTTTTCCCAGGAGTAATAAATCTCTCCGCACCGGAAGTCGATTACCGCATGTACAGACGCAATCCAAAAAAATAGACGAACACTGCCTTCCTTTAGTTTTTTCGAGGACCGTTAGCAACCCATAAACATTACCAGTTTCGTCTATGGCACTTTTAGTTTTGGCACACCCACAAGAAGTTGTATGGCCATTTTTAAGGCTACTTCCTCGGGCGGTATATTTATTACCGCAATCACAAAGGCAATACCAATGTATATTATCATATTTGTCGCGCTTATCGCTTATGCCAATGACACGTAGCTTACCATATTTTTTATTGATTATGTTTTGAAAACATCCCATTTTGGCTTCCCCTCAAGAGAGTGTCTCGTCAAAAAGAATTCGCAAAAGATGACATTGGGCAATGAGGCTAACCATCGTCCCGATACTACCCGGCCCTTGGTTGAAATTCTGTTTTTACTTGGACTCTTGGCTTTGTTTTAGCTTCATTAATGATCCGATAATTTCACTAATTTCTTTATCGCTTAACCACCACTTTTTGCCATAACTATCAACGACAAAAAAACCATATAATTGACCAACACTTTCTAACAAATTAAGAACCAGTGCATTTGAAAGAGTAACACTTATATACTCACCTGATTCAAGTCGACGATTGTGAAAAGCATCATACGAATCTAGGGGCATACGGTTTGACTTATTCTTCATTAGGAAGCTATGTCCATCTACCACAATCGGCTTTTTACCCGTATTTGTGACTCGTACGGATATCACCTCGGGCTGCGGGCCACGGCCAGGAATAAGCACATCTGACATATACGCAGTTACCTTCAGTCTTCCATTATCTATACAGTCGCGATAGATGTTCCACCCAAGTGCAATTCCCGCCACAATAAACGAGAAAAAGGATATAATAATGCTAATATGATCCTCTTGATCCACTTCATTCTTCCTTTGACACGGGCAGCTTTCCGGATTGTTTTACTAATTTTTTCTTTTCGGATTTCACCAGGCGTTCGAGCTTCTTAATATCTTCTTCTATAGGTAGATTTTCTGGTTTGATACTTCGCTGAGATAGCATATCGCGCACACTCTGGTTGTTCTGGATATGCTCACCGGTAATAGTA
Source organism: Chlamydiota bacterium (assembly GCA_013287815.1). Lineage (GTDB taxonomy): Bacteria > Chlamydiota > Chlamydiia > Chlamydiales > Parachlamydiaceae > JABDDC01. The sequence continues at coordinate 73,806 of JABDDC010000003.1, forward strand.
GTTTCCCCTTGAAGGTCATCCTGCAGCACATTGTGATTAGTCATTTCTGTTGCTAAATTCTTAGCAGCCATAGTCAAGGTTGGTAGAAAATCGGCCAATGGACGGCCTTGAGTAATTCCATGCTTGCTTTTCATAGCCTGAGTGGTAAGCCCTCCAAATAGAGCAGAATCGCCCTTAGAACGGATTCGACCAAAGCCTGCATCGTCTACACCCCGTTCATAAATATTTTGGGAGAGTGTCTTTTCTGATTCCCGTAATCTTTCTCGTGCTTCTAGTCTGCTCTGTAAGAGCATCCGTTCTTCTATTAGTTCCTGTTTACGGGTTTGAAGAGCAAAATAACTCTGAGCAAAGGCGATAGGCTCCTTACGAGGATCTCCATTTTGAGCAATCAAGTAGCAGGCATAGCGTGTAAGCATGAAATCTTCTATGGATCGTTCAGCACCACTGCCCAAGGTGACCATTTTCGTGACGCCACGAAAATGGTTACCTGGGTCATAACCTGTTGTTTTACAAGAATCTATAGCTCGTTTTATGGCCGTTATAAAGTTCTCCCAACGGTTATAACCAAGGGGGTCCTGAAGATCTCTAGCATACCAGAATTCAGTTGTTTCACCAGGGACAGTTTGCGCTAAGGCATCAAACTGACTTTGTAGCTGCTTAATCATTTCACCTTTCATGGAGACCTCCATCCTTTCAAAATTCTAAATTTAAAGCCCAACTCTATCAAAACGTGTAGATTTAGTCAATCACCAAAATAATATTTCTTGAAACAGTGATATGTTTGTGGTAACATGGATTTATCACCAAAATAAGGATTTTAGATATGTTGCATTCATTTGTAGGTCGTAAAAGGGAGCTTCAGATGCTAAGCGAACTCTTTAAAAAGAAATCTGCAAGTCTTGTAGTGATCCGAGGAAAACGCCGCATCGGAAAGAGTCGTTTAGCGCAGGAATTCGCCAAAAAAACACCTCATTATGTATTTTCAGGGTTTCCACCAACAAGTGGAGCAACAGCATCAGATCAAAGAGAAGAATTTGCTAGACAATTGCAACGAGAAATGAAAATACCGATTCCAAGGGCAGACGATTGGGGCGATTTGCTTTGGCATCTGGCGCAACAAGCACAAAAGGGGAAGATAGTACTTGTTTTGGATGAAATCAACTGGATGGGGTTTAAAGACCCAACTTTTCTAGGAAAGCTTAAAACAGCATGGGATCTTTATTTCAAAAACAATCCTCAATTAATTCTTATTCTATGTGGATCAATCTCCAGCTGGATCGAAGAAAATATTCTGAACAGTACGGGTTTCATGGGGAGAATCTCTCTTGATATTATTTTAGAGGAACTTCCGCTATGCGAATGTAATGAATTTTGGAACGTAGAGCAAGAGAATGTATCTGCTTTTGAGAAACTGAAGGTTCTATCGGTTATGGGTGGTGTCCCGAGATATCTTGAAGAAATCTTGCCCGATCAAAGCGCTGAAGCCAATATTCAAAGATTATGTTTTCAAAAAGAAGGATTTCTTTTTAGCGAATTTGATCGAATTTTTTCGGATCTTTTCTCTACTAGAAGTTTGATCTACAAAAAAATAGTTGAAAGACTAGCTGAAGGACCCTCTGAACTTAAAGATATTTATGCAGCCTTGGGTGTTGAAAAAAGTGGGGTTGTTTCCGGCTATATGGATGACTTAGTTACAGCTGGGTTTGTTTCGCAAGACTATACATGGTTTCTCAAAACAGGTTTGGACTCAAAGTTAAGCCATTATCGTCTTAAGGATAATTATTTAAGATTCTATCTAAAATACATTGAACTAAATAAAGGTAAAATAGAAGAACAAGGATGGAAGTCATTGCCTGACTGGCAAGAAGTAACAGATTTGCAATTTAAAAATCTTGTGCTTAGCAATCGAATGTCTTTAAAGCAACTGATTGGTATTGATCCTGCTGAAGTTATGAACGACAATCCTTTTTTTCAAAGTAAAACTAAAGATCGCCACGGTTGTCAGATTGATTACATGATCCAAACTAAATTTGGTACATGTTATTTATGCGAAATTAAATTTAGCGATCAAAAAATTACTAAAGATATCATTGACGATGTAAAATCAAAAATTCAAAACCTTTCCCTACCCAAAAATATCTCTATAAAACCAGTTTTGATACATGTAAATGGGGTTGATCCAAATATAGTGGAAAGTGGCTTCTTTTCTACAATTATTAGCTTGAATGATTTTTTTCAAAAACAAGATAAACAAACACGAAATTTGAGAGATGGTAAATTAGAATATCAAAAAGTTATTAAAGTCGTTCCACATCTCGAAAATGATTTTATTCGTTTAATAGAATCCTACAGTATACCTATCGTTTCACCTAATTTTGATGAACCTCTCAAAACAAATCATGGTTGTGGTACATTTGTTTTAATTAACAAGCATTATGGTATCTTGACAGCTGCACATGTGGCTGATATTTTTATTAAACGAAAGGATAATATTATTCATATTCCCTTTCAAGATGAACTACATCCCATTACTTTTAATCAGATCATTTTATTACCTTATATTGAAGGAATGGCAAGTGTTGATCTCGCCTTTATTGTTTTAAACAATGAAAAGTGCATTTTAGATTTCGGAAAATCATTCTTATCGCTAGACCAAGATTGTCAAATAGTTGAAGAAGGAAAATTTTTAGAAATGCAATGCGGTTATTATGCAGCCCCTGGGCAAGAGAAATATGTTAATTACTCAAATACAAAGCCTATTTTAAATTATGAATATAGTGGTGTTTATCTTGGTAATCCTGATGAAGATTCATATTCTATAAAATCATTTTATTTTCCAATATATTATCCTCAACATCTTCAAGATAGAAAAATTCAATTCGATCAATTTTTTGTAAGTTCTGAAAATTGGAAAAGCATACCAAATAGTTATCGTGGAGCTAGTGGAAGTGGATTTTTTGGAGCAGAAAAAAGGATAGGCAGTGATAATCAGATCCGTTTAGTCAACCCACAATTAATAGGCGTGATGGTTGAAGAAATTGGAGCTTTAAGGAAATTAGAGGTTAGAGGCCCTATTTCTTTATACAAAACATTTTTAAAATTTTGCACTACAGTATTAGAGACTGGTGATGTTGATCAAGCTCTTAATGAAATTTTTGTGCCAGGGTGAAGTTACCTTAAAATCTATTTTTTCTAATCCACTTGTGGAATTTGAAACTCCTGTTCCATGGACCAACGGTGGACCAATCAGGGAAAGCAAGCTACACCAAACGGCATCAAATTTCCGTAGACGAAAAGTCTTTTTATGCAGTATAGTGGTTGATGTCAGCTACTGCAGCTTGCGGTAGTTTAGGGAGAGGGTGCGGACTCATAACCCGCTGGTCGTAGGTTCAAATCCTACTTGCCCCACTTTTTTACCAGCACTTACAAGTGCATTTCAGCAATATTCAGCTTGAAATAATATCTTGTATCAAGTTACTTTTGCGACGTTCGGTGCAAAAGCGGTGCAGTGAACATTTTCCGAATTGGTTGATCACTTTATGCAAAGTGGAGCGTTAGAACATCACCGCTCTGCGAGAGATACAACCCGCCATTTAGAGTTTTGGCGAGAGCGTTTAGGCAAATATGCTCTTGTCCATCTTACGCCAGAGCATTTAGGAAAAGAACGACAACTTTTAGTAGACACGCCGACCCATAGAAACACTAAGCGAACTTCTGCAACCGTTAATCGATATATTGCTTCACTATCCGCTGCATTAACTTATGCTTGTCGACAATTGCGTTGGATCGATGACAATCCTTGCTTCAATCTCATTTATGAATTAAATCTTCTCTTTCAAAGTCGAAATCCTTCCAAACTACTGATATTTGCCAGTAAGACCCCCTTTGGGAAGATCGATATTAATAAACCCTGGAATGAAGCTCTAAAGCAGGCTGGTATTGAAGGTTTTGTGTTTCATAGTATTCGACATCATTTTGCCACACTTGCAGCGCGCTCAGGTGCAAGCAATCTTCAATTAAAAACTGCCTTGGGTCATAAAACTTTGCAGATGCTGGAACGTTATACACATCTTGATGTTGAAACCACGCGTCATCTTAGCCTAACTGTATCGCAGAAAATTTTGGGGAGCAAGAATGACTGATCTTCTCGCCCCTGCAAAAAAAGTGCTTATAGAATTCAAATCAAAAATTGCTGAGAAATATGAAGCTTGGAAAATTTTGGAAAATAAGGCTAAAGATAATGAATATGGCTCATGGCTGCATGAAGAAGCTTATTGTTGGATATTTGCCGATCCTGAATATTATTTCTTAATGGGAAATGAATATAAAAAACCCATTCCTGAAATCATTGCAGCTAAGCAGAAAGCTAAGCTCTATTACGATACATGGCTACATGAAGACAGTTATTTTCATGAAGTCTTCTCATATATCATTCAACCACCTAATGAAGTAGACACGTTGGAATCTTATCTGGAAGGCATTTATGCAAAAATCCATAAGCAAAAATCAGCTAAAGAACTAGAGTTGCGCTCTTTGAAAAGCTTTACAGAACATTTAAGGAGGAATCTTCCAAAAAATCAAATTGGATTTATTGAAACTCTGTTCCCTGAAGGTATGAAAATGCTCAACGGATATATTGTTAAAAATGACAGGGAATCAGTTTGTCCCATTGATATTTTGTTAACTGCCAAAATTCTTCAAGCACTGATGAAAAATGTGATTGAAGGGCGTTCAAATACTCAGTATTGCGCTGCTGAAGCTCTCGCTTTATGCTGGATGTGTTTAACTTCTGCACGAAGACGCCTTCCAGCTAATTGGAAAATGATTTATAAGACTCTTTGGACTAGTTTTTCTAGAAAACAAGATAGCGATGACATCTATGAGAATAATCCTCATGGTTCTTATGCCTTACCAACATTGTATGGTGAGGCAAATACATTTATTTCAAATTTTCTTTTTGAATATCTTTCTGCATTAAGTCTCTCTTCAGAAAAACCTTCACTAACCATCCTTCATAAACCCTTAAGAAGCCTAATTAGGTCGTTAGATATGATCGTTGAAAAGATTCCAGAGGCCCGAAATATAGGCAAGATCTCTTTTTTAACATTTATGAGCCTTCCACATGAGACCATTGGAGAGCGTCTTAGCCATAATTCATATCGTACTGATAATCAATAGTTAAAACTGTCATTTGTAGTGTCATGACAACTTCCAGCGGAATTGATTAAGCTTACGCTTTTATCAACAATATTCCACTTTAGGAGGGACTAATGACGAACTTTGAGTCATTCAAGATTTAAGCGATCAGGCAAATGGGTAGAAGCTGGTAAAAGAATGGGGGGTCTATGACTACTGACCCCCTATTCAAATTGATCAGCGAAGCTCATCCGAATTATGTGGCACATTGGGTATGCACAGAACACGGAAGAGAGATTATCGCAATTGCACGCTATCACAATTATAAGAATGAGAAGACTTATAGGCAATTCTTCAATGATGGTCATGGATGGAAATCAGGATTGCCCTCTCTTCCCTATCCTCTTTATGGCCTCAATAGCCTTCATAATAAATTTCCGCATGATGCGGTATTAATCTGTGAAGGTGAAAAATGTGCTAAAATTCTGCACCAACTTAATTGGCCAGCGGTTTCCACAATTTTAGGCGCTGGAAATGTAGGCAAAAGTGATTTTACACCGTTAAGATATTTCAAGCGTTTTGTCATTCTGAGAGACAATGATCCCACTCGAAGATTGTCCTCTAGAAACAAGGACACTTCCGAAGCTCATTCACATTCTTTGATTTTGCTAGTTTTTTTCGAGAAGTATTGGTAAGATTTCACTTCAATCCAATGAGGGTTATTTTGCAACAACATTTTTTTGAAGGAGACATTTCTTATGCTGAAAGTGACCAAATCAGTTCTTGCCATGCTGCTATGTTCTTTTTCTCTACAAGCAACCGAACCACAAATTGTTAAGCTAACCCCTCCGCAAATTTCCAATAAAACGATCCTAGAAGAAATCGTTTGCACGAGACCTATGCGGCAAGGAAAATTTAATTTTTCTTTAGAGCAGGACGCAAACAGAACTATTGTTAATTGTTATGGTCATGGTGGATCTGGATGGACTACCTTATTCGGTTCCGTAAGCAAAGCTATCGAACTTTTTCAAAAAACACACCCAAACAAAGCTACGCCAATCCGAATTATCGGTTCAGGGTGTATGGGGCTAACAACCGCTATAGAACTAAATAGACTTGGATATCAGGTGGCAGGTATTTCAACAAAAGATCTTTACGAGATACCTTCTTGGAGAGCAGCGGGATATTTTGCATTAGTCTCGGTTAAAACCTCTCCTGAAGAGCAAGCTGATCTAAATAAAATTGGGTTAAATACATTTCTCACTTATCAAAAAATCGATAGTGGTAATCACCCCTACATCACTAAAGAAGCCGTAAAATTCATGCCTGTTTATTGTAGTATTGACACGGAATCTGGTGTTGAAGATTTAGAAGCACGCGGCATGATTCCTCCTCGTGAGTATGTTTCATTAGATTTTGGCAATGGAGTTATTCATCATGATTATGTGATCTACACTAAGGTAAAACAAAACGGCAAGGAAGAATATATTTACATGTTCCCTAAAAACGTTTCAGTGACACCAGAACATACTGAGGGCTTATCTTGCTGTTAAACCTGCTCGGCAAGCCATGCAAGTGGCTAGACTTCCTCTGGACGCTCTGGTAGAGATTTCTTGTATTGCATTTATTCCGACCTCTCTCAATTAAAGGAATCAAAGATGCCAAATGTGCCTGATAGCGATCTCATTCTTTATCAAACCGAAGATGGTCTTACTAAAGTTGAAGTACGTCTTCTTGATGAGACTGTTTGGCTAAATCAAGCTCAAATGAGTGAGCTATTCGATAAAGATAAGAGAACGATTTCAGAGCATATAAAAAATATCTTTAATGAAGGTGAATTACAAGAAGATTCAGTTGTCCGGAATTTCCGGACAACTGCCGCAGATGGTAAGAATTATCAGGTGATTCACTATAATCTTGATGTTATCATCTCTGTTGGCTACCGAGTTGCATCGCATAGAGGTACGCAGTTTCGTATTTGGGCCACTCAACGATTGAAAGAATACCTTATCAAAGGGTTTGTTTTAGATGATGAGCGATTGAAGCAAGCTGGTGGCGGTAATTATTTTGATGAGCTTTTGGCTCGCATTAGAGACATCCGTTCATCAGAAAAAGTTTTTTGGCGGAAGGTTCTTGATATTTATGCCACCAGCATCGATTACAATCCACGCTCAGACTTATCTGAAGAGTTTTTTGCCATTGTACAAAACAAGATGCATTGGGCCGCTCACGGACATACTGCGGCCGAAATTATCCACACTCGAGCAGATTCTACCAAGCCAAATATGGGACTTACCTCTTGGACCGGCAACAGTTTACGTGCTCCAGATGTTGGAATTGCAAAAAATTATCTAAACAACCAGGAACTTGAAACTCTTAATCGCATTGTTTCAATGTATCTCGATTTTGCAGAGTTACAGGCTCTAAGTCGTAAACCCATGTATATGAGAGACTGGATAGTCAAGCTAGACGATTTTCTACGCATTAGCGATCGAGATATCCTCACCCATGCAGGCAAGATTAGCCATCAAATCGCTTTAGATAAAGCAAAGGCGGAATACGCTAAATATAGGCAACAGTTAAATGAACTTCCTTCCCCCGTCGAAAAGCATTTTATCGAGGCTATTAAAGACGTTAAACAAATTGATTCGATTAGCCCAAAGAAAAGCCCAAAGCAACGTAAAAGAAATGATGATAAGTAGAGCGTAATGAAAGACTGTTTTGACGTTGTGGTAGTGGGCGCCCGTATGTTTGGTTCTGCCTCTGCCAAATACTTAAGTAGAAATCAAGCAAGTGTCGCATTGATTGGTCCCGATGAACCAATATGTAAGCAAAGTGCATCCTCTCAGCAAACATTTGGGGCTTATTATGACCAAGCTAGGATAACAAGACGTTTAGGCTGGGATGAAGTATGGGCCGGAACTGACTCAAGATCTTTGAATCGATTCCGCGATATTGAAGCGGAGTCAGAAATTTCCTTCTTTCATGAGAAGGGATCTCTTGTATTGATGGCAAAAACAATTGTTAGTCGTACTGAATCAATGTTAAGGCAGTGCCAAGCCGCCTTAATTCCAGTCAAAAGAATGAATTCTGAATCAATTGAAAATCATTGGCCATATCTTAGAATGCCGCAATTATCCGGTGGAGTAGAAGGGCTATTCGCATCGGACCTGGAACTATGATCGCAAAATCCGGTTGGATTTTGTGAATCTAGCCTGTGCATAACCCATGGTTTGACAAGCGCGTTACAACTTCATCTATTTGAGGTTTTCTATTGTTAAAATGTATGATATATCATACAACGATAACTGAGAGGTGTGAATGAGTTATTCGATTTATCCAATGCCACAATATGAAGAATGGTCAAGACAGTGATATCAAAAAGGCGAAAAACAGTATCAAAAAGGCCAAAGAGAATGCAAAAAACCGAGGCAGTCATGCATCTTGAGGATTTTGAAGGAATTGGAAAAGAACATATTCCTTCAGATTACCTAACAGACTCTAAAAATGTAGGAAATGCAATTTTAGAGTGCTTAAAAAACAATGACCCTGAAGGCGTAATGGAAGTCATTGCAATTTACTTGGAAGCTATTAATAAGACAAAATTGTCTCAAACTAATGAATTGCACAGACAAACTTTATATTCAGCTTTGAAACATCGGAATCCAACCGTTAAAACATTAGCAAAAATTATGTACGCATCTTCTCATTGATGGAGATCAAGCAAAGGCAAAGCCTATGTTTATACAGCTCCTATAAATTTACCACTAATAATTCAAAGAAAAAAGAAATAAAATCTCTAACAATGGTTCGAAAATGAAAAATTATGAGACTGTTGCTCTGAACCCCAATTCATTTATCCATTTGACGGAACATCTAGCGCCAATATGCGTGATCATGGGCATGCCTCTTTTGCTGACCGATGAGAACCACGAGAAGATGGCGAAGAAGTATTATCCCGGTCTGCAGACGCTGTTATTAAACTGGCAGGAAGTAACGCCTCAATATCTCATCGAAAATTACGATGTCTTTTTCCAATCTGAGCCGTGGCCGCGAAAGGATTTTTACCGCAATTACCAAAAGCTGGAAGAATACCACCAGAAGCAAGTGCGCAACGTTTTTTGTCCGCATGGCTTTTCCGATAAGCTATTCTGGTTTGAGAAGTGCGTGTTGGAGGATATCACGCTCATTTATGGCCAGAATATGATTGACATGCTGAAGTCGATGGGTATAGAGCAGAATTTAAATGTAGCTGTCCGGACAGGCAACTATCGCTACCAATTTTATAAAAAACACAAAATCTTTTACGACAAAATTGCCGAAGAAGAGGTCTTTAGCAAGTTTGCAAAAAAGCAGACTACCATCCTCTATGCTCCTACCTGCAATGACCAGGACAATAATACTTCATTTATGGATTCTGATCAGTTCATGGATGAGCTGCCCGATTCATATAACCTGATCATTAAAATCCATCCCGAGCTGGAAGAGACCAATGGTCCGGATTTGTATAAAATGATGGGCAAATTTGAAAAAAAGAAAAATATTACCTTTGTAAAAGATTTTCCACTTGTATTCCCCATATTGGCCAAAACCGACATCTACCTTGGCGACCGGTCGTCCATTGGTTATGACTTCCTGGCATTTAACCGTCCTATGTTCTTTTTGAACAAGTTTAAGCGCGATGCCTTGACCGATAGGAATTTATTTCTTTTCCGCTGCGGCATGGAAGTTGTACCGGAACAATACCCGGAATTTTATCAACTTTTGGAAAAACATCTTCCAGTAGATAAAGAAAATTATGGTACAATCAGAAGCGAAATATATCAATACACCTTCGGAAACGAGATCCCTTTTGAAGAGCTGAAGAAATCGATTACCCAATCCTTTTTTTCGTCAAAAAAGGATTAGGATAGAAGCGGAAGTTTTGCTTGCGAAGCCTCTAACTTCTTAAAATAATTATGGAGAGGACATGAGTTATAAAGCTGATTTTAGTGGCTTGGGTGCTAACTTAAGCGAGATTATTTATGCCCTGAAATCTTATGCAACCAGTGAATCCCTTGATTTATATGCCGGATCAGAATCGGCAGTGAGTTACCAAGGCACCTGGATGGGCAAAGGCTATAAGGTCTTTAATAAATGTGTCAGATGGATCAAATTTGATTTTACTGCACAAGATACCTCTCAAACATTAGAAAACATTATTCTTCGGCAATTTACTGATGCCATCAAGACCATCTACAAATTAAAATGTAGGTATACAGCTATCCAAGTTAAATGGCTGGAAGAAGCCATTCCAAGCCTGGTTAGCAATGGGGTCTATCGGTTCCGAGCTTACTTAAAAAATGAAAATATCCCCCTTGCAATCATAGAAGAATGCGATCAAATATTTACGTCAGAGACTTCCAATAAAATGGAATCGATTGAAGAGATCAGGCAATCAATCAAAAGTTTCTATTCCGCTGCCCGCCTTTTTTGGAGCATCTTGCTTTATTCCGAATATGAGAAATTGGTAAATCCCATTCAACGGATTATTTCTAAAGGTGATTTGATTAAAGAAAACCATATGTTCGACTCCTTGTCCAAGCTCTTTTTTACTATTAATCTGGAAGGCATCCTCCGTCAATATATTCCCGTAACTGAACTTGCGAAACTGTTAAGTGAACAGCAGATGACAGCCGAAGAGGTTGCAAAAACCCAATCGTGGGTAAATAAAATCAATCGGAACACGGCTAAAATTGACCCGCATGAATTTGAATGTGTCTTGCGAAATATTGCTGAAACGGTCTCGATTGCATTCAAAATCCCTGACAGCTATGAAAAACTGATTCTTAAACTGGATGCACTAGATTGTCGAATATTGCGCATGAACGATCGCAAGCATATCCATGACAGGCAAAGGTTAAAGCCCGGAGCAATCGTCTCGTGCAATGGTAATCAATTTACACTTGAACAGCTGTTAAGTCCGGAAAAGGCAAACGATCAGATCAAGGTGTTTGCCTTAGCTCATGACAATTCTGTCGTAAAGATGGCAAATAACCGCTTTAGGCTTATTCTTGATGCTCAAAAGTTAAAATCCTCCTCAGAGCATTGGGGCGTCAGACATGTTGAGATAGTTTTAAATGGACTCGACAACAAAGGCGTCTGTGTGCTGTTGGAGAGATTGCACAATCCTTTGTCAGACTGTGTATGGACCTGCACCTCGCCTATTTTAATTGAAGGGGACCGGACAGCCTTAATTTTAGCCAATCACCTAATGTACTGGCAGCAGAGCAATGCGGTTCCGGCAAATCTTTCCCTAAACCACTTGATGTTTGATTCCAAAGGTAAATTAAAGTCATTAAAACTCTGTAAAAAAGAAGCCGCCGATTATGGCAAATGGGAAAACTTTGCTTTACTGGCGTCCAAAGGTAATATCCATGTGCTTAATTTCCTCATGCGAGTCTCAAAGCTGTTTGAACATTCCGTTGCCAAGTATTATAGGGAACCTATCGCCAAATCGATTGAAATGGGATCGGTTGTACCGACCAATGTTTTAGGGAACTGGGAAGAGAAGTACAAATCCGAATTGCTGCGTCTTAGTAAAGAGGCATGTCAAATGGGCGAAGAATGCTTTAATGAGATCGACCTCATGATGTGCGACGATATGAATTATGAAGCAATTTCCAATACGCTAAAGCAAGATGTCTTTGGAAAATTGAAAGCTCTCTATGTGACTTCAACGACAGCCGGCACAGTTAGCGGTTCCCTGAAAGAGACTCTCATAGCCCACTACGGCGAATCTAAATGTCTATCGCTTGATGATTTTAAAGCGCAACAGGTCAAACAATTCAAGAATTATACTTCCTATTGTCAAAGTCAGTTGAAAAAGCTTTCGCTCTATAATTTTGAAACACAGCAGGTTAAACAATTCAATGAATACACCTCTTATTACCAGGGTCAATTTGATTTGATGATGAAATATAATAAATCGGCTATAGAGCAAAAAGATAAAGATGATACTAAGGGATTGCCGCCTAAATACACTCCTAAATATGCAGGAAAATGACTGACAAATTTGAAGAATTAAAAACTCAGCTGCGCATCGAACTTGAAGGTAAGATTAAAAATCAAATCAAAAAAATCAAGTGCCTTGAATGCGAACTGGAAAAATGTTCCACCTGGAAAGAAGCTTTTCATGAAGGGGAACTTTTAAAAGCCAACTACGGCATTCTCAAAAAGGGGATGGCTGCCATCACCCTGCTTGATTGGGAAACCAATCAAGAGATTCAAATTTCACTTAATCCTAAGAAGACTTCGCAGGAGCAACTGTCGGTTAAGTTTAAAAAAGCCAAAAAGATGGAGTCAGGGCTGGCAAGTGTCGCTCTCTTGCTGCAAGAGTCTCTCCAGAAGCTATCTTATCTCGAAGATAAAATGTGCCAACTGGAAAAGGCTGAAGACCTGAGCGAGTTCAAACCAAAGAAAATTCTCCCGGCAAAAAAAAATGTTCCTGAAAAAGCGCTCCCCTATAAGGAATTCACCTCCAGGGCAGGGATTAAAATCTTGGTCGGTAAGAATGCCAAAGCCAACGACAAGCTCACATTCGTTTATGCCAACGGAAGCGACTGGTGGCTCCACGTGCAGGATTTTCCCGGATCGCACGTCGTTATTAAAAGCGCCGATCCCGATCAAGAAACCTTAGAAGAAGCGATGCAGCTGGCCTTGAAGTACAGCAAAGCCAAAGATCGCGGTGAGGGTGAAATCTGCCTCACACAAAGGAAATACGTCACCAGGCTTCCAAGACACCCAGGGAAGGTGCAGGTCTCCAAGCATAAAACCGTGGTGATACGAAGGGCGACTGCTGATAGCCCATAACGACTGAAAGGAGCTATGGGGGAATGTACGTTATTTAAAAGAGCCCGGAGCGGAGCGAAGGGTGACTGGGGAATTCCTCCTGATTTGCATGCCAAACTTACCATTGCAGCACAGCTGAAGGGTAACAGCCTCAACCACTATATTACAGAAGCTTTACAGCGATTTGTGGTCTAACCACATCACTGATAAACACAAAGATCTTGAAGGTAAATAAAAAATTAGCTATGAAGGTTTTTAAGATATTGCAAACTGAGGCTTATTCAAAATTTAAGGAGAGAGTGATGTTGGTTTTACAAAATGCGTATAAAAGTATTTTTTTCCTGTTTTTACTCATATGTGTCCCTGAATGTATATATAGCGATAATTATCCACAATCTTTTGGTGAAGTAAATACAAGCACTGAAGTTATTGAAAATGGGGTGACCATTTTAGTAGATAAATCGAGGATGAAAAAATGCAAAAAACATATAAAGTTGTCGTATTATTTATATGTAGAAGATTTTATAAATAGCTTTATTGAAATACCAACGTCTAATGTTTCTGTTGACAGTTCTACAATTTCTTCTACATATCTAGCAGGAAGAGCTCCGATTTACAACAATCTTGATGAAAAAGTAGGAACATGCTCCGCTTCGTTTTTATGCATGCAAAATGAAGATGGCATATATACAGATATCTCTAATTATTTATCAGTTGACAATGGACTCGTCATATCATGGTTCACTCCTACCACGCTACTCAATTTAGAATTAGACAGCATTATCCATTCAATGGTTACCGAGTGCATTGTTTTGGCAAATACTAAGATTGGCTTTAATCCTTTTTACGGGAAAACGTTCAATATGATTGTTTCATCTGATGATGAAAAAATATATTTTAATTTGACTAAAATATAAAAAAAATCAAAGCGGTTTACAGCAAAACCGTAAAGGTGATCAATGCCGTCAAAGTTGGGTCCGAGCTTTTTGCGCAGAGATGCAATATGAACATCGATGTTCAATGGCCATATAGCCGTTGAGTCCATCCATTTCTGCGTGGATTTTATAGCCCGAAATTTCGGCTTGTAATTTTACGAGAGAGCAAATGTCCTCTTCATCTTCAATCAATAATAGCTTAGTTTTTTGCATATTAGCCTCATAGGTTTGAATTTTATCATTAATAAGCCATTAAAGTACAAAAATATTATTTATGTATAAAGTATTTGTAAAGTTTTTATAAATTTAAATGTCGATTGAATATTTTTACCTTTATTTTTAATCTGTATTCAAATAAAATGTCTTTATTTAAAGAGATACACATGTACTACATTATCCTCCTTTATGCTTTGTTTGCCAGCGTCTTTACAATCAGTAAAACGGGTCTAGAGTATTCACAGCCTTTTTTCCTAGTGGGAACACGTATGATGCTTGCAGGAGTAATCCTTATAGCTTATCAAGTGATCGTCCACAAACAGAAGTTTAATTTCGATAAAAAAACATGGATAAGGATTTCCCTGCTGGCATTTTTAAATATTTATTTAACTAATGTACTAGAATTCTGGGGATTAAAGTACCTCACCTCATTTAAAACCTGCTTCATTTACAGTCTCTCCCCTTTCTTCTCAGCCTTATTCTGCTACCTTCTCTTTGCTGAGAAATTATCTTTCAAGAAATGGGCAGGACTGTTGATCGGATTTGCCGGGTTCATTCCTATCTTAATGAGCCACACAGCGACTGAGGAGGAGACAGGGTATTTCCTGATTTTTTCCTGGGCCGAGATCGCCGTGATGATTGCAGCCGTATGCAGTGTTTACGGATGGATCCTCTTAATGCAACTGGTAAAAGACAGCAAACTTTCCCCCCTGACCGCCAACGGGACCAGCATGTTAATGGGTGGGACCTTTGCCCTCATGCAATCGATTGCAATGGAAACCTGGGATCCGATTCCAGTCTCGAACTTTTCCATCTATTTGGAGTGTACGATTTTACTGATCATCGTATCTAACTTGATCTGCTATAACCTCTATGGAACCTTGCTAAAGCGCTATTCCGCCACTTTTATCTCCTTTGCCGGACTGACAACTCCGCTGTTTACAGCTCTGTACGGTTGGATTTTCCTTGGAGAAGTGGTCACATGGCCTTTTTATATCTCTTTTGCCATTGT